>NZ_JBJZON010000005.1:0-301537 GCF_047200735.1 Pseudonocardia oceanicola
GAATCGAACCTATGTTCGGTACTTGCCTGGTGAGTCGACAGGGCGCCGTGTTATGTCTCAGGACATCGGTGACGATTCTGTGTCAGGACATCGGTGACACTTCTGGTGTTCTTGGTGGTGACACTTCTGCCGCGAGGCTGCCGCGGTGGCTGCCCATGAACCCATCGACCCCCGTGTGCGCCTTGCGATCTCGCAGTGGCCTGACGACGCACCGCGGGGGGCTGTCTCGACGTTCTGCGCCGAGCACGGCATCTCGCGCAAGTCGTTCTACGAACTGCGTAAGCGCGCTCGAACTGAGGGACCCGCGGCAGTGCTCGAGCCCAAGTCCAGGCGGCCGAGGTCGAGCCCGTCGCTGCTGACCGAGCAGGTCAAGGCCCAGGCCGTCGCGGTGCGGGCCGCGCTTGAGGCGTCCGGGTTGGACCACGGCCCGATCAGTGTTCACGAGAAGATGCGCGCGATGGGCCTGGTCGCGGTGCCCTCGACGGCGTCGCTGGCGCGAATCTTCCGCGAGACCGGTGTCGCCCGGCCGGAGCCGAGGAAGAAGCCCCGCTCGGCGTGGCGGCGGTTCGTCTACCCGGCGCCGAACGCCTGCTGGCAGCTCGACGCCACCGAGTATGTGCTGACCGGTGGACGCAAGTGCGTGATCTTCCAGCTCATCGACGACCACTCCCGCTACGCGGTCGCCTCCCACGCCGCGGCCGCTGAGACCGCCAAGGACGCGATCGCGGTCTTCGATAAGGCCGTGGCCGCCCACGGCGTGCCTCAACGGCTGCTGTCCGACAACGGGCTCGCGCTCAACCCGTCGCGTCGCGGCCTGATCGGCCGGCTCGTCGCACATGTCGCCGCGCTGGGCACCGAGGCAATCACCGGCAAGCCACACAAGCCGACAACCCAGGGCAAGAACGAACGCTTCCACCAGACCCTGTTCCGCTACCTCGACAAGCAACCGCTGGCCGCCACACTCGCGCAGCTCCAGGCCCAGATCGACGCGTTCGACCACATCTACAACACCGAGCGCCCTCACCAAGGGCTCCCCGGGCGGATCACGCCGTTGGCCGCGTGGGAGGCGACCCCTAAGGCCGATCCACCCCGCCCCAAGCCGGACCGGCCCGTCTACAAGCCGCCGGTCCCCGCCCTGCGGCCCCGACCGACCCCGCCCGCAGGCCTTCCCGCCGGCACACGCCTCCGAACGGTGAGCTCCGCCGGAGTCGTCCACATCGACAAGGTGTTCTACAAGGTCGATGTCGCCCACGCGTTTGAACAGGTCCTCGTCGTCAGCGACGGCGACCAGCCCGGCGACAAGATCATCGTCACGGACCTCGAAGGCGAGATCCTCGCCGAGCGCAGCAGGCCCGCTCCCGGCATCCGCTACGTCGGCAACGGCCGACCCCGCGGAACCCGTCCGAGGAATCCGGGAGCGTCACCGAAGTCCTGACACACCAACTGACACCGATGTCCTGATGCAGAACTGTCACCCATGTCCTGAGACATCACAGTCGACAGGGCGCCGACCGAGCCTTTGGGCGGCAGCGTGCCGCGCGGGAACTACTCGAGCAGGGTGCGTATCAGCTGCGGCGACACGCGATCGCCGACACCTATGCAGGTATGCGCGGACAAGACGTCGCACTCTCGATCGCCGCGGCGATGGAGTCGGTCGCGCAGGGACGCGATCCGTCAGACGACCTGCTGCGGGCGCCGCCCAGCGGATCACCAGCGGCCCGGACGGACCTCATGACCCCCGCCGGAACAACGCCCCCGGGCTGTCCCACAGCTGGTGATCAGGGCGAAGGCCCGGCCTGCGGCGCCTGGGCCTCCAAGGTGAGTCCTGGTTAGAGACGTTCGAGGATGTCGACGACGTTCAAGCGGTCGGAGGACTGGCCGTAGCCGTAGGGACAGAGCCGGCGCGGATAGTCGGCGACGCTCGGAGCGAAGTTGGGCTCGACGAGCTCGTCGAAGCCCATCCACGTGCGCTCCGCCGGATCGGACCATCTCATCCCCCACACGTCCCGCAGGTACTTCTTGAGTGCGGCGTTGTAGGTGACGGCCTGAACGCGGATGTTCTTGTGGAGGCTGTCGAGGTCGATCGGCCACCACCGACCATCCACGTCGGCGATACCACGACGGCCGATGAAGACGTGATCGTGGAACCGTGCCACGTCGGTGCAGTCCGGGACGTGGGTGTGGGAGACCACCGTCAACGGGATCCGCCCGGGAAGGTAGCGGCCCATCGACGGCCGGCCCGGGATCCCGGTGTGCTCCCCCACCTTCAGGTGCACGTTCCGAGCGAGCGACCAGAGCAGATCGCGGACCGCTTCCGCGTGCGCCCTGACGGCCGCCTCCGTCAGCTCTCGATACCCACGCTCTTCCGCGAAGGTCAGCAGCATCCCCAGCGACACCGGCGTCTCGAAGTAGACCTCGAGCGCCCCCGTTGGCGGGAGCGCCTCGGCCGGGTCGAACAACGGCAGGAACCGCTCGCTCACCGAGTCCGCGGTCACCGTCATGATCGCCACCTCCACTCCCCCTGCGAGAAGGGTACGACGGGCCTCTACTGATCTCGCGCAGTCAGCCGAGCACGAGCTGCGGGACCGGCATCCACCCCCGCCCCCCGCTAGACTGCTGACCTGCTATTTCACACCGCCGAGCGTCAGATCGGAACCTGCAGCCCGCCGGGACGATCGGCGACGTCCACCCCAGCGCCACTCACATCCCGCGTGCCATCACGCCAGTGCCCGGTGGCATCGGCCCTATCGAGATGGCCACCCTGGCCGAACGCCTCACCCTGCAGGCGGCCGCACCCGAGCTCAGCGCCTGGCGCTACCTCAGGCCCGCGCCCGACGCACCCGAGCTGCGCCATACCACCGCAGCTCTCGAAGTCGCGGCAGAACGCGAGCGCACACTCGGCATCGACGGACCTCAGCGCGGACTCGACTTCGGCTTGGAACCCTGACGGGGCCGGTCGCCCGACGGGTTGATCAAGTTAGAGAAGCGGCTCGCGCGCTTCTACGAGCGCTACGCCGACCACGCTGTGTTCCACCGCCCGCCGGATCATTCACATCGCCACCGGTCAGACAGATGCCCCGGCCCACCACCCTCCGGCTGAGCTGAGCGACTGGAACTGGAGTGTTCCCGATTTCAGTGACACCGATTTAGGCTGCCAGGTCGGTTAGTTCTCTGAACCCTAGCTCGTATTCTGTGGGAGTCAAGTAGCCGAGCGTCGAGTGTCGTCGACGGCGATTGTAGTAGTCCTCGATCCAGAGGAACGTCTGCTGCCGTACCTCGGCGAGACTGTTCCACGGGCGAGTGTGAATCAGCTCCTTCTTGTAGGTCGCGAAGAACGATTCGGCGACGGCATTGTCGAAACAAATGGCGCGCCGACCCATCGAGCGGACGACGCCGTGGACGGCGCAGAAATCGGTGAACTCCCGGCTGGTGTATTGCGTTCCGCGGTCGCTGTGAAAGATCACGCCGGCCGGTGGGCGGCGGGTGAGCAGCGCGGCGGCGAGGGCCTCGACGATCAGGCTGGTGCGTAGGTGGTCGGCCACGGCGTAGCCCACGACCTTGCGCGAGTGCAGGTCGATGACAGTCGCGATATAGGCCCAGCCGTCCACCGTCGCGACGTAGGAAATGTCGCCGCACCAGCGGGTGTCGGGGGCCTCGGCGGTGAAGTCGCGCCCGATCAGGTCAGGCGCGTCGATGGGCCGCAGACCTGCGACGGTCGTACGTCGCCAGGCGCGCGGGTGACGTCCTTGCAGGCCCGCGGCCCGCATGAGCCGCCAGACCCGCTTGCGGGCGACCCGGTAGCCGCGCACGACCAGTTCGGCCCACACTCGGCGCACGCCGGGGTGGCCGTGGAGGTCGCGGTGGATGGCACGGATGGTATCGGTGAGCTCGGCGTCGGTGCGCTCGCGCTCGCAGGGCCCGCTCGCCCGCCACCGGTAATAGCCCTGACGGGCCACGCCGAGCTGGGCGCACATGAACGTGACCGGGTACTCGCCTTCGTCGGCCCAGTCCGCGATCGCCGCGTACTTCACGGCTGTTCTTTCGCGAACCAGGTCGCTACTTTTTTTGCGAAATCCCGCTCCATCCGCAGGTCCGCGTTCTCCTTGCGGAGTCGTTCCAGCTTCGCCGGTTCCGGTTCGGATAGATCAGAGTCCGGGACTCGGCCGGCGTCTCGCGCCTTCTTCACCCACTTGCCCAACGTCATCTCGTGCACGCCGATACTTTTCGCCACCTCGGCGATTGTTCGGCCCGAATCGAGGACAAGGCTAACGGCCTGATCCTTGTACTCCTGGGTGAATTGACGGCGTGTCGCCACGCGATCCCCTCCGCTGCGATCAGCTGCAGTCTGCGACCGGGTGTCTACAAGATCGGGAACGGTCCAAACACGGAAACTGGCGGACTGGCACAGGACCTGGTGCGCGGAATGCCGGCGCGCGTCGCCCTCCGAAGGGCGGAACGCCCGGCGGAGGCCTTCGGTCGTTCGATGTGGCCGAATGAGGCCGGGCTACTCCTAGCTGGTTCTACGTGGCCAGGACGGCAGGTCTTCCGGATGCAGTTCTGCTCGTATTCGCACGAAGCGGACCGGATGGCGCCAGCGCTCCTGCTCGTAGGCAGCGTCGACATCCAACTCGACCACGACCTCCGGCCGCACCCGCACGTACTCGATAGGCTCGCTCGGCCTCTGCCCGAACCGGGCGGATGGGATGACGTCCGGCCATGGATGTTCGTTGCTGGCGGCCGCCAGCAGCGAAGGGAGCCGAAGGCGCGCGGAGGCATCGAGCGCCGTTGTACGTCCTGCGACGCGTAACCGGCCGCGCTGGTTGAAGCGCCCGACGATCAACGCCGTGGGCTCGCCGATGGAGCCCAGCACTCCCCCGACGACAGCCTCGGCCGTCATGCGCGCCTTTACCTTGCGCCACGGCCGTCCACCGGCTCGGTACGTCTGGTCGAGCCGCTTCGCCACCACGCCCTCGATCCCCGAGGCTGTGTGCCCGAGCATCCACTGTCGAGCGACTCCCATGTCCGACGAGGTCGGCATCAGCACGAGGCCGTGCGGCAGGCGATTCTCGAGCAGCTTCTCCAGCCGCCTACGCCGATCCTCATATGGCTCGGCGCGCCGGTCTCGACCCTTACTCGCCAGCAGGTCGAAGACGACGAACGCTGCCGGCCGCTGAACTGCGAGCTGCGACGATCGCGACGCCGACGGATGGAGGCGCTGCTGAAGGGCGGTGAAGTCGAGCCGTCCCTGGTGCCAAACGACGAGCTCGCCATCGAGCACGACGTCGTGGCCCAACTCTGCGACAGCGGCGACGATCTCCGGGAAGTACGACGTGAGCGGACGCAGCTGGCGCGACTGCAGCCGCACCTTGCCGTTCGGCGCGTACGCGAGGCAGCGGAAGCCGTCGAATTTCGGCTCGTAGACCCACTTCTCCCCGGCCGGCAGCTCGGTCGCGGTCACAGCGGCCATTGGTTTGAGTGGGTAGGGCACTGCACTCACGGCAGCACGGTAAGCAGCTCACGAGGAGTGAGAGGCAACGGGCGGGACGTAATCAGGCACATCTAGCGGGTGACCTGACCAGACTTTCGGTACGCAGCTCAGCAGTTCGACCTTGGGAGCTCGGCCAGGACACGCATGAACGTCTCCTCGCTGACCACCGGAACACCGAGGAGGCGCGCGTTCTTGGCCTTACCGGATAGCGAGTCTGGGTCGGCGGCGACGACAACCTTCGTCTGTCGACTGACCGAGGTCGTCATGGTCAGGCCGGCATCCCTCGCTTCGGCCGTGATCTCGGCGCGGCCGCGGCGCATCTGTCCGGTGAGCACGACTCGGTCGCCGGCGACCAGAGCCAGCCCGCCAACGTTGATCCTTGCGCCGGCCGGGTCGGCCCGGCTTGCGTCTGCCTCTGGAGAGAGGGCTTCGTCGACGGCCTGGTCGTCGAGCCCGAGGAGTGCTGCAACGGTCTTGACATCGTGTCGTTCCTCGGCGGTCAGGATGCCGTCCGCCCAGGCAGCCCGGCCGAGTTCGTACAGGTAGCTGCGGTGTATCTCGACGACCTCCGTCTTATGCAGCCCCATCTCGTGAGCCAGGTCGATCAGCCCATCGGCTTCGCTCTCGGAGATCTGGCGGTCTAGCAGCGCTCCGTCGAGCATCGCCATGTAGGCGTCGATGATCGGCTCCCCGCTGCGCGGAATCCGGTCGATCAGGCGGGCGAGGAAATGCGGTGCGACGTAGTCAACGGGCGTGCGTTGGACGGGGGTGGCGAGGGCACGAGGTAGCTCAGGCCAATCCCATGCCGCGGCCGCGAGGTGCAGGTCGGAAAGCTGCAGGAGGTGCGAAGCTTGCTCGATGAAGACCCCGAGCAGCTCGGCGGCAGCTTCGGCGTCGGCGGAAGCCGTATGCCAGCTGCGGTCGGGGAGCCCGACGGCGGCGCAGCATTCGATCAGGGAGCGGCGTGACCAGGGCAGGATCTGCCCGGCGGTCCGCATCGTGCAGAGTCCCGCGCCCGCGTAGAAGGGGGTGGCGATGTCCAGCCGCTCGAACTCCGCTCGTAGGTGCATCGCGTCGAACGGCCAGTTGTGGGCCACCACGACGCGGCCGGTGAGGAGCTCGACGAGGTCGCCCACGAGCTGGTCGAACAGCGGAGCGCGGCGCACGTCGGCGGCCTTGATGCCATGGATGGCCTGGGGGCCGAGGTCCCGTTCCGGGTTGACCAGGCTGCACCAGGAGTTGGTGATGGTTCCGTCGAGGTCTACGTGCACCACGGCGACCTCGGCGATGCGATGCCGAAACCCGGGCTGGACGCCGGTGGTCTCGGTGTCGATCACCGCGTAGCCGCGAAGCGCGCTCACAGGGGAAGCCGGTTCGTGTTGGCGACGGCGACCGCCACTCGCCAGGTAGGTGGAAGCGGCTCAACCGGCCCGTACTCCTCCTGGATGTAGGTGCGGCGGCCCTTGACCTGTTCGGTCTCACCCCACAGCTCGACAAGCCACCGCAGGACGTGGGCGACAGTCAACGCCTCAGCAACGGCAGGGGCTCCTTCGGGGATGGCGAGCCGCGCCAGCTCCCGCAGCTCCCCGAGGGTGGCAGGCAGCGCCTCTGCCGAGAACTCCCGAGCCCATTCCAGGTCGGCGATCTTGCGACCGGAGTCCTTGAGCCTCCCGATGGTCTTCTCGTAGCTCATGCGGCGATCGACCACATCCGCGAACACTGCCGGGGCGAGGAAGGTGTGCTTGTCCCACCACGGGTCGCTGCCGTCGACCTCCGCAGTCGCGCTGAGCTTGGTCACGACATCGCCGACGATGTCGGGGTTAGCGCCAGTGAGAGCGCGTCGCTCGATGCAAGTCAGGAGCCGGCGGGCCGTGTTGCGGTCGCCGAATGCCAGCTCCACCGGCTCGACCCACGCACCGGTGGGGCGGCCGTCGACGCTGATCTGCCAGAGCGCCAACGCCTCGCGTCCGTGCTGGTCCTGGCCGAGGGCCAGCGCGGCACTCCCCACTGCCCAAGTGGCAGGAGCAACCTGTTCCGGGGCGTTGAGCTCGTCGGTCGGCACCACTGCGGTCGTTCCTCCTTACGCGGCGCTCGCCGCGACAGTCCTTGATCGGCACGTTGCTGCCGTGCGTTACAGGGCGTGACAGGTCGGCCGCCCCGGGTACCGGGGGCTCGGATGTAGCCGACTGTCGTGGGGTCAGGCGGCGATGCGGTGCTCGGCGAGTTGCTCGAGCACGGACAGGTTCGCCTCCCAGCCGTCGACGGCGAGCTGGCGTTCGCCCAACCACAGGGGTTCGGGTTGGGGGTGCGCCTCGAGTTGGGCTTCGAGGCCGGCTCGGGTGACCAGGACGCACGCCTGGCGGTGGCGGGAGAGCAGCACGCATAGCCGGCCCGCCTCGATGTGGAAGCTGCTGGTGTCATGCCGGCCGGAGAGAGGGTGCCAGGCGAAGACCAGCTCGAACTGACGTCCCTGCAGCCGGTTCGCGGTGTCGACGACGACCGCGCCAGGCAGGAAGCCTCGCTCGCTGAGCATCTGGTCGAGGACTGCGCGCACGCGGCGCTTCTGGGCGGTGTGGGTCACGCCGACCGCGATCCGGCCCTCATCCAGCCCATAGATCCGGTCATGCTCGTCGCGGCACCGACCCTGGGCAGTCAGCGCACGGCACACCAGTTCGGCGAGCGCCTGCACCGCGTCCGCGTCGTCGACGGGCATGTAGGCCTGCGGCAGCTCAAGCAGGCCCCACCCGGAGTCCGCGGCGTGCCCGAGGACGCGATCGAGCGGGTCCTCGTTGCCGAGTTGGCTGAACTGCAGGCGGCGGGCACCTGCTGTTGTACCGGCTCTGAACTGAGCTGAGTAGAAGGCCCTCGACACGAGCTCGGCGGCTTGTGGGGCCAGCCGCCAGCTGACCGGGAGCATCCGCTGGTAGGCGTTGGGGTGGGAGTTGAGCAGCACGTTCGCCGCGCTCGCCAATGGTGAGCGTTCGATGCCGCGGATGAGGGACTCGTCGCCGGTCGTGAACGGGGAGAGCTGGCCGGGGTCGCCCACTGCGAGCAGCGAGTCGAACAGCTCGGCGACTTCGGCCAGGGCGTCGCCGCCCCGCATTTGGTAGGCCTCATCAATGATTCCCAACGGCCAGCTGTGCTGGCCCGAGTCGATGAACGCCCACTTCTTCGCGGGCGCGACGATCACCGAGCATTCCTGCAGGGCGGCGATGTCGCTGCTCAGCGCGATCCGAGGTTCGGCCCGCAGGTCGTCGGGCGGCTCGTAGGTCGAGGAGTTGTGCAGCCGGCCGACGCTGTGGTGCGTTCCGGTGAGGTCGCTGCTCAAGTCGCGGACCAGGTCGTCGGCCTGTTCGTTGGTTTGAGACACGATGGGAATCTGACGGCCGTCGCGCGCAAGACCGGCGGCTACCGCGCGGACGAGGGTCGACTTGCCGGCACCAGGAGGGCTGTCGACGAGGCTGACGCGCTCGCGGCCCGCGCGCGCGACCGCCAGGACGTCGGCGGTAACTGCCTGGGAGGCCGCGACGGCTGCTGCGTCGACGGGAGATCGGCGGGTCATGAGGCCACCTCGCGGGCGTTGTCAGGTGCGGCGCTCATGCGTCGACCGGCTCTGGCGTGCGATGCGTCCAGGGCAGCTGGCGGGGCAGGGTGCGGCCACGGAACTGCTGGGCTTCGAGGGCAATGAACGTCAGTGACTGACCGATGACCGGGAGCCGGTCCGGGGTAGGCCGCCCCTGGCCCATCCCACCGCGGAGCTTGAGAGTGACGGTGTCGCCGTCCACGGCGATCACCTCCGCGCTCTGCCGGTCGTTCGTCGTCGGGTACAGCCGCGCGCCCGGCGCGTTCTCGTACGGCACCGCGGTGAGGACGGTGATGAGGGGTGTCCAGGCCCGGCCGTCCCGGATGTCGGGGTTGACCGCGAGGACCTCGCCCTGAACGGCGTCGCTGGTGAACACCAGTTCTTCCAGCGCCAACGGGTCGTCGAGGACCTGTTGTCGGGTGTAGGTGGCGAGCTGGGTCTCGCTGTCCTGCATGATCCGCGCGGCGGTCAGGGGATCGAGCAGCGCCCGAAACCGCGCGTTGCCGCCCTGAGCCCTCTGGCAGTGCCGGCCCCAGGCTTCCCGGTCGATCTCATGGCGGGCGGCGTCCGACGTCGCCGGGGGCAGGCCGCGGAGCAGTTCGAGCGCCTCGAAGGTTGCCGCATAGGTGGGGACGAGTGCGGCGAGGAGGGCCGCACGCATCGCCTCGCTCGCCTCAAGCGGGTTGAGGCCAGCTGCGGTCTGGGCCGACCACTGGTCCCAGGCTCTGTAGAGCGCGTCGTCGAACTCGATGCCGGGTACGGGACCGGCGGGCGGGGTGCCCTGTTCCGCGATCGCGGCGGACTCGCGGCCGGTAAGACCGGCGACGGGTGTGATCCACCGCAGGATGGTCGGCAGGATCTCGGTCTCGCCGCCGAGCTGGCCGGTGACCCAGTGGCTGCTGAGGAGGTTGGTGGCGCTGGCGACCAGGCTCGACAGCGGCGAGTGCGCAGCCTGGGTCATCGCGGTCAGGTGGGCACCGAGCAGCGGGAGCGCCGGGTCGACGTTCTGCTCGTCGGGCCGTAGGTAGCGGATCGAGCGTGCGAGCACGTCCCCGAGCCAGGCTGCGGTGGCGGTGTTGGGGGTGACGATCTGCGGGGTGTCGTAGGCGATCGCAGTCGCCCGGTTCGACCGCGGGCTCGGTCGGACCACCTCGTAGCCGGTGTAGGGGTCGAGGTAGGCAAGCGCGTCACGGGCGAAGTCGGCAAGCGCGGCGAACCGGACATCGCGGTTGAGGGGGTTGCCCATCGCCACGACGTGCGGGGCCGCCGGGTCCGTGCCGTAGACGAGCCCGATCAACGCGCCTGGCTCGTTCGCGAGGTGGTAGGCGCACACGATCAGCGGCTCGTCTGCGAGGTGAGCGTGTCGCTTCGACCGGTTCGGGACCGCGTGCCCGGTGTCGGCGGCGTGGAGCTGGCGGAGCAGCTTCATCGTGTTCATGCGGTGATCGCCCTCCGGATCGTGGTGGCGCGCTGCAGGTGCTGAGCGAGGGCCGTCTCGGGTCCGCCGTCGGGAGTTCGCCGTCCGGCGGCGAGTTCCAGCGCGGTGCGGGTGCTGGTGACCGAGCCGCACGCGTTGATCGCGTTGGTGCCGAGCTGGGCGACCGCTCCGGTCCGCTGGGCCTCGTCGCGGCAGAACCGGAAGGTCGGGCAGGAGAGGCAGCCGTCGCCGAAGCGCGCCGGGACCGCCTCGAAGACCTGCCGGGTCTGGGTGGCGGCCGCCGCCCAGCTCGGGTCGGACTCGTCGGGCGGCAGCAGTGGCAGGGAGGCTCCCTCGGACAGGAGCTCGGCGAGCTCGGCTTCAGTGGGGCGCTGTCGCAGCGACCGCTGCAGCCGGCGGACCCGGGTGGTGAGGTCGATGACGTTCGCGACCGGCGTCAGCGAGAAGTTCTCCGGGATCACGAGCAGCGCCTGCATAGATACGGCGGCAGCCGGGAGCCCGAGCCGGCCCACGACCTCGATCAGACTCAGCGCGTACACGGCGGACTGCCGCGCCGCGGCATCGGCTTTCTGCTCGTCCGCCCGGCCGTCGATCTTCGGGAAGCTCTTGATCTCGATGATGTGGCAGGCCCCGTCCGCCACGACGGCCAGCGCGTCCTGCTCCAGGTAGGCCGGCTCGCCGCCGAGGGTGAGCGTGGTGAGGGCGTGGCGGAGCAGCGTAGGGGCGCTCGGGTCTCCGGTGAGCATCCGCTGCAGGTGCTGCGCCGTGAGCCGCGCTCGGGTGCGGTTGAGCTGGCGGCCGCGGCCGCCATGGGCGGACTGCACCTGCTGAGAGGACAGGTCGGCCACACGGACGCGGTCGATCGTCAGGCTGAAGTGCTCGCGCAACAGCGCGATCAGGTCCGCGCCGTCGTTGGCCATGACCTGGGTCTCGAAGGCGTTGCCGCGGCTGAAGGCGTGCTTGGCCTGTTCACCCGATGGGCAGCCCAGCAGCGGGGCTACACGGTCCAGGCTGATACCGGCGGCGTCGAACAGGCTCCGCCGCCGGCAACCGGGGACCTCCAATGAGGCGGTGATCGCCCGGGCGCTCAGGGGCGTGGGGTCGTTCTGGCCGCGGAACGCCGCGAGCGGCGTGTCGGGGCGCGGCGTGGGGATCCGGCGCGACATCACGCCTCCTTGGTGCGGCGGTTGCGGACCACCGCGGTGCGGTGACCGAAGAGCTGCTGGTGGGAGTCGAGCTGGTGGCGAGCTCGCTCGGCTGCCGCTTCCCGCTCCGCGCGGTCGGCCGCGTCGTGGACGGCGAGCTCGGTGCGGGCGGCCTGGGCGACCTGGAGCGGATCGATATCTGAACCGAGTGCGTCAGGGATGGAGCGGCCGAGCTTCCACAGCAGTCTCAGCAGCGCGATCCTCTGCGGTTCGTCGGCGGCGCGGGTCGCGGCGTCCTCGGCGAGTGTGATCACGGCGTTGAGCAGGTCCACGCGCCCGGATGCGGGGGCCACAATGCGGTGGGACAGGGGGAAAGCCGAGCTGGTGAGAATGCCCCGGGCCGGGGCGAACCGGTCGTGGGTCAGCCCGGGGACGACATACGCGGTGCGGGTAGACGTTGAGCTGAACGAGCGCTCCTCGTCGCGGCGCAGACTCGCCAGACGGCCGGCCGGGATGACGAACCCCTCCCGGGCCCGCACCACATCAGTGATGAGCGCGGTGCTGGCGGATCGTCCGAGATAGGTCAGTGCTTCGAGGACGATCTCCCGAAGTGGCTGCTCCACCGTGACCGGCGGGAGCTCCTCGCGCGGGGACACAGTGCGGTGGCGGGGCCGACCCACGAGGGAACCGGAGGCCAGGCTGTCGAAGAGCTGGTCCCGGCGCTCCTCCTGACGCCGCAGCTCGGCGTGCAGACCAGCCGCCTGCTCGACGTCTCCTGCCGCGAGCGCGTGCTGGATCTTCCCGCCCAGCTCGCCGATCCGCTGCAGGACCGCGGACAGCTCATCCTCCACCATGCCCACGAACTTACCACGGAAGTTCCATGTTTCTTCCATGAAGTTCCGCCTGAGGATGTCGGGTAGGGCGCTATGGGGCGACGAGCAGGCCGCTGAGCTGCACATTTGGTCATCGTGGAGATCGACGGGGCCGTTAGTGCGGCGGCCGGAGATCGTCAGTTCTGATGAGCTGCTGACTACGCTGAAAGCACCGCTCTGCGGGCCCGAATGGCGGAAGAGAGGGGCTGTGCGCAAAGGGCGCAGCGGCCGGCCCACCGATTCCCCGGCGCCGCGGGTCAACCCTCGACCCTGTCTCTGCGAGCCGGGCATGATGATCACCGCTACGCGCCGAGCCGTAGGAGGCAGCACAGCCCGGGAAGAGTCCTATCCAGACCTCGCAGCGCTTTACGGCTGCGGGGACGAGGAGAATGGCTTGATCTCCGCGGCCCAGGCGGGCCGGCTTTACCTCGCCGCGTCTTGGTTTGCAGACACCACTAACACCGCCGAGGACTGGTTGCCGCAGATCGTCCTCCCGAACCCGGACCTGATCGCCCGGATGGTCGGGGTCATGGGCGATCTGGCCGAGCGCATCGCAATCGCGGCACGGCTCGACCCGCAGAACATGGCCGAGCAGATTGCCCTCGGCGCGGTGATCACCGAGGCGGAAGAGACGGAGGCAGACCTCGAGGACGCGAGTGGCCCAGAGCTCGCGGCGTGGGTGCGCAGCCTTCCGGGCTCGCACAAGCTTCACGGTCTGTACGACATGCTGCTTCCGGACGTCGACCACGATTGGCTGTATGACCCGGGGCTCGACGGGATCGAAAACGAAGAGGCGTTCGTCGCGGTGATGGGGCCGGCCAATCTGCGGCCCGGCCAGTGGTTCGAGCCCTTCTACCGACCCGCCTAGCCCTACGTCGAAGCGTGAGCCTCGCTCGTCAGTCAGCCCTGTGCTTCGCGCTGTCGCCGCCGGGCGAGATCCTCGCCCACAGCGCGGTCGTAGTTGGCCTGCCAGTGTTGCGGGAGGGCAAGCTGCCGGCCCGGGGGAAGCGGCACCCGGCCGCCTGGGGCGAGCGGCGGCGGTGCGGGTGCTGCCCGCTCCCCTTCCGGGAGCCGGTGAAAGCCGGGCCCGCACAGGGTTCGATCGATCACCGCATGCAGACGCTCAACGACTCCGGGGCGCCAGCGCTGGTGCCACTCCCCCGCCACGCTCGGCGGGGAGGAGCGCAGGTAGGCCTGGACGTGGGCGCTGCGCAGCCAGGACAGTTCGACCAGGGCGGGGCGGTGCAGCGGCCAGCAGTCGGGCAGCTCGTCGCGGGTGATCTCGTACCAGGGCACGAAGATCTCGGCGATCCACCGACCGAGGACGGGCCACTGCTCCCGGGCCTGTGCCTCGGTCAGTGCCGGCCAGTCGACCGGCGAGTTGCGCTCGCGGCGCAGCTCGGCGAGGACCTCCTCCAGCTGTGCATCCTGGCGGGCGAGCTCGGCGTTGGTGAACTCGCGCAGCGCGGCGAGGCCGGGCGCCAGGTCCTCGGAGACGGTCGCGGCGAGCTGCTGGTGCAGCTCGGTGTAGTGATCCACCCGCCCGGGCAGGCCGTGCAGACCCGCGACTGTCTCGGTCAGCTCGGCAAGACGGTCCCGCATCCGGCGCACCTCGAGCAGCGCGGCGGCTGCGGCGGCGCTCGGGGGCGGGTTGAGCGGGCCGCCGTCGGGAGCGCTGGCGGGGCCGGTGTGCTCGGGATCCGGCCCGGGCGGAGTGGAGTCGGTCATCAGGCAGCATCCTCCACGGCCCCGGGCACGGCGGTGAGCCGCGGTGCCGGAGTGTCGGGTGCGACGACGCGTGTCGTGGCGGCGGTGACGCGGTCGAGCGGGGGCCGGCGGGTCCGCCAGCCCGGCCGGAAGCGGATGATCGCGGGCTTGCTGCCCAGGCCCAGCACGAAGGCGTGCCAGCGCGGCAGGGCGTGGATGGTGTGCCCGGTGATCACCGGCTCCAGGGTCGTGGTCGTGTTGTGTGAGCGGCTGGTGCGGCCGTCGTCGCCGGCGCTGTGGCCCTCGCTGGTCTGGACCTTGGTGCGGGTTCCGGCCAGGAACGCCAGGCGTTCCAGGTCGTCGCGGGAGACGACACCGGGCAGTACGAGCTTGGTCGGGAGGTTCGCGAAGATCGTCTTGGCGCGGCTGGCGCCCCAGCGGGTCTCCAGCTGCGCGAGGTCTTGGACCACGGCCCACACCTCGATCCCCCACCCGCGGGAGTCCGCGGCCCAGTTGTCGAGCGGGACCGGGGTGATGTTGGCGACCTCGTCGAGGAACAGCCCCAGCGGCGGGTCGAGGTGCCCGGTGGGCTGGTCGGCGGCGAGCTGTTTGGCGGTGCCGAAGACCGCCTCGGTGAGCGCGGTCAGCAGCGGCGCGATCCGCTGGTCGGAGTCCCCGGCGATCACGTAAAGGGTGCCGTTGTCGCGGAGGAACCGGGCGATGTCGAAGCTCTGGCCGTGGGGCGGGCGGCAGCAGGCGGCGACGGTGGGGTTGTCCATGAACGCCACCGCGGGGGCGAGCGCGGCGAAGTAGCCGGAGCGGGTGTTGGGTGCCGCGGCCAGGTTCGACTCCAGCGTGCCCAACCAGCCCGCCGGGACGTGGGAACCCTGCGCGGCGAGGGTGCTCACCGGGGTGCGGTCCTCGGGGCGCAGCGCCCAGGCCATCACCTCGCTCATGCCCTGCCCGGTCAGCGCGGCCCCCAGCAGGTAGCAGCGCAGGATCTCCGAGGCCTTGGCCGCCCAGAAGTCGGCGTTCTGGGTGCCGGTGGCGCCCCCGCCGCCGCGCACCAGCGCGCGGGCACACGCGTCCGCGACGGCCGGGTCGGCGCATCCGGCGACCGGGTCCCAGCGCAGCGTCGAGGCCACCTCGCCGAGCCCGGTCGGATTGAACACGTGCACCGGCCCGAACCGGGCACGGTCGGCGGCGGTGAGATCGCCGAGTTCGGTCTTGGTGCTGGTGACGTAGGCGGGGCCGGGGAAGTGCCGGATCGGCTCGACGATCAGCGAGCTTTTCCCCGCGCCCTGCGGGCCGACGACCAGCACCCCGCGCCGGTGCGGGGTGAACACCCGGCGGCCGAACAGCAGCAGCGGGCCCGAGACCAGGCGACCCACGCAGCTGCCGCGGGTGGCGCGGCGACTCGCCGCGTCGCGGTACTCGTACAGATCGAGGAACCCGTCCACCCCGATGCGGCGGCGCAGCCGAAGCGTCGGGTGCCGGTAGAGCACCCGGCCCCCCACAGCCGCGGTCGTCAGCGAGCCGAGGACCCCCAGCACGGTCCAGGGCGCGATGAGCGTCCAGACCACCACCGCGGCCAGGGCCGCGATCACGACATCACGGCTCGACCACCGGCGTGGCGTGCCAGGCGGCACGGTCTTCTGCGACGGTGTCGTGGTCATCAGCCGGCCTCCCCGAGCAGGGCGGGACCGCGTCCGCGGGCGGACCCGCCGGTGGCGGCGTCGGTGTCGGGGCGGGTGTGGAGGCCCAGGAGTTCCAGGGCGTCGTGGGCCTCCTGGGCGCGGCGCTTCTCGCAGGTGAAGAACCGGGCGATCGCCGAGACGCTGGGCAACCCGGTCTGCTCCCAGTCGGGCAGCTCCCCCGCCTTGCGGGCCGCCTGGATCTTCTTCACCAGCGTCATCACATTGAAGGCGTCCGAGGACAGCCGGGTGCCGCCGCTGTCGGCGACGTCGACGTGCGCGTCCGCCAGCAGCTGCGCGAAGTAGGCGCTGGTGGTCGCCTGCAACCACACCAACACCAGCACCAACACCGGCGGCCCGGCGTGGGCCAGCAGCGTGGTCACCGACCGCCACTGCCCCACGACCGGCAGGACGGGCACGGTGTTGATCGCGATCGAGCTGAACAGCAGCACACCTTCCAGCCGCGCGATCCTGCGCCGCTGCGCGGCCGCCGGGAACGCACGTCCCCACAGCGCAGCCCGGGCCCGCAGTCCCATGAGCATCAGCAGCGGGACGGCGAACAGGGTCTCGACGAGATAAGCCAACGGGGAGCCGTCCGGCCCCACGAGCGCGTCGTGGACGCCCACCGAGGTCCAGACCAGGCTGGCCACCGTCGCGACGGCGAGTGCGGCCGCGATCTGTCGCGCGGTGCGCTGCTGGGTGGCCAGCTTCGACACCGGATCGGTCAGACGCGCGCGGCGCGCCACCGCACGCCGCTGCCAGAGCCGGTCGGCAAGGTCGAGTCGGGCGATCTCCTGATCACCGCGGCGCTCCCGCCCGGCGAGCCGAACCGCGGCCGTGGCGGCCGCGACCTCCTGGCGGCGCTGCAATCCCCGGATCCGGATCGCCGCCGAACGCTCGCGCCACGCCTCCAGCGGGGAGAGGACGTCGAGCCAGGCCGGGTCGCGCTGCAGCGTCGCCTTCCCCCGCAGCAGCGCCAGGCGCCTCTCCATCTCGTCCAGCTCGTCCAGCTCGGGATCGTGGCGGTCCGGCGCCGGCTGCTCCGGGCCGTCGGGGCTGTCGGGATCGATCGGCTCGACGACGACCGGGGCGAGGCTGGGTCTGCGGAGCGTGTCGCCCGCCTGGCCGGTCTCCGGCCCGGACCGGGCGGCGCGCTCGGTGAGCCAGAGCTGCAGCGGACCGTTGGGCATCTCAGACATGGGTGTGCTCCTCGCTGGCGCAGGGACCGGCCGAAGCGGGTGCGGTCGAGTTCGGGCTGATCGGGTGGGCGAGCGCGGCGAGCCAGGTCCAGCCCTGGCAGCGCGGGCAGCCGGTGGCCGCCAGGTCAGCCCACTGCGCGGGTGAGGGGGTGAACAGGTACTGGCAGTCGGTGCAGCCAAGCATCGGCACTCCCGGTCGGTCGGTGCTCATGCCGTGGCCGCCATGTGCAGGCGGGAGGCGCAGCGGGCGAGGCCGGCGCACTCCCGAAGCGCCCCGGCGATCCCGCGACGCCAGGCTCGTGAGTAGCCGTCCGGCATCGGCAACTCCGGGTGCAGGCGCGCCGCGGCGCAGCCCGCGCAGGTGCCATGCGGGGTCTCAGCGAGGGAGGCGGGCAGGATCAGCTGCCCACACAGCGCCCGGTACACCCCGTCGGCCGACCCGGTGACCACCTCGTCCTCAGTGACCTCGTGCACGACGAGGCCGGTAGTCGCGACGACCGGGGTGCACGCGGGTCGGCTCGCGCGGACGCCCATCACGCAGCCTCCCCGAGCACCGGGTCCGCCACGACCGGCCGGGCCGGGACGGGAGCCGAGACCGGGGACAGCGCCGCGAGCCGGGCCCGCACCCGGAGCTCACGAGCGATGAAGCGCATCGCGAGAGAGACGACCGCCAGGAACACGATCGCGATCCCGAAGGCCTTGGTGACGCCGGGAAAGAGCTCGCAGAGGGTCGCACCGGCCGCGAGCAGCACGCCGCAGCCCACCGCTGGTCCCCAGCCGACCCGGCTGAAGGTGATCGCCCCTCGGGGGCGCGAGAACATGGACACGGATCGTTCCTCCTGGTCATACGAGGTCGGGCGTTGCGATCCACTCCCCCGGTAGGCGTTGCCGCGCCTACCGGGGCCTTGAAGGGTTGTGCTTTGGGTGGCACTTCCTCTTGGACGCAGGGCCTGGTGGGAGGGGAATCCGTCGCCCTGCACCAGGACTATGCACAGCTATGCTGTGCATAGTCAAGCAGTCATGCACACCTCAGGTTTGACTAGCTGAGGCTGAGGCCGGACACTTCCAAGGTCCGGCGGAGGCGCCGGGCTCTGGGAGGGGAAGCCCATGAGGATCGCGCGCACGCTGGCCGGAGACCTGGACTGCCCGCAGGGATTCGACTGCCCGCACATCCACGAGACGGAGGGAGGGGAGCTGGTGGTTCAGGGCTACGTCGTCACCGACAGTCGAACGCTCGCCGAGGTCTGCCTCGCCCCGAACCAGGTCGCCGTCAGGGTGCCGGCGTGGATGCCACGAGAGCACCCCATCGATATCACCCGCTGTGAAGGCGACTGGGCGGTAGTCGTCGGAGAGCCGGTGACCGACTCGGAGATGCTTGAGCAGATGGGGATGGAACGGCGCCCGGACGAGGCCGTCATCTACCCCGCGAGAGAGGAGGTCCTGCTGTGATGGACCTGCGCGCGATGGGGGCTCACCTCAGCGAGCGCGCCGAACTCGGCGTGTTCCGTTGGGAGGGTCTGCGCTACTACGACGCGGCCTCTGACCAGGGAGACTACGAGCGCTTCCTGCGAGGCGAGGCACCGGCGGGTGACCGGTCCGGTTTCATTCAAATGCTCCGCACCGCGGCCGAGCAGAATCACCCCTGGCGGCGGCTCCGAGTGGTTCACGTCGACGACGAGGGCACGATCCCCCCGTACGAGCACTACAGCTGCACGCTCTACAGCGAGAACGCCGCGGCGGGAGAGGACGTCCGGGTCCTTGAGGTGTCGGCCGACAACCGCCTCGACACGCAGGTGCCCGACTTCTGGGTCGTCCAACGCGACCACGTCGTCGTGACCCACTACGACGATGCGGGCCGCCATATCGGCGCCGAGGTCGCAACGCCAGAGTACGGCTCGGCGCTCCTCGCGCTGCGCGACGTCTCGTGGGCCCAGGCCGTTCCCTTCGAGGACTGGTGGGCCGAGCACCCCGACCTCCATCGCGCACGGGCTCAGGTCGCCTGAGTTGACCACTGCGGCATCCGACGACAGCGCGGTGAGTGAGCTCGCCGCGCTGCTCGATCGTCTGCGGCGAGAGACCGGGCTCTCCGGTTCCGAACTCGCCAGACGAGCCGGCTTCTCGCAAAGCAAAGTCTCGCGAATCCTGGGCGGGAAGTACCTCCCGTCTGTTCCCGACGCGGGACGTCTCGCATGGACGCTGTTTCGGGCGAAGCCGACAGCCGCAACCGCCCCGATGCGCCGACGGGTCCTCGAGCTGGCGCGAGATGCACACGAGGACGCAAGAAGTGTCGTCACGACCAGGGTGGTGCTGCAGCCGTTCGCGGTGGCCAACCTTCAGCGGCGGTTCGCGCGGGCAGAGAAGCAGGCTTCCGAGGTCGCAACGTTCTCCCCGCTCATGGTGCCCGGGTTGCTACAGACCGAGGGCTACATGCGCGCGATCTACCGCAGCGGAGGTGGCGTTCCGAGCGGGCCCGAGGAAGAGGAATGGTTGGCCATCCGCCGCGGACGCCACGATGTGTCGATGTCGCAGGACCGACCGCGGAAATATCGGCAGCTCCTGGCTGAGAGCACCCTTGCTTGGGGGGTAGCCGGGGCCGATGTCATGGCCGAACAGTGCGACCATCTCGCGTCAGCGATCGACCGCCCCGGCTGGCGCATCGGCATCATCCCGCGCGTGCCCAAAGACCCGACTGCGCGTCCTGAGTTCCCCCAGAACGCCTTCGACCTCCACGACGAGAAGTCCCTGGTACTCGGCACCTCTGGAGGAGTCGCGGTGACCCAGGATCCCCACACCGTACGACGTCACGTCGACCTCCTCCGTCGTCTGGAAGCGCTCGCTGTGTACGGCGATGAAGCAAGAGCCATCCTCATCAGGACGGCCGAGTCGTACCGCGGCCAGAAGGCCGGTTAGATAGTTCTGGATGCAGCGCCCGAGCCCTGCTCCCGCTAAGGGGTGGGGTCAAGACGGGTATTCACATGATGACGAGCTGCGCCGCTATACGGGGAGAGCGTCAGCGGGGCCCAGCCGCTCGTCCTGCCAGCTCGACGAAGTACCGGCCGCAGTCCCGGCGCGCCGCTCGTCGCGGGGGCTGGCGCTCCGACGGGGCGCCTCGGGACCGAGCCACACCTGCGTGACCTCCGGCGATCGCGTCGTTGGATGAACCCTCGCTTCGGGTTCGACCGGGCTGGAGGGGAAGGCGAGGCGGCGAACCAGATGCCAGCCCTCTGCCCTCTTTGCGCGGCTCCACACCTCGGATGGGCTAATCCGAGGCGCAGAAGGCGGCGTGTCGCGGCGGTTCGTTTCAGAAACTCCGCCATGATGCCTGCATGGCCAAACGGACAGCCGGACGCGCAGGCGGGCGCCCCTCTAAGGGCCCGCGCGACGTGATCGTGACCCGGGTGCCAACGAGCGACAGCGCTGAGCTGCGCGAGCTGGCCGAGGCACGGGACTGGTCGTTCTCCGAGACTGCAGCCGCGCTGATCCGGATTGGCCTGCGCCATCGCGACGAGCTGCCCGCGGAGACAACGCCGCGTGGACAGGAGGAGTTGCCACTGCACAAGGCCTCCTAACACAGCGAGGCGACCCCCTGCCAGGGGCCGCCTCGCTATAGACCTCGCGTCAGCTGGGGCCAGCACCCCATGTGACGCCGGTGCCCCGGCGAGCCGGGGCGAATTCCCCAACCTGCCAAGAAGGGGCGCTTTCGCGTGTCCAGGCTACAGCCTGGGCCGGATAAGACGCGAGCGCGACACGGGGCGATATCTGCCTGCCCGGATCAGGAACCAGCACCTGATGCCGCGTCGGGCTGGTGCCTGCCCTGCTACGAACAAGGCGCGTTCACGCTTGCATCTGGTTCCAGCACATCGACCTGTGTCCTGCATGGCGAGCTCCTCGCCCAGGGCATCCCCCCAGCCCGGCTTTTCGCCCGCACAACCGTGCAAGACGCACCCCGAGCTCCGCGTGGGGCTGCGTATCGGGCGAAGCCAACCGGCCCGACAAGCGGCCCCGGCCGTGCAGCGCGTCCGGGCGCACGAGCCCGCGCCCGAGCGCGCGCCATGGCCCACGGCCGGGAGCGCGCCCGACGCCGCATGGAGGAAGGCTGCTACCGACCGCACCCTGGCTGGCGGAACTTCATCGCCACCGGCCACCGCGTGCTGACCTCCCAGGCCGAAGCCCTCACCTACCTCGCGCGTCGCGTCGACGACGAGGAATGGCGTACCGACAAGCGGCGCAGCTGGAGTCTGATCCTGCGCCAGCTAGTTCGCTGCATGGACTGGGAGACCGGGCTGATCGCCGGTGTCACAGCCGAACGGCTTGGGGAGGCCGGCGGCCGTTCCGAGCGAACCGTCTCTCGGGTACTGGCCTGGGCGCGTGACCTTGGCGTGCTCGTGGTCGTCGAGTGCGGTGCCTCCGCCGAGTTCTTGGGCACCGACGTTGGGCGTACGCCGACATATGCGCTGGTCACTACAGACTCTCCGCCAGCTCGAAGCGAGATCGAGTCCCCTGTGGATGAAAGTGGCGACCTCCCCACTTCTCCAGTTGACCTTAAGCCCTCGCTTCGCGGCGAACGGGCTCAAGTCACCTCCCCACGCACGTGGCCAGCCCACTCCGTCCCCGACTGTCCTCAATCCAGAAACGCAGCAACACTCACCTTGCTCTCACGTCTCGGCCTAGAAGGCCGAAAAGCGGGCAAGATCAAGATTTGGCGTGCCCGGGCGCTGCTCAAGCGGTGGTGGGACGCCGGGGCCAGCGTTGCCGGACTGCTCTACGCCGCCGAGTTCCACCCCGACCGCCGCGACGTCTCCCGCGGGGACATCGGGCGGGGGGTCAACGACCCGATCGCGGTTCTCGGCGCGAGACTGCGTCCCTGGCAGGGCAGGCTGAACGAGCTGCCCGGTCACGTGATCGGGCACCGCATGAGCGTGCCGGCGCGTCCGACGGAGACGCCGCTTATTGCTGCGCCAACCGTGGCCGAGCCCGCTGCTCGCGCCATGGCACGGGAAGCCCTGCGCCAGCACCTCGACGGGCTACGCGAGAAGCGCCGTGCACAGCACCAGCTCACGCAGAAGCCCGCCATGCTGCCCGTTCCCAGCCGGGCGTACGACAGGAGCCGGCGATGACAGCCAGCCCGAGCTCCACTGCACGGTGGGCCGATTCTTCGGCTATGGATCGGACGCCTTCAAGCACGGTCAGCCGCAGCCCGTGGGCGGATGAAGGTGGTACTTCGGGCGACCGTCAGCCCCCGCAGGACCTCACGGCCGAGCAGTCCGTGCTGGGCGGGATGCTGCTGAGCAAGGACGCGATCGCGGACGTGGTGGAGGTGCTGCGGCCGGACGACTTCTACCGGCCGGCGCACCAGACGGTCTACGACTGCATCCTCGATCTCTACGGTCGGGGTGAGCCGGCGGACGCGGTCACGGTGTCGGCGGAGCTGCAGCGCCGCGGGGAGCTGATCCGCCTCGGTGGCGCGCCGTACCTGCACACCCTGATCGCCACGGTGCCGACCGCGGCGAACGCGGCGTACTACGCCGAGATCGTGGCGGAGAAGGCCACGCTGCGGCGGTTGGTCGAGGCGGGCACGCGGATCGTGCAGCTGGGCTACCACGGGGCCGAGGGCGCGGAGGTCGAGGAGGTCGTCGACCGGGCGCAGGCGGCGATCTACGAGGTCACCGAGCGGTCCACGAGCGAGGACTACGTCCCGCTCGAGGAGCTGCTGCAGCCGACGATGGACGAGATCGACGCGATCGCCTCCCGCGGTGGCGTCTCGCTGGGTGTGCCGACCGGGTTCGCCGATCTCGACGCGTGCACCAACGGGTTGCACCCGGGGCAGATGGTGGTGGTCGCGGCCCGGCCGGGTCTGGGCAAGTCCACGCTCGGGCTGGATTTCGCGCGGTCCTGCTCGATCAAGCACCAGATGACCAGCGCGGTGTTCTCGCTGGAGATGAGCAAGACCGAGATCGTGATGCGGCTGCTGTCGGCGGAGGCGCGGATCCGGCTGGCGGACATGCGTGCGGGCCGGATGAGCGACGACGACTGGACCCGGATGGCGCGGCGGATGTCGGAGATCTCCGAGGCGCCGCTGTTCATCGACGACTCGCCGAACCTCACGCTGATGGAGATCCGGGCCAAGGCGCGCCGGCTCAAGCAGCGCAACGACCTGAAGCTGATCATCCTGGACTACCTGCAGCTGATGACCTCGGGCCGCAAGGTCGAGTCCCGCCAGCAGGAGGTCTCGGAGTTCTCCCGGCAGATCAAGCTCCTGGCCAAGGAGCTCGAGGTGCCGGTGGTGGCGATCAGCCAGCTCAACCGTGGCCCGGAGCAGCGCACGGACAAGCGGCCGATGATCTCGGACCTGCGTGAGTCCGGCTCGATCGAGCAGGACGCGGACATGGTGATCCTGCTGCACCGGCCGGACGCGTTCGAGCGCGACGATCCCCGCGCGGGCGAGGCCGACCTGATTCTGGCCAAGCACCGCAACGGCCCCACCAACACGATCACGGTGGCCCACCAGCTCCACTACAGCCGCTTCACCGACCTTGCTCGTTAGTAGCTCCCGCAACACAGTGGCCATAGACGGTTCGTCGACCGGGCTGCATCCGGAGAAATGTGCGGTATTTAGCTGGCAGAACCTCACGGCGCCCAGTAACACCGGCGACACCGTCCGCGACCACCATGCCGGCAGGATCGTCGCGGAGGACTCCGGTGAGAGAAATTGGACTGATCGAGGACATCGTCTACCTCGGCGTGATCCCCGTCGTGCTCCTCACGATCCTAGCGGTGGCCGCGTGGCTTCCTGGCAGCCTCTCGAAGCGAGAGATCAGGCTCAGCGCACGGGCCGGTTTCCTGCTCGGACTCGTGGTCTTCGCGGTGTACGCGCTGAAGCGGCCGTTGTTCCCGAACGCCGAGCTGTCCATCACGAGGGACGGCACCCCCCTGTTCACCTTTGACTGGGTTGCACTAGTAGTGGGCGTGGCGGCGGGAGCAGCCATGCCCCTCCTCCTTCGCGCGACGCGCGGGCGCTCCACGGTCGGCCTCGTCACGGCGTTGCTGGCCGCCGCAGCACCATGTGCGCTGCTGACCCAGCTGTACGCGCCGACGTGGCGCGTGGCCATCACCTTGGGCACCTTGGCTGCGGTCTTCATGGCCCTGCTCGTGGCCACGTTGCGGCCCGCGCTGATTCACAAGCTGATCTGAGGGGCCGCTGGTGCGCCGTCGCCGTCCGGCCGGCCTCTCCATGGAGAGGGTCGCCCTCCCACACCCCGTGTTCTGGGGTGTGCTTACCGCATTCCTGCTCGCCCTCGCCGCAGCGGTCGTCCCGGGCTCGCTGCTCGGAGTGCTTGCCACGCACTCGCCGCAGTGGCTGGTCACGCCGTTGAAGGACGTTACGATCACGCGCGCAGTCGCAGCATTCCTGCTGGTGATCGCCTTGTTCTCGCTGCGTCGCACGATCCTGTCGCGGCGGGCATCTCGACCCGGCCCGATTGAGATCACCTCGTTCGACGGCGACGACAAGCACGTGCCCGGCATCGATCGAATCCTGGGCGAGTTCCGCATGAGACTCGCCGAGATGAGCCTAAGCACGCCCCAGTCGATCCCCAACGAGCCGCAGCACGACGAGATCTTCGACAACGTCCGCACAGCAGTGAATGGCTCGACGAACTGGGTCGCGACGGCGGCGGGGCTATTGCAGGCCCTCTTCCAGGTCCGTTACGCCTACCACGTCTCCGGGCGGCTCGTGACCCGCGAGGGCGACCAGCCATGTGGGCTGACACTCCACGTGGTGGTCGCCCCAGGCCGATCGGGCCGGGTCACCACCTTCTGGGACGACGACTGGATGGACGTCGCACAGCGGGGCGCCCACTGGGTCGGCGCATTCATCCTGCCTCGCACGCGGCTGGCCCGCCGCGCGCCGTGGACGGCCTGGTACGGGCTGGAGATCCCGTCGGAGCTATTCCATCGCACACAGTTGGCACGGCGGTTCATGTCCGAGAAGCGCTACGAGGAGGCGATTGCCGAGTTCGGCCTGGCACTCAAGCTCGACCCGCAGAACCCGTATCTGCGTATCGAGCTCGCGCAGTGCCAGGAACAGCTTGGCCTCTACATGGACGCCCTCGCCGGGTACGCGGACTGCGTCGCGATCGAGTCCTGGTTCGACCGCCGGCTGTGGCTGCGGCTGCGGCACCTGCTCGACGACGACAAAAGCGGTCATCCGCCGCGGATGTTCCGACACAGCCCCAACGGCCGCAACGCCCTGTTGATCGCCCGTTACCGCCTCGTCGCGCGACTTTCGTCTGCATCCGAGCTAAGCGACCAGTGGCATCGGAGCCTCCCGCCTCAGACCCAGCCACCGGATGTCGACGACGGGGTGGCGTCGCGAGCTCCGGGCGGCCGGCTCCCACACAACGAAACCCGCGCTGCGGAGAGGCAGGCCCTGCGCACCCGACTCAGCGTATGGCTCAAGGCTTACTACCAGCGCTACGCGGACGAGTTCCGCCCAAGGGGGGCGGCCGAGAAGCCACCGCTCCCCTTCGAGAAATTTGCCGCTCATCCCGACCACATGCGGCACTTCATCCACTTCGTCGGCGTGTCCGAGGTAATGGCCCTGGTCGACGACTACCGATGGACCGCTGGGCGCCG
This sequence comes from Pseudonocardia oceanicola, assembly GCF_047200735.1. NCBI lineage: Bacteria > Bacillati > Actinomycetota > Actinomycetes > Pseudonocardiales > Pseudonocardiaceae > Pseudonocardia > Pseudonocardia oceanicola. The sequence goes on from NZ_JBJZON010000005.1 coordinate 25,761, forward strand.
CCGCCCGAGGATGCCCGTGTCGCAGGTCGCATTGAGGATCATGGAGGTCTGGGCACCACTCCAGCTGAGCTTCGCGGCGTCGCGACTCGAGATCTTCCGTTCAAAGGCTTTCTCCGAGCAGCATCGACGCCAGGTCACCAAACCTGGCGACATTGAGCGGATGCTGCAGTGGCGGCTGCGACGGAAGCCACGGTGGGCTTCCGGCTGGCAGGAGCACTACAACGCGGCCTGTACCTTAGCCGTCGCGCTCGCCGCAAAGGACCTTGACGGCAATGATCAGGATCAACTGGCTATGCGGGCCGTCCGGCACCTCGAGCGGGCCATCAGCGCGACGGACAGCGGATCGGTCGGGAAATTCGCCCAGTGGCTCTCCACAGGAGACGAGGACCTGCGGTACCTGCGCTCCACAGAGCAATTCATCGACTTCCTGGACCGGTACCTTCCCAATCCACAGCTGAGGGTGCGCCGCCCACATCGGGTTCTCCGGTTAATCATGAGCCGCCACACGATCCTGCTCCTTGAGCGATACGTGGCCTTAAGGATCGCGCTTCTGGAACGGTCCAGTAAAGAGGTTGCCTGCACGGCCGCGGAACGCGAAGAGCTACTCCGCGAGCCGGCGATCCGAAAGCTTATTCTGCGTTACGCCGAGGAGAACCGAGACTGGGATACGCGGCTTAAGCTCATTCGGGAGGCTCATCGCCTAACCACCGTGCTCGGGGTCCGCTCGTTCACTGCCGCCCTGCCTCCTTTCCAGGAGGATCACGCGGCTCAACAGTTCGCGCGTCGATGGGCCGCCACCGAGAAGCATCAAAACGACCGCAAGCACACGTGCAGGGTGACCGACTTCGTGCCGCTGTACTTCTCGAACGTTGTCACATGGCGCGACCGCCGCTGGCCTTACCTCGCCCAGCTGCTCGTAACGCTCGACCCTGCCGACTGGCGACGGTCTCTGCTGGCCCCCGACATCGCCAACGCGCTCCTGATGTGGCGACGGGTGCAGAAGGAACTGACGGCCATGCTCGAGCACGATGTAACCGAGGGAGGCAGGGCGGAGCTGGAGCCGTGCGAGCCGGAGCTGTGGTAAGCCAGCCCAGCCGATGAGCAGGGTCTGGCGACGAGGATCGGCTCGCGCACGGCGTGGTCCGCCGACGCGCCCTGATTGGTTGGTTCGGACACCCAATCTGCGCGATCTCGGTCCTCGGCCGACGGGCTTCTGCATGTTTCGGGGGTTATCCCGGGCTGTGCCTGCGGCGGGATGAGACCGCCGCACGGCGGTCACAGACTCTGACCCAGGGCGGGTCAGCTCCACCGTCCGCGCGGCGTTGCTTGGCCTCGTATCTGGCGTTGTGCCGCTAGTGGCTCTCAGATTCTGGATGTGTACACAACTGTGTTAGCATGATGGTGTGGCTACGCCGGAGATCCTCAGCGTGCGGGAGTTCCGCGCCGGGTTGACCGGCGTGCTCAAGCAGGTGCAGAAGCCGCGCGCCGGCCCGGTGTTCGTTGGAGCCCATCGCAAAGCGGAGGCGGTCGTGATGTCGGTGGAGCAGTACGAGCGGCTGCAGGCCGCCGCGGTTCGCCGCGCGGCGGTCGCCGAGGCGCTCGCCTCGGTGCGCGCCGAGGGCCTCGAGCCCGGCCCGGAGGCTTTGGAGCGGTTCCAGGCGGTGGCCGAGGGGCGGATGACGCCCGAGGAGGCCCTGGAGAAGGCGCTGGCGCCCTACCGCAGGTGAGCCAGTCCGACCCCTACACCGACCCCTGCACCGGGCTGCTGCGCAACAAGCTCGGGATCACCGACGCCGACGAGCTCGACCGCGTCGGAGCCGAGGTCACCGCTCTGCGCCTGGTCCAGCTCCGCGAGCAGGGTCTGCCCGGCAGCTACGACCTGGCCCACCTGCAGGCCTTCCACCGGTTCATCTTCGGCGACCTCTACGACTGGGCCGGCCAGCTGCGCACCGTCGCGACCGCCAAGGAAGACCTGTTCTGCCTGCCCCAGCACCTCGTCGGGTTCGCCGAGGACGTCTTCGGCAAGCTCGCCCGCCGCGATCACCATCTGCGCGGACTGGACCGGGCGGCGTTTATCGACAAGCTCGCCGAGCTGCTCGGCGAGCTCAACGCGCTACACCCGTTCCGTGAAGGGAACGGTCGCGCCCAGCGTTTCCTCGGGCTGGCGGGGATCTGACTCGCTGTTTGTGCAGGTCGGAGCCGGTTTCGAGCAGGATAGTGATCGCGACGGGTGTCGGACAAGTGGGGCCTGGTGTGGCCGGCCGCATTAGGTAGTGGGGCGAGCTTCGGTCGCAGGTGCGGCGTGCTCCAGCGTCTCGAAGAGTCGTTCTGCGTAGGTGTTGGCCTGCTGGGTCACCCACCGGCGCCGGACCGCGAGCGACCAGGCGAGGATCAACACGATGTGGATCGCGGCTGCGAGGCCGACGGCCTGGATGTCGCGGCCGAGGACGACCGCGACGCCGTCGGCGACCAGGAGCGCGCCGAGCAGCACGAGCGCGACGGGCTTCGCCGCGAGGAGGTTGCGGCGGAAGCCGTATTCGGCGTTCTCGTCGTGCAGCCGGGGGTGCTTGTCCTTGTCGTCGCGGACCTTCGTGATCAGGACGCGGACCGCGGCGACGTAGCACTCGTCGGCGCGCCGCGGGTCGGCCGCCTCCTCGTCCGCGGTCGGTAGCGGGTCACCGGTGAGTGCGGCGAGTTTCGCGCGTCGGCGGCGCCGCAGCTCCGTGTTGACGGCGGTGTCGCGCAGCCGCAGCATCCGGGTGGTGGGCATCCCGTCCCACTCGACGACGAGGCGGTCTTCGAGCCGTTTGCCGGCGCTGCGGATCATGCTGGTCGCGAAGAAGGGCAGGCCCGCGGCCAAGGCGATGGGCGCGACCTTGTCCCAGCCCAGGCCGGGCCAGAGCAGCACCACCGAGCATCCGATCGGCATGGTGACCAACAGGACGGGATAGAGCCGCGCTCGGCGGCTGTAGGCGTCGAAGAGGTCGGCTAGGTTAGGCATCGTCGTCGCCGTGCTCGTCGAGGGCGGGCAGCGGGGCGACCGGTCCCCAGCCGGGCCGGATGACGCTGCCGTCGGTGTGACAGACCGTCCGGCCTTCGGTGGCGACGACGTAGCACCCGCGCCGGGTGAACGCGTTGACGACCTTCGGGTTCGGGTGGCCCGGGTCGGCCGCGGCCGAGGAGATCACCGCAGAGACCTGGGCGAAGGGCGCGCCGTCCTTGGGGCCGAGGATCCGGTCGAGGATCGACGGACCGACGTTGTGCCGGCTGCCGTGATGCGGGACCTGCATGAACGACAACGGGGTGATGCCGAAGTCGCCGACCGTGGTCTCGTAGTGGTCGGCGGCGGCTTCGAGCGCGGGGATGCCGGCGTCGGCGGTGAACAGCAACCGGGCGTCGCCGACCCGCAACAGGGTGATCACCGAGGTGTTGTTGCGGGGCCCGGTGGTGACGTTGTCGGTCAGCGTCTCCTCCGGCATGAACAGCGTGCGCTCCATCTTCTGCGCGAAGTGCGGGAAGGCGTGGGACAGGGCCGTCTCGCGCAGGCCGGCCGCCTTCTGCTGCCAGCCGGCTTCAATGAGGTGCTCGAGGACCAGCTGCTCGTAGTAGGACTGGGTCGGGCCTAGGACGAGCAGGTGGTCGTCGAAGCGGGTGAGGCCGGTGAAGGGGCTCGAGATCTTCACCCCGCGTTGCCGGGCGAGCGCCAGGACGGCATCGACCGTCTCGATGTTGCTGAACAGCGACACGTTGCTGACGTGCAGGCGGGGCTGGTGGATCAGCAACTCGTCGACGTCGAGCTCGTCGAGGACCACGAGCAGGCCGCTGATGTGATCGTTGTCGGGGTGCGTGCTGATGACCAGGTCGACGTGGTTGGTGTCGTAGTACTGCCGGATGTGATCGACGAGATCCTTGCCGTTGTCGCGGTAGCCGCCGTCGATGATGACGATCTTCGGTCGGATGTCGGTGGGCGTGGTGAACCGCAAGGCGATGGCGTCGCCGCTCTTGGTGCGGGCGGGACCGGTGCTGGACTCGACGGGGAGCATGTCGATCTCGAACATGGTGCAGTCCTCGGGGGGACGGGTGGCTGCGCGTCGGGGGCCGCGAGCCAAGACGACCGAGGGGGGAGCTCCTCGGACGTTCGACACGATGTAAAACCCCGTATGACATGTCGAACGCATCTGTCAGGGTAAGTGATCGTTTTCGATATGTCGACCGAGGGTCGACGTGTCGACGCGGCGCGTGGGTCGCCGTAGGATCCGGCGTGGGAGGTGTCGTGGCCGAAGAGCGAGTCGACGTGGCTGCCCTGTATCGGGATCTCAACGCCGCGCGGGAGGCGAAGGGCCTGACTTGGCGCGAGCTGGCTCGGGACATGGGCTTGAGTCCCTCGACATTGTCGAGATTGTCCAATTTGAAGAGCCCCGACGTTCACGCGTTCATGGCGATGACGCAGTGGCTGGGGGTGCCGGCGGAGAACTTCAGCATCCGCCCCGAGCGCAGCACCGACGACGGGCAGACCGGCGAGCAGCCCGCGCTCGTGGCCCAGCTTGCGCCGCTTCTGCGTGCTCGGAAGGACCTCGACGCGGAAGACGTCGACTATCTGCAGGAGATCATCGGAGCGGCGGTGCGCCGGTTCTCGTCCTCCCGCAAGCCTGCGGCGGAGTGATCAGTAGGTGCCGAGGCAGCGGTGGACGCAAGCAGCAATGCGCCAGGTCGTGGCCGAGGAACGAGCCGAACAGCACCTCGGCGACCGAGACCGTCTCAACCCCTATGCCCTGGCCGCGCTTCACGGTGTCGACGTCTATCCCATCGACGAACTGGTCGATGAGCACTGCTCCGACGACGCCGTCCAGCACTTCCTCTCCACGCGTCAGTCGGCCTGGTCGGCGGCGCTGGTGCCTCTTGGTTCTGCCCGGGTGATCCTGGAGAACACCAGCCACTCCTTGCAGCGCCGGCGGGCCTCGATCGCCCACGAACTCGGGCACTTCCTGCTCGAGCACGGCTTCGACGACGTGCTGTTGACCGACGATGGTTGCCGGCAGTTCGACCCGACCGTCGAGACGCAGGCGAAGTTCTTCTCCGGTGAGCTGCTCGTGCCGGAGAAGGGCGCGCAGTGGGCGGCATTCCGCGGCTGGAACGACGAGCAGGTTGCCGAGCACTTCAACGTGAGCGTGCAGTTCGCGCGCTGGCGGATGTCGGGTGCCCGGGTGATGGCGCGCAGGGCCCTGCAGCGTCAAGCAGCTCGATGATCGTGAACTGACCTCGGCAGCGTCACCGTCGAGCGCCAGAGGACGGTGGGCCGCGCGGTCACCGGCCGGACACCCGACGGCAACGGGCGTGACGGGGGCGCCGAGGACGTCGGCGATGCCGGTGGCGGCGCTCGGTTCCCGACGGGGGCCGTTGCGACGCTGCCGTCTCAGTTCCTCGTGTTGAGCCGGGCCATGAGTTCGCGGTTGGTCCAGTTGCGACTTGCGAATGCCGATCGCCTTACGCAGATCCGCCCCCACGAAGATCGTGCCGTCGAGCAGGGCGTCCGTGAAGTTCGCGCCGACGAGTACCGCGGCGGGTTGCTCTGCGCCCACTTCGTAGACCGTGCCGAAGCACGTCGCCGACAGGTCAGCACCCGAAGAAGTCCGTATTGGTGAAGTCAGCGGCCATGAACATGCCCCCGGTGAACCGTGCATTCACGAACCGCGCACCACGTACTCGGGACTTGCGGAGCGACGTGTTCTCGCCGATGCAGTATGAGAAATCCGCGCCCGTGAGGTCGCAGTACACCAGGCTTCCACCACTCAGCATGCTGTAGATGAAGCTGCTCCGGCGGAGGTCCTGTCGTTGCAGGTTGATTCCCGTCAGCCCGACGTGCTCTAGGTGAAGCGCTCTCGCTGAGGTGCGCCAGAGGTCCATCGACACCAGCACCTGTAAGGCGGCTCGGGCGTCGATGTCATCAGCTCTGTTCCCGGGTGCCCGTCCTTCGTTGTCTGCTCGCTGATGAAGCTGATCAGGACGTCGACAACCGTCTCAGCGTCAACGCTCGAGCTCGTGCTAGGACACGCCAGCGATGCGCTCGGCTCAGTCCTCGGGAGGGCGTCACCTGGCCATGCGGCGCACGCGGTCGAGGCGGTGCCGTGCCCCTCGGTGAGGACACGGCCGGTCTCCGCGTTCCGCCGAGCCTGGTCGTCGGATACTGGGCTCGTTGCCGCAGCTACTCCTGCTTCTGATCGGGGCAGATGTAGGTAGTAGCGGCGTGCACGACGACTGTGCTGGTGTTTGCATTGACGCCTAGCTCGAGCATTACCCGGCCCTCGACGTTGTTGCGGGGGTAGCCGTACAACAGCCAGCTGCACGTCTTATAGCCGGCCTGGACCAGGGCCTCGTCGCCTGCACTGGTGTCGATACCCGGGACGCCTTCAACGAGGGCGAGGTACTGGATCTCAGGGGTGGTGCGCGCGGGCTGGGTGGGGACTGCCGGCGCGGCTGAGGCTTGCACTGGAGCAGGTTCGGGGGTGGCGCCGCATGCTGCGAGCGGGAGCGCGAGGAGGGCAAGGGTGACAAGTCGGCGCACGGTGATCAAATCGCCGGTTCAGGGCTCAGAGTTACTCCGCATCCAAACCGCTGACCCGCCAGCGCCTCGGGCCGTTCCCGCTCCTTACCTCGGTCTGATCGGCGGCGACCGGTGCGGCTGAGGGACACGGGCCCGCTCAAGCGGTGGTGGTGCATGTGCCCCGGCCGTCGTCCTCGGCGATCCGCATGGCCTTGCTCTGGTCGAGGATCATGCACTGGCTGCGGACGTATCCGCCGATGGTCTGCAGCCGCACCGTGGTGCCGACCGGGTAGGCGATCTGCACCTCCCAGGAGGGGCCGCCGATCGCGGGGGCGGTGCAGACCTTCATCGCGCCGTCCTCGCCGTCCGGGCAGGTGTAGCTGACGTTGACGGTCCCGCCGCTGCCGCGGGAGACGTGAAGGGTGAGCGTGGTCGTGGGCGGCGCGCTCGCGCACCCGGCAAGGACGGTGACCAGCATGAACATGATCAGCATGACGAGTCGCTTCATGCCGCACAACTTGGCGGTACACGGCGAGACTGTCGGGTAGGAGCGCCGTACCGGCCCGGGTGAAATGTGCTCATCGTCGTCATCTCAGCCAGCTCGACTGCATGGGAAGGTCCTCGGAGCTACTAGATCAACTTCCTGAGGTGGAGTCTTGTCCGGCGTGGTTGCCCGCTGGAGGGTGGCCGCCGGTCCAGCTCACTACCTTGTCGACGGGCGCCCTGCCCTCATGTATTGTGCAATACATGGACGCGCTCGCGCGCCGCTGATTAAAGGGTCACCGAGACCTATCCCTACCGAAGGGCCGAACTCATGCCTCTGCCTTCCTTCGACCTGCCCGCAGGAGCCGACCGTCGTTCGGAGACGCTGTCGCGCACGGTCGCGGCGGCACGTCTGGAACTGCACGTTGCTCATGTGGACAAGATGATCCGCGCCGGGATGCTGCCGCTGCCGATCACCGCAGCATCGGTCGACCAGCTGCTCGGTCGGCCGCGCCTGCGCGTTGTCGATGGAGAGCTCACGGTGCTGCGCACCGACGCCCGACAGCAGGCCGACCCTGCGAAGTACCTCTCCGACCCGCGCCGTTGGTTGGGCTTCCACGTGCAGCACACCGACGCCGAACTGGAGGAGACAAGCCTTCGGTGGTGGCGCTGCACGCCGGACCGGGTCATGGACAACGAGCTGTTCGCCGTGACCGTGGCGACCTTCCCGGTCGCGGTCTACCAGATCACCGGGCACAAGGAGTCCATTACCCGCCCGGGCGAGGACAAGCCGCGGCACCAGTTCGCCGGTGAGCTCCTCGCGCGGATCTCACCCGGAATGGTCGGTACGGTCCGCGAGCCGCTCCCCGGCCATCTGCGTCCGCTCGTGGAGCGCATCATGGACAGCCGCATCATCGTCTCCTCGGGGGGCCCGATCGGCTACCTCAACTCCGCCGACACCGTGTGAACGGCGTTCTACGGGGCACGCCAGCCTGATCGTTACTCGCCCCGGTCGACGGGCGCGGTAGCCAGCTGGGCGCGCAGCTCGCGGATCTCGTGGTCGGCGGCCCGCGCTCTGGGGGTCAGCGAGTCCGCCGTGCAGGAACGGCTGAAGAAGGTCCGCGAGAAGGCGATCCAGCTCGGACTGCACCGGGCGTGCGGGTTGACCGACCCGGAGTACGTGTACGTCCTGGTCCGCGCGGGATTCCTGGCCCCGCCCCGGACCCGGATCGACCGGGCCGTGCAGCCCTGGCGCGGGTGAGCGAGACCCTGCTGCACAGCAGCGCCCACACGGGCCACTGCTGCACAGCAGTCTCGTCGCCCCCACCCCTGCAGCGGTCTGATCACCCCCATGAACACCACAGGCGACACCGCCCGCACCGCAGCCCCCTGCGATCACGACACTGCCACGTCCGGTGACGCCTGCGATCGTCGCTCGAGAAGGAGTCGCGGCGGCCGCACCGCCGTCGGCGCGCTGCTGGTCGCGGCAGCCAGCGCCGGGTGCGCTGTCCGCCCGCTGCCTCGGCGGCGGACAAGGCGATCGGCTGGATGAGCGCGCGGCTGGGCAGCCGCCAGTACGACGGGCTGTGCCTGGCCGCGGTTTACCAGGCCTACCTGTCCGCCGGCCGCAACATCACCGACGGGCTGCCCTACGGGCCCGCTCACGACAGCGCCTACATCTACTGGACGGTGGCGGCGAACAAGCATCCCGGCGACCGCAACCCGCCGCGCGGCGCACTGGTGTTCTTCCGTTCCGCTGCCGGCGCCCCCGGACACGTCGCGATCAGCCTGGGCAACGGCGAGATGATCAGCACCTACGACGGGCGCACCGCCGGGATTCACATCATGGCCATCAGCGCCTACGACCCGAGCCGCTACCTCGGCTGGGTCGGCATCTAGCCCGGTCCCGCCCGGCCGGCCACCGGTGCCCAGCGCACCCGTCGCCGGCGACCAGCGCGACCTGCGCCGCTGGCAGCGCACCCCTCCAACGCTGCCAGCGGCCCGTTCCCAGCCGTCCCGCGCAGGAGGGGTGCGCGGGACGGCCCACCCCCCACTTCGGCTCCCAGGAGAACGGCGAGACGAACTATGACCACACAGCATCAACCCGGGACGGCCGATCACATCGCCGACGTCCAGCGTGCCGATCCCGAGCTCGGCGGGCTCGTCTGGCGGCACAGCACCTTCAGCCAGGGCTCCGACCAGACCTGCAGGGACGTCGCCTTCACCCCCGGCCAAGTCGTCGTGCGCGATTCCAAAGACCCCGAGGGACCGGTCCTGCGGTTCACCGCCCGGGAATGGGAGGTGTTCCTGCTCGGCGTCCGCAACAACGAGTTCGACCTCCCCCTGCGCCGTACACCTCGGCCCTGACCGTGCGCTCACCGCAGCTCGGCCACACGCGCGGCAAGCAATTCACGTGCTTCGTCCGAATTCAGGGCCACGTCCTCGGTTCGCGTTGTCGCCGAATGAGCACCGCTGTCGGCATCCTGATTGCCCTCCTGGTCCTGGGCGCAGCGATCTACCAGCCGGTGCGCGTCCTGACCAGCCGCCGCTACCCGCGACAGCAGCAACCCCCTCCAGCGCGCGCCGCACCGGCTAATGATTCCCCAGAGGACCGACCGACGAATGCGCACTGAACGCACTACTAGAAGGAGGGTTAGCGTCGGTTCACGTTCTGGCCGTGACGCGCATAGGCCGGATGACTCGGCGGTCGTATTGGGTCCCAGATCGAGCTCCATGCCGCGTACAAATAATATCATTGTTCGCGCCGATGCCCAGACTCAAGTGTCACGACGTCGAGGCTCTTGAACCTCAATAGGCGTGCGCTCCAAGTGCTTCCCCGGGAAGGAATATGAGCACGTTCTTTACCTCGCTTGACAACATCAAAATTCGCAGGACTCCCTGGTTGTCCCTGTTAGGTGTTTCGGTGCTGCTCGGATCGCTGGTAGCTGGATGTGCCGGCCCTAGCGGAGCGACGACACCAGTAATCACAGTGCAGCAGCAGTGTGAGCCGGTCAACAAGTGCGACACCAGGTGCGACCTTGAGAATCAAACAACGCAAGCCGCAGTTGCTCAGCCAGTAACCCTAACTAGGCCGCACAAGGTCACCTACGAACTCGCTGCTAATGGCGGATCGGTGAGGATGGTCACATACACGAACGGGCCAGGAGGTTACAGCGAAAAGAGCGTAGGCGACATGTACGGCGTGACTAACCTTCCCTGGCGCGCCGAAGTCGACGTGCCTGCCGCCACGAAAGTCCTGGTACGCTACTACCTGCAAGGTGCAACAGACGTGAGGTGTCGAGCCCTGATTGACGGCGAAGACGTCACCGGATCATTCCCTCAGCAGGTCGGAGGCGTTCGCTTCGAACGATGCGGCGCAACGTATGAGCTTTAGCGAAGAAAGGGTTAACGCCGCTCGACTGCTCGCTTGATCAAACGCTATGCGTGCGACTTGATAGTGGAAGCCAGCGGCGTACGTCTGCGCAACTTGCCCGTGACACACCTGTCATAGACCGTCCTCGCACCGAGGACCTGAAACAGGGCAACCAGCGGCCGCAGCGGGGCCGGTCCCGATCGAGCGGGTGTACAAATTCACGAGCCATGGCGTCGCGACTAATTTGGGATCCGATGGAGCGCCAACGTGCCTGCGGCTATTCCTCTGCGGGTCGCCAAGCCTGACCGTCACTCGCTCTCAAGGCTTCGGTCATCGCGTCGGAGCCACGGATGCCTAGTAGTACTCCCGAGCGCTGTCTGAATCAGCAGCGTCAATCGCGCTGAGTCGTGCGCGGAGGTCGCGGATCTCGTGGTCGGCGGCGCCGAGTTGGCGGTGTAGCGCGGCGAGCTGGTGGGCGTGTTCGGTGGCCTGCTGTTGGGCGGTCGCGGTGAGCTCGGCGCGCTGCTGGGCGAGGGCGGCGCTGTGCTGGGCGCGGGCGTCGTCGGCGGCCGTCGTGGCGTCGCGGCGTAGCCGCTCGAGCTCGGCGGCGTGTTCCGCGCGGGCGGCGGCCAGGGCGTCGTCGCGGGCGGCGAGTTCGGTGCGGTGTGCCTCGATCAGGTCGCGTGTGCGGGTGCGTTCGTCGTCGAGGGCGGTCTGGGTGGCGTGCCGGGTGGCGGCCAGGGCGGCGAGTCGGTCGCGTAGCTCGCCGACCTGGGCGGCGGCGGCCTCGGCGAGTTCTTCGGCGCGGGCCAGGCGGTCTTCGAGGGCGGCGAGGCGGCCCTCGGCGCGCAGCTGCTCCCGGGTCGCGGCCGCGGTGTCCTGTTCGGCCCGGTGCTGCGCGCGCTCGGCAGCCGCGGCCCGGTCCAGCGCCGCGGCTGCCCGGGCGGCGGCCGCGCCGGCGTCCTCCTCGGCGGCGGCCGCGCGCTGCTCGGCCAGCTCCCGGGCGCCGGTGGCCTCGGCGGCCGCAGCGAGGGCGGCGTCCCGCTCGGTCAGCGCGGCCCGGGTGGCCGCGCCGATCTGCTCCCCCACGCCCGTCACCGCCTCGAGCAGCTCCTGCAGCGGACCCCGCGCCACGGCGATCTGGGCGCCGAGGTCCTCGAGCACCGCCGGCCCGAACGCGGTGTCCTCGCCCGCGGTCAGCGACTCGACCGCGACGAAGGCGGCCTCGGCGGCCTTGCAGGACAGCTCGTTCGGGCCCCAGGTTTTGCCGTCTTGGCAGTAGCGGGCCCGGTTCCCCCGCCCGGTGGTCGGCGGGATCGGGGCGCGGCAGCGGCGGAACGCACACAACCGCCCCTTCCCCGCCCCAGCCGGGACCTGCGCCGCATCGGCCTGGGTTGTCATAACGCCGCCGGGTTGGTGAGCTCGGTGGCGATGGCCTGGGCCACCGGGTCATTCGGGTGCAGGTGCAGGAACGCAGTGAGGACGTGCAGGGCGTCGAGGGCCTCGCGTTCGCGTCGCGCCCACTCCCCCGCCGGATACGCGGCCTCGCCGGTGCGCAGCCCGGCCGCGCACCGGCGGGCCTGGGCGCGCACCGCGGCCACCCGGGCCCGCCGCACCTCCGGGTCGGGCCGCTGACCTGCGGAAACCGTCGCGTCCAGGCCCATTCGCCCACCACCTTCACCAGTTACGGAATTTGAATTGCGGCAGAAATTCGACAATTGCTGAAGAGGGCTTGGGGTCAACCGGGGAGAAACCTTCTTCTCCGGGGTCAGAACCGGGCACAAACTCCCGGGGTCAACCGGCCGACGAGTGGGTGTCCTCTTCCCCTCCTGCCGCACCGAAGGCCGTACGGGGGGTAGGGAGATCGACTTGGCACCACGTCTCAGCTGATTGCCGCCGGCACAGGGCTTCGACCGGGGTACGACAAGCGCGACTGCCCATCTGCGACGCTGCCCTCTATCAACAGCGGACTCTCGTTGAGGGGCAGTGAGCTTGAGCGACTACGTGATTCGAGCGACCGACGAGCTTATCGGCGAGGGCCAGTACCTGCTGGTCTCAACCCACGCCTGGTCGATGGGTTTCCACAGCTTCCTCAGCGGCCGCGACGGCGTCCCCGAGACCCGCTACGCCGTTTTGGCTGAGCAGCGCAGGGACCGCTGGCTTCCGGCTGATCCCGCCGCCGACTGGTTCTCCGACCAGCGCGACACCGGACGCCGCATCTGGGTGCTGGGCGCCGAGGAACAGGCCCACGCCGACGGCATCGACCTCGAGCAACCCAGCCGGACTCAGGCCACGCAGCCGGGGCAGGCGCACTCCGAGCACCCGACCCGCCACCGCGCCGCGGCGGTCGAACCCCACGCGGGAAGCTGGCAACAGCCCGACCACCGCTTCCTGGCTGAACTGCCCCGCGAGCCCCACCCGCTACTGCGCCGACTCCAGCACGACAGCCCCGACACACCCTTCTCCGGCCCGTTCACCTCCGCCGCCGACCTGCTGCGCAGCGGCCGGGTACCGGCCGAACTCCGCGAAGCGATCTACCAGGCACTTGTTCAACTCGACGACGTGGAGCTGATCGACCAGGCCACCGACGTCGACGGCCACACCCGCCTGGCCCTGCGCTGGCACAGCCCCCACCGCGACCGCGACCTGCTCGTCGACCCCGACACCGGCCACTACGCTGGCGAACACGACACCGTCACCAGCGACACCGGCCGCCTTCCCGCCGGCACCACTGCCGCGACCACAAGTGTCCTCACCGCCGTCGTCGACCACCTCGGAGACATCCCCACCGCAATCGGCACCCGCCGCAGCGGAGTGCCCCGAACCGGCTGACTCCGGCCTCATAGGCGCCGCGGCCGCCCACCGACGGCGTTCCCACGCGAGCCAGGTTCACTGCGACGGGGCTCGGCAACACGTCTCATTCAAGTTGGCGGTTCCCAGGTCAACCGGCTGCAGTGGCGGCACCTGCACTGATACAGGACAGCTGATGTCCTGTCCCGTGAAGGTTCTGCCCCCTACCAGGACGTGTGCCGATCACGATCCTGACCGGCGCGGCCGCCCGCTACACCAACCGGATGCCATTCGCAGACGCGTCCGTCGTGAGGTCGTCCCCCGAAGCCGGCGGCTTCCGTGCTCTGGGTCCTCCCGGTTATGGTCAGGGTCGCGTGATATCTCGTGAGTCGATATATTTGGTCGTATGGCGTTGACGGAGCAGGCCTTCCTGGTCCTGACGGCCCTCGCTGGCGGGCCGCAGCACGGGTACGGGCTCATCGGTGAGGTCGAGGAGCTGTCGGGCGGGGCTGTCCGGCTCCGGGTGGGCACTCTCTACGGGGTGCTGGACCGGTTCGTGGGCGACGGGCTCGTCGAGCCGGACCGCGAGGAGGTCGTGAACGGCAGGCTCCGGCGCTACTACCGGATCACCGACGACGGTCGCCGGGCGCTCGCGACCGACGCGGCACGTCAGGAGGCCGCGGCGCGGCTGGCGACCGAGCGGCTGCGAGGGTGGCGGATCGACCCCGAGGGGGCGGCATGAGCCGGCTGGAGCGGCGGTACCGGCTGCTGCTGCGAACACTGCCCGCCGGCTACCGGAAGCGCTGGGGCGAGGAGATGACGGCGACCTTCCTCGACGCGGAGCTCGCGGGGCCGGACCCGGACCTGCGCGCCGAGTACGGCTCGCCGGGCTGGGCCGAGATCGCGGCGGTCCTGCGGCTCGCCGTCGTGCTGCGGCTGAGCCCGCACAGCGCTGATCGCCGTGTCGCGCGCCGAGGGGAGGCGATCGGGGCGGCGGCGGTGTGTCTCGTGCTCGTGCAGGCCGTGGTCGGGCTGCTCGGCGCGGTGTCGCTGCTGTGGGCGGCGCAGCGCTTCCCGCTGCAGGTCGAAGCGCGGCCGCCCGAGCTCTGGGCGTCCGCGGCAAGCGACCTCGTGTGGGTCGGCGCGTTCGTGGCGCTGCTCCTGGGCAGGCCGCGCACGGCGAGGGGGTTCGGTGTCCTCGCCGTGGTGTTCTCGATCGTGTCCTTCGTCCTCGCCCCTGGGTGGACCGCCGCGGCGTTCGCGCTGCTGGCGGCGGCCACCGTGCTGGGCCTGGGCGCGATCCGGCGGCCGGGCGACGAATCGGGTGTCGATCCCGTCCGGCACCGGTCGCTCCTGGTGGCGGTGGGTGTGGGGGCGGTCGGGGTCACCGCGGTCCTCGCCGCGGTCGCACGTGCCTTAGGAATCGACTGGGCCGCGGTCATCGGCCTGCTCACCCTCGCGCTCGCGGTGCTCCTGTCGCTGCGCACCGCGCTCGCCGCCGCCCTGGCGTGCGCCACCGAGGGCGTGGCCCAGACCCTCGGTCTCGCGGGCTTGCTCTCGGCGGAGGGCCTGCCTGCGCAGTTCGTCGCCGCGCGCATCGCAGTGACCGGGGCGTTGCTCCTCGGCGCGGTCGTCCTGCTCGCAATCGACCGGGCGCGCGTGCCCGCGAAGGGTCAGGCGGTGCGTCCATGAGGGGCAAACATGTATATCACCGCGGACGCCAAGTCCGAGACCGGGAGCCGGGAGATCTATTGGGAGATCCGCGCCAAGCCCGAGGGGCAGCCACTCCCCTGCCCGAGAACGGCTTTGATGATCTGCGTTGGAAGGATCTTCATACGCAGTCACGGCGCGCGTTCGACGCCGAGCGCGAACACTCGCCGCGGAGCTGGCAAGGGTGCGGCTGCCGGAACTCGCTGATGGCTGACGCGCCGGCTCGCCTCGGGTACGCGTCGAGATCCCCGCGGCAGTATGGCCAATGCACGAGCACCCGATCCTTCTCCACCGCGGGTGCTGACCCTGCGATCAGGACCCTCACCGACGCCGGCTCGACCGCGCCTCCGCAGGAGCCAGGTTCGGGAGACGTGGATGGGGCATTCCGCCTCATTCGACTTGGCTCTTTCCAGTTCAGCGAGGTGCCGCGGCGCCGATATGGCTCAGACAGGCCATCTGGTGTCCCTGTCCCGACGAAGCTGGCCTGCAGCCGGCCGTGGATCGGGGTGTTCTTGTCGCGGGCCGGCTGTTCCCGTCACACTCGCCCCCGGATGTGCCTCGCGACGTGCGGGGAGGGCGCAGGCGTGGACGCGGCACCGGACACTCTGTCGGTTCGGCTCCTGGGCGGCTTCGCGGTCGGCGTGGGCGTCCGGACGGTCGACGACGGCGTCTGGCGGCTGCGCAAGGCCCGCACCCTGGTGAAGCTGCTGGCCCTCGAGCGAGACCGGCGCGTCCACAGAGACCGGTTGTGCCGGCTGTGGTGGCCGGACCGCGATGGAGTCGCGACCAGGAACAATCTGCACCAGGTGGTCCACGCGGCCCGGTGTGCCCTGGCCACGGTGGGGATCGACCGGGGTGTCGTCCTGCGTCGTGACCTGGTGGTGCTCGCGCCCGGGCGGCAGGTCGTCGTCGACCTGTAGGTCTTCCTGCAGCGGGCGCACGAGGCCCGCGGCTCAACGGATCTCCGGCTTCTCGAGCGCACGCTGGCGGCGGGCGCCAGCGAGCTGCTGCCGGAGGACCGCCACGAGGCCTGGGCCCAGCCACACCGGGACGTCCTGCGGGGTCGGCGTACGGAGCTCGCCCTGGCTGCGGCTGCGGCCGCCGGCGAGCAGTGCCGGCATCGGCACGTCGTCGAGATGCTGCTGCCGATCCTGGCCGAGGACGAGCTCGACGAACCGGTGGCGCGGGCGCTTATGCGGGCGCTGGCGGCGGAGGGGCGCCGCTCGGAGGCGCTGATGGTGTTCGAGCGGCTACGCGACGAGATCGGGCGCGAGTACGGCGGGTTGCCTGATCCGCGGACCCGCCGGCTCTACCGCGACCTGCTCGCGGGCTCGGCCGAGGACGCCGACGGGGTTCTGGAGCCGAGTCCGTCTCGGGAGCCGGGCTCCGGGCTGCACAACCTGCCCGTCGCGGTCAGCGCACTGATCGGCCGTGGGGACGAGCTGGAGGAGACCGCTGCGGTCCTGGAGCAGACTCGGTTGCTCACGATCACGGGGCCGGGTGGGGCGGGGAAGACCCGGTTGGCGACGGAGCTTGCGCGCCGGCGGCCGGGACGTCATCCCGACGGGGTGTGGCTGGTCGAGCTAGCCGTGCTGTCCAGGGGCGACCTGCTCGCCCACCAGGTGGCTGGCGCGCTGGGGCTGACCCTCCCGGAGCGCGGTGCGCCGCTGCCGGCGCTGGTCCGCCAGCTCGGCGGGCGCCGGCTGATGCTGGTGCTGGACAACTGCGAGCACCTGGTCGACCCTTGCGCGCGTCTGGTCCACGAGGTGCTGCGCCGGTGTCGCGGTGTGGTGGTGCTGGCGACCAGCCGTGAGCCGCTGCGGGTCGACGGCGAGGTCGCCTGGCGCATCCCGTCCCTGGCCGTACCCGGGCCGGGGGCGACGGCCCGGCAGCTGAGCCGGGTGGCCGCGGCCCGCCACGGATCCGCGCGGAGCGTTGCACTGGATCACCGACCAGCGGATCAGCGCGCTCAAACATTCGCCCCGTCCGGAGGACTACGCCGCGCAGGCCGGCTGGGGGCAGCGAACAGGAAGTGCGGACCAGCTCGAGCTGACCTGGTTCATTATCTACGCCAATCCGATGTCCGCGCACGACTGCTCGGGCCGCCACTGACCAGCGCAGCCCAGCGAGCAGACGTTGGCGTTACCCGCGGTCGAGGGGAACGCGCACCCGGCTGACGTCGACTCGCAGCTCACGAGGGCCAGGCGGGATCCGGTCCGAGTCGTATCTCACCAGCACAGTGTGTCTATCCCGGTGCACGACCGTCGCGTGCCGCCAGCGCCGCGCCACGAACGCGACCACGGCGTGACCCTCCTTGAGCGCGAACCCCGTCGGCACAGCGACTCCGAGCTCGGCGAGGTCCGCTGGGTCACTAGCCGTCGGACTGCTATGTGGCGACCTGGGCTCCTCTGGCAGCTCGGGCTCATCGCTGGGGAAGTCGTCAAGCTCGACGTCGGGAGCGGCGGGCTCTTCATCCGCTTGCTCCTCGACCTGGTCAGCTTGGTCGTCTGGCCGCGGGTCATTAAGTCGCGCGTGCTCGTCGTCGAAGCCTGGCTCGGCGGCAACGGCACGCCGCGACCCGATGGAGACCACCCGCGAGGACGGTCCCGTCCGTAGCCCCGCCCCACGTGATCGAGGCCCAGCGGGAGCGGTGATGGCACGCTGCGGTGTCTGCGCCGGCGCTCTGGCCTCGACCGCCTCGACGGCCACGTCTAGGCCCGCTCGCACGTTCGCCGCCGACAGAATGTCAGCGACCGCGACGCCGACGGCCTCGATCGGCGAGCCCGCCGGTACCGATAGCTGAACAGCAAGCCGACCGTCCTTGTTGGTCACGGCCGCGTCGCGATGCGCGAGGGCCTCGAGCAGCTCGACGACACCCCCCTCGTCGAGCTCGTCGGCGTCCATATAGAGCACGACGGTCGCCGCCCACTCACCGAAACTCGACATCAGACCCCGCTAGGTAGTGATCAGGGCGCCTCGACAAGCTGACTTCCGCGACCCCGATGATCCCAGTCGACTCCCCCATCTGGGCGGCGGCATCAGCCCAGCTGCCGGACGATTCGAGCCTCAACGTAGCCCACCGGCGCCACGCCCACCGGAACCGCAGGTCGAACGGCGAGCTGGCCGTCCTCGTCGGCCACTGTGGCTTCGCGGTAAGGCGAGAGACGTGGTCTTGCCTAGCTTGCCGATGCCGGATACGTCGAGAACAGCTGTGACCAGCGGCTGAAAGTCCGTCTCAAGGGATGGTGGTCGGCGAGATGCTCGACTTCTGGACTGGCGGCGAGCGCGACCAAAGCGAAGCGCAAGAGTTGGAGTGACCCCGGCGTTAGAACTGCGTCGCGCAGGTCACGGGCCACTTCGATCAGCCACTCGGCCGCTTCCTCGTCACCGAGCTCGGCATGTCCGACCGCAACTTCGGCTATGGCGAGGAGGTCCGCGCGATGTCGCTGGAGCCATTCGGTCTCCTGTCCTCGCTTGCCCTGGCCAGCAGGCCTTCCCAGGTCGCCAACAGGCTCGCCACGCAGGCGGGCGACCTTGTGTCGCGCCGCACGCCGGCGGTCGTGTACGCCCTGCCGGGTGCTCACCCCCAATCGCCCACCAACGAGACGCGGCGGCACGCCGAGACGGTCCGCCTGCTCAAGCAGCCAGGACTCAGCAACCTCGCCCAGCCACCACAACCGCAACCGCAGCTCGAGCCCGTCAAGCACGTCCGCCTCGAGCACCCAAGCGGGCATCCCGCGGCTGTAGCTGCGGAGAAAGGCCAGTACGTCTGCCGGATCCTCGGACAGCCGCCACGCGTTCGGGTCGTCAACTCGTCGACGCCGCTCCGCGATCCGATCGATCGCAGCGGCAGCCTGCTCGGCGGTCACGGGAGGAGGGATGGCCACCGTCAGATTTTCTCTGACGGTGCCGCCCGGCGGCGATGACGATCTTCACTGGCCGCAACGGAGGTGACGTTGTCCGCCGGTGGTCCCGACCAATACAACTGCTTGACCGGACATTCCGCGGTGAGGGAGCGATTTGAGGACTGCGCACGTGTCGGGGCCGCAGCCGCCGCCGGAGTCGACGTCGCACGGACAAAGTTCGCTGCGGTCGATGCCGCAGCGCCCGGACCGAACCGACGGGCCGGCAGATCGCTCACGTCTAACACAGGAACCAGATGCTGGGTTGCCGTCGCCAAGCTTCTGCCAGGGCTGGAATGGGCGCTGACGCCGCGATGCGTTCTCGCACTGCCGCACCACGGGCTGCACGCAAGATCGGGTGACCACCCGCTCTTCGGCCTGCAACTCGCCGACCAGCAGGTACGGGAATGTGGCGCCAAGGCGCTCGTGCCTGTATCTACAGTTTCCACTAGATTCACCTGGGATCGCGTGTAGGTTGTGGCGTGGCAACCTGCGTCTTGGCGGTTCCTTGCGTGTTGCGTAGGCCTGCTGCGCCCGGCAGTACTCCGAAGGCTGGATCCATTTCACGATGCGGACTGGACTGGCGTGAACTGGCGCTTGATGCAGAGGCCGTCGAGACGGAGACCACACAAACCCGGACGGGCAGGCCAGCCGGAGCGGCAGGTTCGACGCATTCCGACAGGTCAGCCTATGAGGGCGGAGTAATCGCCGCGGCTTCGGTGTGCCCGTAAACGCCGTTTACCGTCTGGCTACGAGCGGGCCGGAGCAGGGGCCGGCACTCGGAAGGGACGGCTGTACCCGGAGCATGCTCGATCTGTCTGGTGGGTGGCCAGCAGCGTCCCGTGGCCACCCACCAGACAGACGTCAATCCCTGGCGCCGAGAAGCCGAATCAGCTCGGTGAGCTCATCGGGGGTGAAGAGCTTCCGGATGGAGTCGGCGGCCTGCTCGGGAGTGGCGGCGGAGATGCGGCGAGTCGAGCGCGGCCCGGCTTGCTGTGCGGCCGTAGGGCGCCGATAGGGCGGACCTGCTTCGACGATGGCCCGCTGCTCCTCCTCGGGCAGCGTTCCAAACTGCCGAGCGAGCTCCACCTTGAGGATCCCGACCCTGAGGGCATCCTGAAGTTCCGGGATCAGGCCGAGCAGCGCGAGCCGCTGGCTGACATACATCTTGCTACGGCCAATGCGGCGAGCCAGCTCCTTCTGGCTGACGCCCTCCTCAGTCACCCGCGCCATCGCCTGGGCCTCGTCGAGCGGAGCCAAGTTCTTTCTGTGGCCGTTCTCGACCAGCATCACCTCGTACATCGAGGGGATCCGCTCGTCGTTGACCACGGCCGGAACTTCGGAGAGCCCGGCCTCGGTTGCCGCCTTCAGGCGGCGGTTACCGATGAGGGCGACCCACTTGGAGCCGTCGATCGCTTGACGGTGGTCCGGATAGCGTTCAGCGAAGGCGTCGCTGGAGCAGACCAGGATCGGCTGGAGCACGCCGTGCGTGCGGACAGTGTCGACGAGGTCGCGGAAGTCGTCGTCGTCGGTCTCGTCTTCCGCGCCCGGACGATTGAGAGGATTGCCCGCGATGTCGGATATGGGGAGGACGGATTCGCCAAGCTGCGACGGCGGCGGCGGGGCCTGGACGCCGTCGTCGAGGTTCGGCTCGGGTGCAGGTGCAGGTGCAGGTGCGGGTGAGAGGTTGGGCCGAGGCGTGGGGGCAAAGTCGGGGACTTCTTCCTCGGCCAACGCAGCGAAGTTGACGCGCTTACCCATGGGTCAGCCCTCGGTGGTGGCGTAAACGCCGTTTACCGCAGCCTGCCCCTCTGCGGTGCTCGCGTGCCGGGGAGCCCCGTTCTGGCTGCCGAGCACCTCCAGCGCGAGCTTGAAGAAGTCTTGCCGAGCCTCAAGCGCCACGCGGTTCTTGGCGTACTGGACGACCGTGACGCCCTCCGCCGAAGCCCGCGTGTGCAGCTTGTAATGCCTGATGACCGTGTTGAAGCACGGCCAGCCCTTCGCGGCCACAAACTCCCGAGTCTGAGCGAGATCGCCCTCGCCGTCACGGGGATCCCAGTTGTTGAGGAGGACCCGCCAGGGAACGCCGGCCGGTTCGACAAGCCGTTGTATCGACCGTGTGGCGGGCGAGAACGACATGGGCTCCGGTTCGAGCGGAACGATGACGTCGTCGGCCTGCGCAAGGACGGTACGCAAGATCCCCTCGTCCTCCAGGCTGCCAGGGGTGTCGACGAAGATGTGCTCGTAGCGCTTGATCTGTCGTAGCTGACTGAGCACTTCCGGGCGGTCGTGGCACTGGTCGAAGTCGAACGGGAGAGCCTCGCCGACCCGCTGTGCCCACTCGAGCATGGACGCTTGCGGGTCGGTGGAGACGCCGAGAACCGGCGTCGAATCGGTAGTCCCACCAAGCGTGTCGGCGACAACGGCCGCGAGATTAACCGTGACGGTGGTCTTCCCGACCCCGCCCTTCTGATTGGCGATGACGTGCACGCGCGCCATGAGAGAATCCCTCCGTCTGCTTCCCGCCCGGCGGGCGGTACTTCGGATCGCGCAGCATCTTGCCAGATCAGGCACGCGATCCCGTGGAGGAGCACCCGGTGAGTCGCGTCCGCGTGAACAGGGCCTTCCCTCTCCGTTCGGACTGCGCGAGCCGGTAAACGGCGTTTACCCCTCCCTTGGCGACCGGGTGCACCGCGGCTCGACCAGGACAGCAGGGTCTGCAGCGAGGGTTTGGACGGGGGTGCGGCAGTGGCTGTAAACGGCGTTTATCGGGTCGCGCGCACGGTCGCCCTGGCAGGGTCGGATCGCCCGGACGGGGCGCGCCGTGCCTGGCCCTCTCTTGGTCTCTGTTGCCGCGCCCGACTCAACTGCGCGGCTTACCCGAGTAACCTTGATGGTGTCGCCGAGTTCAATCTTTCGAACGCATCTGGCCTCGACGGTCAGTGAGCAACGTGGGTCTGGCGACGACGCGAAGGCTCCCTGTTGCGATCGGGTCGGCAGGCGCTACGAAGATGACCGTCGCCCCCCCCCACGGTGGTGTCGGCCGGTAAACGCCGTTTACTTGCTCCGGAGACCGG
Organism: Pseudonocardia oceanicola; assembly: GCF_047200735.1. NCBI lineage: Bacteria > Bacillati > Actinomycetota > Actinomycetes > Pseudonocardiales > Pseudonocardiaceae > Pseudonocardia > Pseudonocardia oceanicola. The sequence continues at coordinate 47,637 of NZ_JBJZON010000005.1, forward strand.
ATACCGGAGACCGGAGGCTTGTGTCAGGCAGCTGCCGGACGGTCGAGCAAGGCCCCGCCCGAACCCGCCCCTCAGGTGCGCGGCAGTGGTGGATCCAGCCTCGCTCGCAGTCATTATGGGCGCCGGCTACTCAGCTGATACCGGGTTGCTATCGGCCGCGGGCATCTCCAGCGCATGTCGCTGCATTCGCCGCCGCCCCGCACCGCGCCGGAGCGGCGTAACGCCCCGGATGAGGATCCACTCGAGGCGCCGGCAGCGGGTGGCGGTGAACCTGAATGCCGGCAGGAACGACGATGCGTAAACGCCGTTTACTGACCTTCGTGGCGGCTGAGCCGTGGGGCGGACTCCGGACGACTGGCGGCCCCTGGCCCGCGCGTCCGCGAGGAGGGGTGCCCGACTGCGGGACCTCGGCCGCGAGCCAGTACGGGGTTTGGCGTCACGCGCTGGCCCACCTCAACGGACCAATGAGCGCGAACGTCGCGATAAACGACGTTTACGGCGGTTGCTATCGGGGCCCAGAGGGGGCGTCGAGGCGCCAAATGGCAGCGACTGGAGCAACCGACCGCGGGCCGAGTGGATTCTCCCGTCCAGTCGCGGGCCATCGTCGGTCGCTCGCGCCAGATACAGGAACTGACGAGGAAGACTTGACGAACCCATCAACCTCTACGGTGATGCGTGATCGGCGAGAACGGGAGGACGGACATCCTTTGGTACCAGTGGAGAGCCCTCTGTCGGCGCCTCGCCATTCCTACGGAAGCAGGGGAAGTCTTGAAGCGTGCACCGGCCGTCGCGAACTTGCCGGCACCGCTGGCAGGTAAACGCCGTTTACGGCCCACCCGGTTCAGGGTGTCGGGGATGTACGCGCGGACCGAGTCGGGCCCGGCGGACCGTCGCTGACATGCGCTCGGCGGGGGTCACCACATCGCCTCCCCGGGACATCGCGGGAGCAGCGGGCGAGCACCCCGAAGCAACAAGAAGAAGGGAGCCACCGCCCGCCCCGCTGGGTCCTGGCGGCACGCTCGGTCCGTAACGCCGTGGTCCGTACTAGGACACCGCGTCTTGCCCCAAACGTGTCCTTCTACCGCCTCGATCGGAGGGAGGGCCGCTGGCTCCCGCCGGTGTCTGCACCATCCCGCTCCTGCGCCTCACCCAGGCTGTTGAGGGGCCCGCGGGCCGTCTCTCGCTTAAGACGCAGTCCCCTTGCCCCGAGTGATAAACGCCGTTTACCGGGGGCTCGACCTGCTCCCGTTGCTTAGCTGGTGGTCGGTTCGAACGGCTCATCCGCCAGCACGTGTCCTGACTCAGTCCGCGGATCCGGCCCGGAGGAGATGTTCACGTAGCCGCCGCGCGATTGGACGGTGGCGGCATCGCCTTCCCTCGCGCTGGGCCGGGCGCGGGTGTAGAGGGCAAGACGTGGCTCCGCGGAGGGCGCGGGCACGCTGAAAGGCGGTCCAGGCCTCGGGGTGCACCAGCCGACGGACGCGCAGTTCAAAGGAGCGGCCTGGACCGCTCGTTGCTCGCCCATGGCTTCGTCACCCGTTCCGACGAGGCATCCTGAGCTCGTGCTAGGTCGGTAAACGCCGTTTATCGCTTGGACCGTCCCCGGCCCACGGCGCCCGAACGCCGGCCGCCGGTCGGCACCAGCGAGGCTGGAAAGCTCGCACCGTCCTCACATGTCACCGATCGTGGAGGCGGCGGCTGCTGGCTCCGGGTGTTTGAGGCGACCGGTGAGCATGGCTCGACTGTCAGCGGAGTCGCCAGATGACGGAACCAAGGGGCTGCGGGCCGAGCTGGGCGGGGCAGCGCGCCCAGACCGACCAGGCATCGACACCTCTTTCCTCAGGCAGCAGGAAGGCGAGTACTGCCCTTTGCCCGACCGACCCCGGTAGCAAACGGACCCATCGCCCAAGCTGTAAACGGCGTTTATGACCCCCCTCCTTGGGTGCGGGCGGTGGGCTAGCTGCCTTCTCTGGAACGCGTGGGTACGCGTGTGAACTGCATGCTCGGCGTGCACTGCCGATTCGCCCCGATCGGCAGTGCCCACATTGAGTTGGTTGCGGGCAAGGTGACAGCTTGGCCGGGAGCGGCCATGGACCAGTGCCGAGGTAAACGGCGTTCATCGCTGCTGCCCTTGTTGCTTGGGCAGCGCCGGCCTTTGCGGCCCGTCCGAAGTCGTGCTCAAGGCAATCGCCGAAATGTTGCGCCCGGCGGGCCCGGACAGACGTCGCCCCTCGCGCCCCTGGCCGCCTGGCGCGCGTCGGCAGCGCCGGAAGAGGAAGCAGGTCAACAAACCTCGCCCTCAGAGGGCTCGGGTACGGGCGGCACCGCCTGGTGAGCGTTTAAGGTCTGGGCGCACGCAGTGAGCCTTCTTGTGGTCAGCCTTCAGGCCTGCACCCCGGGACACCACGGACCCCCCGTGGCTGCCTGCACAACCTGCGGAGCAGTAAACGGCGTTTACGCGATCGCCGCCGACTACTTGCAAGGTATCGCGCCGCCCAGTGCAGGGACGTTCTGCGCGCCTCTGACGACACCACTTTCGTCAGCCCGCCTGCCCGAGCCGGCGAACGACGTGGCGAACGTGACCGGAGCGTAACTCGGCACCCGACAGAGGATCAGAGACCCGCCGCCGCGAGGGCCTCGAGTAAACGCCGTTTACTCGAGGCCCTGGGTCCGGCCACGCGAAGGTCCGGATCGGCGTCGCCGAGTCCCGCGCTGAGAACCGAGCACACCTACGGGGCCCACCTCCGAAGGGCCAAGGCACGGGGTCCATATACCAACTCGGCCGGGCCGCCTTCAACTACGCCATTGCCACCTCGGCGGGCCTCGGGTGGGCACGGGAGTAAACGACGTTTATCGCCCGTCGCACCACCCGCGACAACCGCCCGATGCCGGGGCACGCAAGACCCGCGTGCCCCTCGCGGACCGTGCTGACCGCCATGCCCTGAGTAGAGCACAAGGCACGGACCCGACGCGGTCACGGCGCCAGCATGTCGCCGAAACGTGCCAGGCACCGGCCAGGGCACAACGTCCAGACGGCGCTCGCAGAGCAGCGGCGAGAGGCTAGGTCCACCACCGTTCCTCCTGCAGGCCGTGCTCGCGGCGCCCCGAAGCTGATGGCGCCCCTCGCTGCCGGGCCACTACAACTACCGGGTCGAGTCGCGATTGCCAGCGCCGCACTCTGGCGCGTGTCCTCGATAGTAAACGCCGTTTAGTGCGCCGGGCGACAGCGCCCTTGCATCGAGGAACAGCCACGCGCGCCCTAAGGCTGCGCCGCAACCAAGCCACCGCGAGCACTCGCGACCAGAGGCAGCGGTAAACGCCGTTTACGTGTGCCGCTACATCCCGATCGGGTGCATGACACGGCGTGTCGGCCGCCCGATGAGTCGCGCCACCCCTGCCGGCGAGGTATCCTAGTCCCTGCAAGGCGCCCCTTCTTGGCAGGTTGGGGAACTCGCTCCGGTCCGCCGGAGCACCCGGCGTGACGTGGCGTGCTGGGCCGCGTGACGCGAGAACCACACGGGACAGCCCTGGCAGGGGCTGTCCCGTTCTCGTTTCCGCTCGGTCTCTGGGTCGAACGTTTGTTCGAGCCCTGATCAGTGTCAAATTCGACTGCTCACTCACCGGTCGAGAGCAGGCTGGGGCGGGACAGGGGTCCGACGTCGAGTCGCCAGGCCAGGGCTTGATCGCCACCTCGACTGATCGGTGGCCATCCGGGCCGTGCTGTCCGCTGAGGCGGTAGGTGTTGACGGCGCGTCCAGCGCGCCGTAGCTGCCGACCTCGATCAGTGAGGTGGCAGGACCGGCCAGCAGCGCGGGGGAGGGAACGGCCGCGGAGCTCCTCCCAGCCGTGAATCGCGCCGCAGGGACGTGCGGCTCGATTCCGGGCCCGGTGGCGGCGTAATCGCGGGGCATACCCGGGGTACCTCCCCGCCACCCATTGCTGTCATAACGCAGCCCGGATAGATGGGCTGATCATGCCGGTAGGCGCAGATTCCCGGACGGCGTATGAACAGCTACCGGACACGGGCCAGGGGCCGCGCAGTGGATCAAGCTTGTGGCGCAGTGAGCCGGTGACCAGCGTCGAGGAACTGCACCGCCGGCCGGAACTGACGGGCTGCCGCGGTGCGCGCAGCCCGTGTATCAGCCACCGACCCGTCGACCTCTTGCCAGCCATCGACAAGACGGCGCAGCGGATTACACTTCCGGAGTTCACCGAACGACTGCGGGACCGCGGATTCGAGGCCAAGGCCATCCGCGTGTCCGTGGCCGCCCTCGCTCGCCGTCAGCTGGCCTACTACGACCGACTCGCAACGCCAGCTGGGTCCGGGAGCCTCTGGCGGCAGCGGATCGCTACCATCCAGTCCGGGGTCTCCTGTACGTGAGGCACAGAGTCTCGCCGAGCCTCGGGTCCCTGACCTGCTCCCTGAGGTCGTGTCCATCGCCGGAACAGGCTCAAGATGACGGCAGGGCCGACGGTTCCGGTGACGCGGACTGAGGTGCGGTAGCCGTCGATGTCGATCAAATCGTTGCGGGAAGCGGCCACCTCCTGATACTGCGGGACTGCAGCTCAGCAGTAGTGCGCTGAGTGGCTGAACCGTCTGCGACCAGGCTGCGACGCCCGACCTCGGCGGCGGCCCAGGGGGAGCCGCGGTCGTCAGACTCCCAGGAGTACGAGGCCTTCGTGCTCAGCGAAGTCGCTGTAGTCCTTGACGTTGAGCGTCGCGAGTGGGAGCTCGTAGGCGAGGCATGCGGCGGCGATCCAGCTGTCGTTCTGGGGACGCGGGCGCCCGCGGCGGGCGGCGTAGGCAGTGATCTCACCCCAGGTCCTGGCGACGTCGTCGGTGTACGGGAGCGTGGGGCGGGCCGCCAGCCAGGCATCGAGTGCGCCGCGGCGGGTGGCACCCCACTCTCGAATGGTTGACCAGCGGATGAGCTCGCCATAGGTCACGAACGTGATGCCGTGCTCTGCCGTGGCCAACTCGCGGGCGAGGGTGCCGGGCAGGCGGCGTGTGACGAGTGAGGCGACGTCGGTGTCGAGGATGATCCGTCGCACTTCAGGCGATGCTGGAACGGCGCATCTGCCGGAGGTCGGCGAGGAAGTCGTCGAGTTCGTCGTCGTCGAAGATCCCGTCCTGGGCAAGCTCGTCGATGCTGGAGACAGGGGTCGCCTTGGCGAAGATCTCGTCGACGGTCGGCGTAGGTTTGGGGGAGGGCGAGGGCCCAGGCTGGGTCGTCATCGTGCCTCCTCCAGGGCGCTGCCGGCTCGGGCTCATGGTAGCCCGTAGCCGCCGTCGGACAGGCCCAGCGACACCGGAGAAGGCGGCCCGAGAGTGCTCCCCCTGCAAAGGGGGCACGTTGCTACGCACGATGACACCTGCTCAGCGGCCAGTCGGGATGGGCGGGCCGGGCCGGTGGCCCGCCGACAGGCTGTAACCCAGCTCGTCGACCGCAGGCATGCCCGCGCGCACAGAAGCCTGATCGGCACGGAGCTGCTTCCAGTCCGGACGTTCGCTGACGTCGATGGTCTTGGCCACGATCGGCCGTAGCGCCCGATGGAAGATCAGCGTCTTGTTCGCCTCCAGCATCCGGATGGCGCCGGGCCGGAACGTGGGGGCGGTCTCGGTGCCAATCGAGGCGCGGTCGGGGGAGAGGAAACCGTCGGAGTGGGTCTGGTGCCGGATCCGCTCGTGGTGCCCGCTGAGGGTGGAGGCCCACTCGAGGGCGGCGGTGTCCTTGAGCCCGCCCCAGAGGCTGAGGGTGGTGGTGTTGTCCAGGAGCTGGCGGGCGCGGGCGGGGCCGAAGGCGTCGTCGAGCTGGGCTCGGGACTGCGCGGCCCAATGGATGACCACGCCTTGGCCGGCGGAGTCGGAGACGTTGTCGGGCAGGCTCGGCACGGGAGTGGCGTTGGTGAGCTCGTCGAGCACGGCGGTGGCCGGAGGTTCAAGTCGACGTGTGGGGTAGGACTTGGCCATGTCGGTCGCGGTGGTCAGCCATTCCTCGGCCAGCGCGGTCAGCAGTGGGACCGCGGCGGCGGCGTGCTGGCGGCCGGCGATGAGGAACAGGCTGCCCTGGTTGCCGATGAAGCTGCGCGCGTCGAAGCCCTCCCCGGAGCGCGGTGAGCACAGCGCGCGCAGGGTGGGGCTCATCAGGGGCTCGATGACGCGGCGGACCGACATCCACACCGCGTCCGCGGTGCGGTCGACCATGCCCATCTCGGAGGCAAGGTTCTTGGCGACGTCAGGGTTGAACGGCTCGAGCAGACCGACCGGTTCACGATCGGCCGGCTTGGCGGTGGACCACCGGATCAGCGAGCTGATCCCGCGGTTTCCCAGCGCGGCCGCGTGCAGGTAGGCGGTCAGGACGACCTTCGCGCGTTCCCGGAACACCCGGTCATTGCCTGCGCCACCGCCGCCACCGGCCTCGACCGCCACGGCCGAGGCCTCAACCATCGTGTGCGCCCGCCGCTCGGCGGTGGCGTAGTCGTGGCAGCCCTGGATGGGTGACCAGCGCAGTTGTGCAGGCCAGGCGATGGTGCCGGTGGCGTCGAAGACCAGGACCGGGCCGGCGAGGAACCGGCGGGTGCGGGCCAGCGCGACGAACTCCAGCAGGTCGGGTTTTGTCGTCGAGCACAGCAACGCACCGGGTGCGCCGAGGGCCTTGTGCACGAGGTCGCGGCGGCTCTTACCTGTCTGGGTCGGGGCCAAGGTGCCAGTGGGGCTGGTCAGCGGGCTGCACATCGGGCCGATCGCGCCGCGGTGCAGCGGCGCCCCGACCTCTTCGAGCGGGGCGCGTTTGCGCTCGAGCTTCGACAGGCTCGGACGGGTCCACTGCGCGGTCCGTCGGGCGGCGGCGAGAGAGAGCTCGCGGCGGATCTCGCGGCGGCTGGCGTGACCGGGACCGGTCGGCCCCCAGCGCCGCCAGGCCAGCACCGCCAGGACAACCAGGACCGCCGACGCGAGGCCGGCGAGGACCGCCACGGTGAGCCAGTACGTCTGCGGATGCCCGGTGAGCTGCTCGGCCCACGGTGGGCCGACCGCAGCACCCGGGTCGGCGGGATGAGTCAGCACCGCGAACGCCAACGGCCACCAGCCGCCGACGTCTGGCCAGGACAGCGGGGCGCCGAGGAACGCGGCCGCGAGCACGACCGCGATGCCGAGCAGCCCGGACGTGGCGGCGAGCAGCGCGAGCCCGGCGAGGGCGACGCCGGCCAGGGCGAGGTCGCGGTCGGCGGTGGGGGAGTGGTACCGGCTCACGCGGGTGCCCCCTGCGCAACCGTGGACGCGGTCCCCGGTGTCTCGCCCACGGGGCCGGCGATGTGGCGGACGGCGACGACTTGGTCGGCCCACTTGCTGACCGGCTGCAGGATGACCCCACTGGAGGAGTCGTAGGCGTTCACGATGATCCCGTTCCCGGCGTACATGCCGACGTGGCGGGGGTTGGTGGGCGAGCCCAGCGAGCCCGGGATGAACACCAGGTCGCCGGGGGAGAGCCGGGCGAACGAGGCAGGGGTGCCGACGAACTTCTGGTTGACCGTGCCGGCGGGGATCGGCACCCCGGCGGCGGCCCACGCGGCGGTCATCAGCCCGGAGCAGTCGAAGGCGCCCGGGCCTTTGGCGCCCCACACGTAGGGCTTGCCGAGCTGGGCGAGGGCGTAGGAGACCGCAGCGCGCTGCTGCGGATCGGTCGGAAGCCGGAACCCGGCCGGGAGCCTCCCGGGATCGACCAGCGCGGGCCCACCCGGCGGCAGCCCGCCAGCGCCCTGGTCGGGGCACAGGGTGGTAGCCAGCGACGCCAACTGCGCCTGCCCGCCCTGGGCGTCCGACACGAGTGCTGCAGGGTCGGGGACGGGGTTGTCCGGGCCCTGCCAGAACTGTTCGACCAGCGCCGCGGCGGCCGGCTCCTGGGGGCCGTAGCGGCCGGGGTAGCCGGAGGCCTGCACGGTCTCGGCGGCCTGGCCGGGCGACAAAGTGACCCAGCCGGGCACCGCGAGCAGCCGGTCGTAGAAGGTGCCCGCGGCGTAGGCGGGGTTGAGGACCTGATCCGCGCTGCCCCAGCTCATCGAAGGTCGCTGCTGGAACAGCCCGAGCGAGTCGTCGAGACCGTAACGGACGTTCTGCAGCCCGGACTCGACGATCGCGGTCGAGACCGCGATGACTGCGGCCCGCTTAGGAAGCCGCCGCTCGACGGCGAGCCCGACGATGGTCTGGGCGTTGGTCATCTGCTCGGCCGACCACACCCGCGGCCCGACCTGCCGGGCGCCCCCGCCGGGCCCGCCGTCCCCGCCGCAACCCCCACCGAGGGCGCCACCGAGGGAGGCGATCAGCGTCAGCCCGACGACCAGGACGGTCACCGTCAGCACCACGACCGCGGCACCGATCGCGGCGACCAGCTTGACCACTGAGGGGTTCATCGGGGGCGAGGAGTTCATCGAGACCCGGTGCCGTTCAGCCGGCCGCGGCAGCGCCGCCGGCGGTGGAGCCGGGGGTGCCGGGTGAGGGGGCGCGCAGCTGGGCGTTGGTGTCGAAGACGCGCATCTCGACGCTGGAGAGCACGGTCTGGACCTTGTAGCCGGGGTTGTTCTCGATCTTCCACAGGGCGCGGCCGCGGCGTTCCATGGCCCAGCCCCCGGCGACGTCTTGTTCGCGTTCGGTGAGCGCGAGCTCGGTGGCCAGCTCGTCGGCGACCCGGGTGGACTGGCCGAGCAGGATCCGGGTCGAGCACAGCGCGAGCAGGTCCTTGGCGATCGCGACTTCCTGCGAGCCGGCGGCCCCGACCGAGAGCAGGTCGGAGGGTTTGTGCATGACAAGCAGCTGGATCTTGCGTTCGGCGCGGGACAGCCGCAGGTCGGAGTCCACGGCGTGCACCGCGCGCAGGCCCAGGCGCATCTGCCGCCACACCTCGTCGCGGACCACGACCCGCACGTCGCCGTCGTCTTGTAGGTCAGTGATCATCGACGACCAGGAGCCGAGGCAGGTCAGGGCGACCGCGATGGCCTGGTCGCCGCGGCTGCGCAGCAGCGACAGGTCCATGGACTGGATGGGGGCGTCCCAGTCCAGCTCGAAGTTGGTGGGCTCGTCGAACAGCCCGGCCAGGGGGCCGGTGACCAGGTTGGCCAGCGCGTCAGTGATCAGGCGGGTGTGGTCGAGGAACTGCCGGCGCCCGGCGAAACGGGCGTCGGCCCACAGCGTGTCGTCGGGGTCGGCGAGCTCGCGGGCGACGTCGGGGATGGTGATCGGGCGCAGGCGGGTGTAGCCGTCGGCGGCGCCGACGAGGCGGCGCAGCACGGTGGCGAGCACGAGCTCGTCGGTGACGGTGGGGGAGTAGCCCTGGGTTTCGGCCAGCGCGGCGAGCAGCGTGGTCCAGCGCCCGAGCACACCGGCGAGCTCCTCGCGTTGCCGCTCGAGCGACCAGGTGTCCCAGCGGGCCGCGAGCGGGCCGAGGTCGAGCGCGTTGAGCCGAGCCGAGCTGCCGCGGCCCAGCGCGATCGGGGTGATCCCGAGGGCGCGCAGCAGCGGGGTGTACTCGCCTTTCACGTCGCCGGAGATCAGCGTCTTGATGCTGAACAGCATCATCCGCAGCACCAACGCCACGACGGTGGAGGACTTGCCGCGGCCGGGCTCGCCGAAGATGACGATGTTGGGGTTGGTGGCGATGCCGCGCAGCAGCCATTCGATGGGGTGGCAGTAGAACGCGCCGCCGGAGAGCACGTCGTAGCCCATCCGGGCGCCCACCGCCGGGACCCCGTTGGCGGCGAGCAGCGGGAACAGCCCGCCGATCTCGCCGGTGGTGGCCTGGTAGACCGGCACCCGGGCGGTGGCGTCCACCGGGGACCAGCCACCGGCGGGCTCGGTGTGCCCGCGTCGCGGCGCGGTCGGTCGGTTGATCCGCCGGTCCTGGTCCTGCTCGGCCGCGGCCGGGTCGACCGGCGGGCCGGACAGGGCGGGGGCGCCGCCGAAGGTGGCCAGCAGCTCGAGGGCGCCCCGCCGATCGGTGCTGCGGTCGCGGGAACGCCTGGGCAGCAGGCTGCTCAGCAGGCCCATCAGCTCAGCGCTCCGCGCATGCGGGGCAGGCCCGCCCCGACCGGGAGGGCGGCGGAGACGAACGCGGAGTCCTGGGCGAGCTCCAGGCGCAGCAGCCGGAACCGGCCGGAGGCGTCGTTCTCCAGCTTCGCGGCGTGGTCCTCGAGATTCCATCCGGCGGGCACGGTGACCGAGGCGGCGACGGTGTAGCGCACCATCGCGTGCCCGGCGGCGACCGCGGATTCCTGCGCCCGAGCGCCGCCGGCGCGCCGGGCGTCGACGGCGGTAGTGGTGAATCCCTTGGCCGCCTTGTAGTCGGTCATGACGTTGTTGCGGAACCGGCCGCGCTGCACCGCGCGCTGGGCGGCGCGCTGGGAGAGGACCTCGTAGTGGATGGCCAGGGTGCGCCGTTCCCCGGCGGTGCGGACCGCGAGCAGCGGGCCCAGCGACCCGAACACGGTGCCGGCCTCGGGCATGAGCACCGTGTAGGAGACCGAGGAGAACCCGTCGTGGTGGTAGGCGCGCGCCGACGGGCTGGGGGCCAGCGTGGGACCGGCGGCCGCCATCGGCAGCCCGTCCTCACCGTCGGGGCCCGGGTCGGGGTGGGTGAGGTGCGCGGCGGTCAGGCCGGCGGCCGCGGCCGGGTTGAATCCGGTGCGGATGGCCTCTGCGAGCCCGGCGGAGGTCAGCCAGGACACCGTGCGCACGCCGAGGGCTTTGAGCTGGTCGTCGATGCCGTCCAGGACCCGGTAGAGGCCGTAGGCCCGGCCGGTGATCCCGCCGCCGGCGGCCTTGGCCGGTCGGTTGAGGGCGGTCTCGGAGCCGGACACGGTCACGAACAGCTCGGTGCGCACGCTGACCGAGCCGATGGTGTGGTCGAGCTCGTCGGTGGCCGCGCGGGCCAGCTCCGGGGAGCGGGGGTCTTCGTGGGCGGCGCGCCACACGTCGTATTCGGTGCCGTCGTCGGGCACGGTGCGCACATACAGCGACAGGCGGTCGACGACCTCGCGGTGGCCGAGCGCGATGAGCAGGGTGCCAAGCCGGGCGGCGAGCCGCTCGCATTCGGCGTCCGAGAGCATCCCAACGCCGTTGTGGGTCAGCCGCGCGGTGGCGCCCCAGCGGCCTTCGACGGTGTCGTGGATCAGGCACACCCGGCCCTGGTGGTGAAACGGTGGGCCGTCGGGGAAGGTGAGGCGGGCCAGCACGCCGGGCAGGTCGGGCTCGTGGGCCGGCCCGGGGTCACCGGCGGCCGCCCGGGACTGCCAGGGAGACCAGCGCAGCAGCACACCCAGCTGGAACAGCAGCAGATCGCCCAGCCAGCGCAGCGCCGACCGCCCGCGGATCGGCACGACCACCAGGGCGGCGAGCGCGCCGTTGAGCACCAGCCAGGTGAACGCGCCCGACCAGCGGCCCGCCGACATGGCCAGCAGGACCGGGGCGGCCAGCCCGAGGCAGGTCAGCGCCTGTATCGGGGTCAGGCCCAGCACCCACCCGGAGCGTTCCTTGGTGTTCAGCCCCCGATACACCCGAGGCCCGACGGCACCCGTTTCTCGATCGCGTGTCGTCGTGCTCACGGGATCACCGCCTCACTCGCTTCACCAGCACCAGCACCAGCGCCGCCAGCGCCGCCACCTGGGCCGCCCGAGCTGCCTTCGGCGTCTAGGGGTTGCTCCGGCGGGGGCGTCTCGCCCGCACCGCCCCCGCCGGGCCCGCCACCGGTGTCCGCCTGCGCAGACGCCGGTTCGATCGCCGCCACCCCTTCCCCGGCCCCGCTGCCCGGGTCGCCGACGCCGATCGGCGACACGTCCGGCGACCCCGGGCCACCCGCGGCGCTGGCATCATCGCCTCCGGCGACCGACCCGCCAGGCTGAGACGCCGCACCGGAACCGCCCGCCGACGAGCCGCCCTGCCCGGACTGCCCGGAGCTTGCGTGGCGGGACCCGCCGGCGCCGCCGCCGATCCCGCTGGCGTCCATCTGGCTGTTGGCGTAGTTCGAGGCCCCGTGCGCGGCCCCGGACACCGCCGCACCGACCGCGGCGAACCCGCCCGCCGCGCCGGCCGCGGCACCCGCGCCACCGGCAGCGGCACCGCCGGACCCACCCGCGGCCGCACCCCCTCCAGCCGCGCCACCACCCGCGCCACCACCGGCGCCGCCGGAGGCGGCGTCGAAGCGCGCGGTGTTGGCCTCTTCGGCCGACGAACCGCCACCCGAGCCCGCACCCGACCCCGACCCCGAACCGGACGAGCCCAGCGAGCGCAGCGCCAAGCCGGCCTGGGTGCCGGGCTCGACGAAGGCGAGTAGCCGGTAGATCGTCATCGGGCAGAACACCGCGACCAGCAGCACACCGGTACCCACGAGCAGGCCCCCGACCCCGGTCGGGGCGGCCATCAGGTTCACCCCGATCACCAGCACCAGGGCCAGGGCGGGCTTCATCAGGATCGCCGCGAGCATCCAGCGCAGGCTGCGCCAGAACCAGGTCGAGGTCGTCTGGGTCATCAGCCCCGCCGCGGTGATCGGGATGGTGGCCAGCAGGATCCAGATGACGGCCTGCCGGAAGATCATCTGTAGGGCGAAGCCCACGGCGGCGGGAATGACCCCGAACAGCGCGATCAGCCCGAGGATCACCGCGCGCACGGTCTCGTCGGCCTGGCTGGCCAGACCGAGCTCGGGGTTGTCGGCGAAGACGGTCTTCATCTCCCCCTCGGTGAGCAGGGTCTGGAAGTTGGCCGCGTCCAGGCCCTTCTCCAGCAGCAGGGTGGTCAGCCCCTCCGCGCCGCCGAGCAGGGCGGCCACGATGCCGAACGTCATCGCGATGGCGATGCCGTAGGCCACCGGCCCGGACACCGCACGCCAGAACCCGGCCCCGCCGCGGGCGGCGGTGGTGGTCAGCTGCCAGAAGAACAGCCCCAACGCCACCACTCCGGAGATCCACAACAGGGTGGGCCACACCCCGGCCAGCGGGCTGTCCCCGGACAGCCGCCCGTCGGCGTCGACGAGGTTGGAGCCGTCGCCGAACCCGAGCAGGGCGTCGACGAGCTCGAACGCCCCCCGCAGCAGCCACAGCGCGGCCGCCCAGACCGCCTTCATCACCTTGTCGATGGCGGAGGAGACGAACCCGTTGACCGCGTCAGCGACCAGATCCATCGACCCTGCCCTCCCTCATCCGGTCCCGGGTGGTCATGCGCCGGACCGGCGTGCACCGGACCGTCGTGCGCCGCGTCGTCGTGCGCCGGCTCATGTGAGCGGCCGGAATCCGGCGGCCACCGCTTCGGCGGTGCCGGGCCACAGGTCCGGGCTCGAGGCCGCGGCCGCGCCGGGGGAGACCCGCCACTCCGTCGCTCCGTCGGCGGTGAGGCCGGAGCGCAGCGCCTGGCAGTCCCCGATTCCGCCGGATGCGATCTGGCCGTGGTACTGCACGGTCAGCTCCCCGAGCACGCACACCACCGCGTAGCGGCCGCCGTCGGTGGTGCCCTTCACCAGCGCGGAGGTGGGGGAGTAGGTCACCTGCATCCCGGCGATCGGCCCGGTCGCGGGCAGCCCGGCCCGGGAGCGGAACACCCGCAGCTCGGCTGTCAGCCGGGCTGCCGCGGCCGCCGGGGCACCCGGCAGCGCGACCGAGGTGTAGGCGGCGGCGTAGGTGTCCGGGTCGCCGCCGGCCAGCCCGGCCACCATCAGGGCCGCTTGCTGGGCGATCGCGCCCTCCACCGTGGCGGGAAACCCGCCCGGCACATATCGCCCGGCGATCACTCCGGGGGCGGGCAGGCTGAACGGTGGGCCGGCGCTGTCGGAGGACAAGGTGTGCGGCTGCGACGCCGATCTGGGGAACTGCGGCATGGCCCGGGTCGCGAGCGCGGTCTGCGCCGCCAGGTCCCAACCCTTGCCATCCAGCGCCGCCGCGCCGGTGCCCGGCAGCGGGGTCGGGCCCGCGTCGCGGCCTACGCCCAGCAGCAGCGCCACCAGCCCGGCCACCAGCGCCACCACGGCCACCGTGATTCCGGACAGCACGACCAGGGCTTGCCGGCGGTTGGGGCCGGCATCGGGGGGCGGCGGGCCGGGCACGCGGAGGCGCCCCGCGCGTCGAGCATCAGCGTCGTTGGTTCTGCCAGTCGAGCTGCCGGAGCTGTTGGGGCTGAAGATCTCGCTCACCGGCGTCAGCCCGTGGCGAAGGTGGCCAGCACCGAGTAGCCCACGGCGTAGAGGAACGCGGCGCCGACGCTGGCGAACATGGTGATCGCGCCCATCCGACCGAACCGGTGGTGGTCGGCGATGCGCCCGCCGGCGAACAGCGCGACGCCGGCGAAGAACCCGGCCACGATGGCCGCGCCGGCGCCCCACTTGATGTAGCCCAGGACGTTGGTGATGTTCTCCGCCCCGGGTGGGGCGGTTGGGTTCGGGTTCGGCAGCTCCTGGGCTAGCAGCTGCTCGGCGACGTGGGCGAGAACCTGTGGCAGCGTGGTCACGGCGACGGTGAACAGGGTCGGGGTGGACATCAGCGGCGGGCCTTTCGTGAGCGCGAACGGCCGAGCTCGGGCAGCAGGCCCCAGTCGGCGAGAAGAGGGCAGACGACGGCGAGGACCTTGTCCGGAACCAGCTCGTCGGTGACTCCGCCGATCTCCAGCTCGGAGTCGTGCGGGATAAACAGGGCGTCGTCGAGCAGCGGGTCCAGGCGCCGCCCTGCCGCGCCGGTGACCCCGCCCGGCCAGCGCTTCGCCCCGGTGACGGCCAGCTGAAACGGTGGCAGCGCCACCCCCCGGGAGATCCACGGGTCGAGGCGGGCGAGGACCTGTTCGGCGTGCCGCAGTGACGGGCGGGTCGGGCGGACGACCAGGATTGGTCGCGGCGCGGGGGTGCCGCGGCGCAACCAGCCGCCCGCGCCGAGCAGCGGGTTCGCCGTGGTCCGCCAGCCGTCATGGCCGATGTCGACCACCGTCACGTGCAACGGGTCGACCTCGGGCAGCCACTGCGGTGGCGGTGGGACCTGGCTGGGCGTGATCACCGGCAGCGGCGACTCCAGGCGGGCCAGCAGCGCGTGCCCGCGCCAGGAGTAGCGGATCGCCACCTGGTCCGACACCGGTGACAGCCACGGCCCCTCCGCCGAGGCGGCGCCGGCCAACCCGGAGCGGGCCGGATCTGCGGCGTCGATCAGCAGCACACAGCGCGCGGCGAGCTGCAGTGCATCCGCCATCGCGGCTGCCAGTGCCGAGGCGCCCGCCCCCGGGGAGCCGGCCAGTACCGGGAGGACCGCGCCGAACCCGGACCAGTCCTGCGGGCGGGAGGCCACGTTCGGCAGATCCAGCTCGGCCATTCGGGCCAGGCCCGCTCCGGCCTCCGCGGCCGCGTGCCGGGCCTCCGCGGCACGACCGGCCGCGACCAGCCCGGCGGCGGTGTCCACCACCGGTTCGACGTCGGCGTAGTCCACCTGGTGCTCCCCGGCGGATTCGCGCAACAGGGCCGCAAACGGGTGCAGCAGCTCGTCGATCGAGGCTGCCGGGCGCGGCGTCGTCTCGGCCGGGCCAGGTGCGGGTGCAGGTGGCCCCTGTGGGCGCTCCATCATCGCGGTCATTCCAGGCCCAGCCGCTGCGAGCAGGCCGGCCATGCCGAGTAGCCGCCCCGGTCCTCCCGGACCTTCTCCGCGACCGCGATCTGCTGCTCGCGCGTCGCCTCGGCCGCCGACGGGGCGTATTCCCCGCCGCCGTAGGCCCTCCACGTGGGGCCGTCGAACTGCAGCCCGCCGCTGTAGCCGTTGCCCGTGTCGATCGACCAGTCGCCCCCGGACTCGCACTCCGCGAGCCGGTCCCACGCCGCAGTGTCCGCGGTGGCCGCCGCGGCCGGGGCGGGCGCCAAGCCGGCAGCAGGGGGCTCGCCGCCCTGGTCCGTGTCCTGCCGCTCGTCGTCCTGCCGCTCCTCGGTGTCCGCGTCCGGCTCGCTCCGCTGCCGGCTGTCGGCGTTGTCCGCGTGGGTGCGGCTGTTGCTGCTGTCCTCGCCTGGGTCGTCGTCGCGCGCTCCGCCCCGCGGGCGCCTGTCCCCCGGAGAGCGATCTGCGCTGCGGCCCGGCGAGCTCGACGAGTCGTCACGAGTTGCATGGTGGGGGGCCGAGCTGCCCGCAGAACCTCTCACAGAACCTCGCGCAGAATCTCCGGTCTCGTCGTCGTCGGCCTGCGGGAAGCCGGCCTCGGCGAGTTTGTCCGCGAGTGCCTGCGCGGTGGGGTCGTCGTGGGCCTGCCCGAGCGCTTGCGAAAGGGCCGCGACCTGCTCGTCAAGATCGCCCTCGCGAGGTGTCGCGGCGACCGAACCGTCCGGCGGCTGTGCCGAGGCCCTCCGGTCCGAGTCGTCCGAGTCCGTGCCCGTGTCCGGCGCCGAGTTGGCCGAAGCCGTGTTGCCACGGGTCTGGACGTCGCTGCTGACGTTGTTGCCCGCGGCGTCGGGCTGGGCGTCGAAGCCGGCGTCGCGGAGCTTGTCGGCGAACGTCTGCGCATCGGGATCGTCGGGTTGCTGCGCCAGCTCCTGGGCCAGATCGTGCACGTCCTGAGCCCACGGCTGCGCCTCGGCTGTACGCCCTGTTCCCGTGCCCCCTGTCCCCGGGCCCCCGGCGGCTGCGGCGGAGCTGTCCTGGTTGCAGACCTGCACGTCGGCGCTGTCTTGTGCGGCAGGTCTGTGCTGAGCGGTCGAGTCTGCGGCCAGCTCTGCCTCCTCGGCGACCTGAGAGATCACCGCGCTCATCGCGCCGCCCACCCTGGTCGAGTCACCCGCGGGCACGGCGGCGGACACGGCCGGAACCGCGTTCGCGGTTGCCGCCTGGGGGCGCGGCGGTGCGGCCGGCTGCGGGTTCGCTGGCCCGTCGCGCAGGTCCGCCGGAGTGGGGGAGAACCCGGCTGCGGCGAAGACCACGGCGAGCTGCTGTGCGGCCGGGGCGCTGTTGGTCATCAGGGCGTCGGCCAGGTCGTGCGCGCGCTGACGCCAGCCGGTGGCGACCGCCGGGGTGAAGCCCATCGCGCGGAACTCCTGCACCAGGGTCGCCGCGCGGGGGTCGTCGGAGCTGATCAGCGTGGTGAGCAGGGTGCGGGTCTGATCGACGAGTTCCTGTGCCTGCTCGAGGATCTTGGGGTCGAGCTGGGGCGACCCGGTTGCGTCGCCGCTCGACGAACCCGTGTCGGGGGCACTGGAGCCGGCACTGTTGTCGGCGTCGGGACCGGTCTCGCGGGTGCAGGTGAGGGTGTCGGTGAGCGAAGCCGCGGCCGCGGCGCCGGCCGCGGGGCCTGCGGTCAGGGCGACCGTGACCAGCACGACCGTCGCCGCTCTACGGGAAGCGGACATGAGGACTCCTGAACAGGAAGCGAGCTCGTCGCTGGGTAGGGGAGGGAAGGTCACGCAGGCGCAGCGCTCAGCCGTCGGATCCGCCGGACCCGTCGTCGCGGCTGTCCCGGGACGAGCCCTGGTCGGAAGAGGCGGCGCGGGAGCGGTGACCGGGCTCCTCATCGCTGGACTCGTCGTCGCCCTGTGCGCCGATGTCGGCCGAGCTGCCGCCTGAGCTGCTGGCCCCGTCGGCGCTGTACTGGCGGACCCAGTCGACGTGCATGCTCGTCTGCTGGTCCGGGTTGCCGAAGTTGTCGAGCTGGATGGTCAGGTGCATTGGCCCGGGCGGCAGGTGGCTCTTCTCGGTGGTCTCGAACCACTCCTCGCCATCTACGTAGTAGGCAATGTGCTCGGCGGTCCACTCCACGGCGAAGGCGTGCCACCGGGTCGCGTCGACGTCGACCGATGCGGTCTCCTGGGAGTTGTCGGCGCCGTAGTGCAGGAACCCGTCGACGGACCGGCGGTCCGGGTCGGAAATCTCCATGAAGTCGACCTCGCCGCCCTCGGGCCAGTTCTCCGCGTCCGGCCACAGCAGCAGCAGGCTGTGCAGGTCGTTGGAGCCGGCCGGGGAGCGCACGCAGCCCTCCCAGCGCCCGTACATCTGGCCCGGGTTCCAGGCCATCCCGCCGCTCTGCCCGCTGGGGTCGCCGGTGATGGTCAGCAGCCCGTCCAAGACGGAGATCGCCGCGGGGGAGCGGGTGCCATTGCCGGCGTGCCCGGCCCCGTCGTAGATGCCCCACTCGTCCTTCGAAGACTCGGCGTCGAACTCGTCGGCCCGGTTGGGGCTGCCCCAGCTGAACTTGTCCGCCGCTGTTGTCGGGCAGTTGCCGTTGCTCGAACCGGACCCGATGCCGGACCGGGTGCCGGAGCCGGTGCCGGCGCTGGTGCTCGGTCGGGGCGAGCCACCGCCGCCCGCCCCGACCGAGTCTTCTCCGGTCTCCCCGTCTCCGGAGCCCCCCGAGCCGGTGCCGATGGATCCACCGCCTGAACCCATCGACCCCGAACCCAAGGAAGACCCTGCGCCACCCCCGGACCCACCCCCGCCGGACCCGCCGCCGCCAGAGTCGCCGCTGGCCGATCCGTTGATGCAGCTGGCTGGAAGGAAATCCGGGGCGCTCACTCCCGCGTCTTCCAACAGATTGCGCAGCTCCACCGCACGGGCCGTGCTCTCCACCCGCAGCTCCTGGTAGAGCACCTTCGCCGAGAGCCGCCAGCTGCACGAGGCCTGCGCGTTCGGCACGGCTGACGGCACAAGACCCGCGGCGACAGTCAACGCCGCTGCAGCGGCCGCCATTCCGACACCCATCGCTAGTCCTGCTCGGGATCGGGCTGGCCGGGGCGAGCTGACGGGCGCCGATGGTTGCGGGAGTGGTGGAACGCGTCGGCCACCAGCGCGCCCAAGCTGATCGCGGCGTCGCGGGTGCGCGGGCGCAGCTGGTCGAGCTGAATGAGCCCGCCGGTGGCCAGGTGCGGATCGCCGGGGATCTCCACCACCGCGCGGCAGCGCTGGGCGAAGTGGTCGACGACTGCGGCCCGGTCGATGTTGTTGGACACCTGGTGCAGCGAGATCGCCACGACGGCGTTGGTGACCAGCTCCTCGAACCCGTGCTCCTTGAGCCAGTCCAGGGTCTTCGCCGCCCGCGACCCGCCGTCCACCGTCGGAGCACCGGCGATCACCAGGGTGCCGGTGTTCTCCAGGGCGCCGGCCATCGCCGAGTGCAGCAGCCCGGTCCCGGAGTCGGTGATGATGATGTTGTAGAAGCGCTTGAGCACGTCGGTGACCGCGAGGTACTCGTCCTTATTGAACGACTCCGACATCGCCGGGTCCTGCTCGGAAGCCAGCACCTGCAGCCGGCCAGCGAGGCTGGTGTAGGTGGCGACGTCGGTCAGCGAGTGGATCGTGTCCAGGTTCCGGATCAGGTCGCGCACCGTGTACGGGACGGGCTGGCCCAGCAGCCGATCCGCCAGGGTGCCCGCGTCCGGGTTCGCATCCAGCGCGACCACGCGGTCCCCGCGGAACTCGGCCAGCACCAGCCCGAGCAGCGCCGACACTGTGGTCTTGCCGATCCCGCCCTTCATCGACGCCACGGTGATGGTGTGCCAGCCGGCCAGCTGGGTCTGCATCCGCGCGATCTTCTGTCGGCGATCCGCCTCCGTCGGCGACAGCCCGGGGTTCATCCGGCCCCGGGAGAGCGTGTAGACCGCTCCCCGCCACCCCTCCCGCGGCCGGTCTCGGCGAGTGCGCACCAGCTGCTGATACGACAACGAGTCTGCGGTGCCCTCCGCCCGCGGCCCCGGCGACGGGCGCTCCGGCCGCGGGGTCGTCTGCTCTGTCGTGGAAGCGGTCGGCGGGCCGAGGCTCCAGGGACCGGCAACCACCGGGGAACGCTTCGGCGGCGGCGCGGAGGGAGCATCTCCAGTGATTGTCGGTTCTGGCAAGTCCGGGGTCGGTGACGATGGGCGGGGTGGCGCACAACGAGTCGGAGCGGCCAGCGTGGAGTCGCCATCCGTACGCGACCCCGTCACATCGCTGTGCGGGCCGGACTGGCGTGACAGCGGTGGGCTGCTCCAGGGCGCCAGTGCTGGGTCGTCTGCCCAGGAGCTGTGCTGGTCAGCGGGCATCGCGGGACCTCATTCGGTGGTTGGGGGAGATGTCGACGATCAGGCCGGCGGGGCGGTCTGGAGCCCGCGCGATCGGTGGGGCGAGCCGGACCCAGTCGCACGAGGCGAACTGCCAGGCGGACGAGTCCGGATCGGGTGCGCTGGACGGCCCGACGTAGCGGCCGCCTTCAGGGAGCGGCCCGTCAACGGTCTGGCTGGCCTTCTCGGCCGGAGGTGGGTAGGCGCGCTCGTAGGTGGCGACACGCACCACGACCTCGACGAGCACCCGGCCGTCGTCGAGGTGTTTGGTGCGGCCGGGCAGAACCACGTCTACGCGCTGCCTACCCACCCCGGACCAGCCCAGGGTGGCGCCCCTGGGGTCGCCGAGGTACTCGCGCAGCACCTCGGCACGTCGGGTCGGATAGTCCTCGTCCCACGACAGGTAGTCCGCGGCGAACCGCGCCGCGAACGCCGCAGCGTGGGCCTCGTCAATCGGCTCCAGCTCCTCAATGGACCGCTCCATCCGCCAATCAAGGCGGATCGGGCGGCAGGCCAGGACGGGTTGGCGGGCCACGCTTGAGGCGCCGCCCTCATCCTCCGCGGCCTGATCCTCCGCGGTCAGGTCCGAAGCGCTACCGAGCGGGTGGAACGGGTGGTGGGCCTGACGGGCGGGCTCGGGCACCCACAACTCCGTCCTGCCCTGCTCAGCCGTGAACTGCGAGCCCTTGTTGAACTGTGCGAGCTGCCGCGGGCCGACATCTTCGCCGAGGTCCTCCGTCGACTCAGTGCTGACGAGCGGGTGGGTGAACAGAGCCGACCCTGGTGGCTCCTCGAGGCGGGCGGTGAGATCGGCCCGTATGTCAGGTTCAGTTGCCGGCGGCACGGATGCGGTGCCGGCGAGCTGCGCACTGATGGTTGGATAAACCTGGGAAGCCGGAGGATGGTCCTCAGGGCGGTCCTGCACGCTTTTTGCTCGTCGATGGGCGCCCCCCAGCCCTGGAGCCACCTGCCAGGAGGGCAACTCCTCGACGCCGCGACGTGCTCGGCGCATCCTCGTCACGCTCCAGACCGGGTGATCGAGCATGCAGGGGACGAGATCGAAGCTGGCTGCGGCCGGTATCGCCTCACTCGTTCACCCCCAGGTCGTCCTCACTATCGCGGGACCTGTAGTCAGCCGTGCCCGCTAAGCGCTACGACGGTTGCCGCCGAACGCCTCGGCGATGCAAGGCGATGCTCTCGGAGCAGATTTCTACGCTGAGATGTTCCGATCTGTCTAGATCAAGGTCTCGACGTTCGCTGGCGGCGGGTGAGACGTACGTGCGCTGCCTGCAACTCGGTGTAGCTCTCTAAAGCGCTCGACATACTCCTTCTAGCTGTAGCGGAGGGACCTCGCAGGGGGAGTGGTGAACGCTGAGCGAGAGGAACGGGCCGTAAGTCGAGCTCAACGCCCCTATGGGGTGATGGTGACCCCCATATCACCTAGATGGCTGCGCTGCAGCGAAGTTTTCTGTCGAGAACGGATGCGTGGACTACGCTGGGCCTGCGTCAGCGGAAGCCATTCGAGGGGGCGGTCAGTGCCGAACGAGGATCGAGCCGAGGAGACGCCGCGGACTCTGGCGGATCGTCTCGAGCGGCTCTTCGAGGTGCACCGCCCGCCCCACGCTCCCGAGCGCCGATGGCGCAACAACGAGGTCGTCGCGGCATGCCGCGCCGAAGGACGGGAACTGTCTGAGTCCCACCTCAGTGAGCTGCGCCGAGGGGTGAAGCGCAACCCCACGATGAGGACGCTCGAGGCGCTGGCCTGGTTCTTTGACGTCAGAATCGGCTACTTCGTTGACCCTGTCGTCGCAGAGGAAGTCGAACACGAGCTCGACCGGCGAGCTGCCCAACTGACATCCAAGTTGGAAGCCGAACGCAAAGCACAAGCCGAGGAGCGTGCGGCTGCGCTGGAGTTGCAGAGGGCGCTACGCGCGTCCGGGGTCACGAAGACCGCGCACCGCGGAGCCGTCGGCGGGGGCGTCGATCGACGGGAGCGCACGTCAATGATGCTGGCTCTTGCTCGCGCGCTGCTCGAGGACGACGACGAGGACGCTCGGTAAGCCGGCCTGCTCGATCCGCGTCCACCGATCGGACGTTCACAGTGCTCACGCAGCGATGACGCCAATAGCATGATCAAGACATGTAGATGGGGTCTCGGCCTCCTTCGACTCAAGCGGCCAGCTGAAGCAGGGGAGGCCCGGGTGGCGCACCAGCTCAGCTCTGGGCAACTCCAGAACTTCTGTCGCAACCTCCTCGCCGAGCTCGCGCTCCGGCCCCCGTTCACACCCCACGAACTGTGTCGTCGCCTCGCCGAGCAGCGCGGCCGCCCCATCAAGCTCCAAGCCGCTGATCTCGGTGCGACGACCTCGATCGGACACCTCGTCGTCCAGGAGCACCGCGACAGAATCCTCTACGAGCGCACAGCACCGACGGCCCAGCAGGCAACCGTGATCTACCACGAGGTCATCCATCTCGTCCGTGACCACCTCTCAGGCCACGCAGCGCTGACCTGCGGGACCCCGTTCGACGAGGGCGACGATCCCGGACCATCGAGACCCAGCCTCTACGAGGGCTGGCAGGAGTGGGAGGCAGAAGCCGGCGCCCGCATGCTCGCTCGAATGGCACGGCGGCGGGCCCGACCCGACAGCCTCGCGCTGCCCGCACACCACCCCGAACACAACATGGCCGCGGCTTTCGGCCTCAGGCGCAGCGACTGGGCATGAACGTCAAGCTCTCCTTCTCGATCACCACGGCAGTTGTCCTGGTGACAGTCGCGGCGTGGCAATGGCGCCAGCTGCTGCGCCACCCGAAGGATCTGCCCCTGCGAGTCCTCGTGGTAGGCGTCAGCAGCATCGCCTTCGTCGTGACCTTCGGCCTGCCGTTCGGGATCTTCGAACCGCTACACGAAGCCCTGGACGTCGTGCACTTCAGCAACATCGCCTGGGCGGTGATGATCTGGAGCTTCGCGGCCTTCTTCCTGCTGGTCGGCCCTGCCGACGGGAACCTCACCGAGAGATGGCGCCAGGCCACACGGGAGCTCGGCATGATCGCCGCAGCGATGGCTGTCATGTTGCTCGTCCAGTACATGGCACCACCTGGTACCTGGCACTATCCGCGGATCCCGGAGGACTACCGCACCTGGCAGAACATCGTCTTCTACCTGAGCTCGTCGGCTGTGCCCTTCGCCCTCTGGGTCCTCGGTACTGTCCGGGCGGTCCGCTTCTTGCAGGACCTGCGGCATGCCTGGGCCCGCATCGCCGTCATGCTCGTCGTCGGAGGCGCCGGGGCGATGGAGGTCGGCGTCGACGGAATCGTCCTCCTGCGCCAGGCCCTCTACATCGCCTTCCCGGGCTCGAAGTGGCCGGTTCTGACCACGCTGTACAACGTCGGCAGGCTCGGCGGGCAGATCACGCTCGCCGCGGGTCTGGCGGCTGCGCCCCTGGCCGCCCTGGTCCCGCGGATGCGGGACGGTGTCGACGACCTGCACCGGCGTGTGTACGTGCGGCGACTCCACCCGCTTTGGCAACGCCTGACCGACGAATTCCCCTACATCGTGCTGCCGGAGACGCACGAGACCCGTGATCGCGGCCTGACCGCCACCGCTGCCCGCTGCGAACAACTCATGAGTGAGATCACCGATGGCCTGGCCCATCTGGCGCCGTACTGCTCACAGCACCCGGCGGACCCTAGCGGGATCGCTAACCCCCAGCAGGCCGCGAAGACCATTGACGACGGCTTGACGACCTTGGCCGCCAGTCGCCGTATCCGATGGTCCGGAGGTGAGTACCAGACCCCGCTACCGCCTTACCCGAAGCTCGAGCCCGAGTTCGACGGAAAGTGGCGAGACAGGGCCAGGTGGATGACCAGGGTCAGTCGCGAGCTCGAAAAGGCCAGCACCGGCGAAGCGGAGGAGGGTATCGGTGGGCTTCCCGCGACCCATTAGCGTGCCGCTCTCGGTGCTCGACACCGTGCCCATCGTCGAGGGATCAACTGCTCGAGAAGCCCTCGCGAACACCCTCGACCTGGCACAACGTGCCGACCGAATCGGCTACCGGCGCTACTGGGTCCCCGAGCATCACGGCATGCCGGGAGTAGCCGGCTCGGCAACCAGCGTGATCATCGAGCGCATCGCCTCGCTGACCGAGCGGATCAGGGTCGGCTCCGGCGGCGTGCTCCTACCGAACCACTCGCCTCTGGTGCTGGCCGAACAGTTCGGCACGTTGGAAGCCTTCCATCCCGGGCGTATCGACCTCGGCCTCGGCCGGGCTCTCGGCGGGCGGCGGGCAGTAGTCGACCGCGTCCGGCCCGCGTCGGAGCGCACCGCGAAGCCGTTCGAGGAACAGCTCGACGAGTTGCTCTCCCACTTCGCGCCTGCCCTCGACGGTCACGCCTCTGCCGTGCCCGCTGTGGGCAACAAGCCAGAGGTCTGGCTGCTGGGATCAACTGAGTACAGCGCGCGGCTGGCAGGCAAGCTCGGCTTGCCCTACGCCTTCGCCGGCCACCTCAACCCCGGGACCATCGACACAGCGTTGCTGGAGTACCGCCGCGCCTTCCATGCCGCACACGGAACAGCCACCCACCCGCAGGACATCTTGAGCGTTCCGGTTATTGCCGCTGACACCGACGTGCGCGCACGCTGGCTCGCGGGATCTGTCAAGCTCCGGCTCCTTCGACGCAGCAGGAAGGAGCGCACCCTCTTGCCCACACCCGAGGAGGCCGGCGCGCACCCCTTCACCGTTGAGGAGGAGCAGATCGTTCGGCAGGCCATGGACGGCTACGTCGTCGGCTCGGGCGACACCGTCCTCGCTCAGCTGCAGGATCTCGTCGACAAGACGAGCTGCCAGGAGTTGATGATCACGAGCCCGATCTACGATCACGCCGAGCGATGCCGCTCTTATGAGATCTGCGCTCGTTCGGGACCTCACGCGTGAAGCCGCGCCCGGCCCTTGGTTTCCTCTTGCTGCCTGGTGTCCGCATGCACGTTTGTCGCAGGGCGCGGTGGTCGCAGGGCCTGCTGTAGGTCCTCAGCCCGGACGGCGTGGGTATCTCGCGGTGGGGGGCGGGGTGGCGGCGAACTGGCGCCGGGAGGACGGCGCGCTTTAGGCACTGTCTGCGCAGTTTCAAGGCCCGGGGCTCGGTGGGGTGCAGCTGGTCATCGCCGCTCACCCTCATCGTGGCCGGACCGAGCCGGTCGAACTCCGCCCGTAACATCTGGCCCAGGGCCCATCGGGACGGCCGGGTGCAGCGCCCCCGTAAGGATCAGGTGCCCGGCTCGAAGGGCCGCGTCCCGCGCAGGCGCAGTCGGCGCCGAGACAACCGTGCTGGGATCAGCGGGGAATCCATCTAGCCCGGGGGAGCGGTGCGCAGCGGCGCCCGCTCCAGGGGGCACAGCCGGATCTACGCTCAGAACTGCACCTTGCAGAGCCACCGGCGCACTGGGTCTTGGCACTCCGTGCACGAACGTGACGGCGGCAGGCGTCCTGTGCCGGGTTGGGGGCAGCCCTATCCCAGCGCTGCCGTCCTACTGATCCGAGGACTGGTCGGGATCGATCAGCCGAGTCAGCAGGGCAGTGATCTGCTGCTGGCCGGCGGCCGTCGCGTCGAGCGCACCGCGGATCTGGGTGAAGCCGTCCTGCATCTCGCTGCGCAGCTCGGACACCACGCCCCGGAGTCCGGCGAAGTCCCCGCGCATGTCGGCGAGGTCATCGCGCATGGCGTTGAGGACGCGATTGTTCTGCTCGCGAAACTCACGGATTTCGCCGCGGACCTCGGCGACGTCGCGGTCGGCTCCACCGGCGAGCACCCGCGCCGCGGCGGCGTCCTGCTCGCTGTGCTGAACCCGCTCGGCGAGCCGACGGACTTCGGCCTCGAGCGCGGACACCCGCTCTTCGAGATCGTCAGAACCGGCCACGTTCCCACCTTAGCGGGTACGCGGCGCTGTGCTGGCAGCTCGAGGGCACTCGAAGACGATGCTGACCTGCTTCACCGGTTCAGCCTGCGGCGGCGGCCGCTACGTGCTCCGTGAGAGCTGGGGGCGCATTACCTGCGAGCGGCTGCCGGCGGCCGCGTAGCCATGTGGGGGCGTGGAGCAACGACTCGGTGGCCTCGACGGAATGCGCCGGCCCGACCTGCGAACGACATAACCCTTGACAGATTGTCAGGGTTAACGGGAAGCTCGCGCCGTGGCACCCGTCGTCGAGACCTGGCTTTCGCTGACTCTGACCGTCCTCGTCGACCCGCCTCAGCCGGCTGACGACCTCATGCGCCTGGGCGATCGCGCCGCCGCTCGCGTCACCTCGAACAGCCGTGCCCGGGTAGCCGGCACTCACGCCACCGGCCCCGGCCTGCTCGAGCAGGTGACCTGGATGCTCTCCCTGCCCGCCCCCCGGGGTGAGCCGCTCGGGTCGGTCCTCTCGCGCTTCGAGGCCGCCGCACGCGAGGAGGCCGAGAGCGGGCTTGCCCTGCAGACCGCCTCACTGGAGGGCTTCACGCTCGACCAGCTGCGGGCGCGCGCGGAGCAGCAGCGCGACACCCGCGCCCAAGTAGTTGGGGTCGACGAGTTCCGGGAGCTGCTCGGCGAGCCCGGTAAGCCGCTCTCTCGGCAGCGGCTCTACGAGCTGCGCGAGCAGCCGGACTTCCCGCCGGCAATCGCGCGCGGCGTGTGGCACCGCGGCACCGCTGAGCACTACGCCCTGACCCGACGCAGGGCCGGCGGAAGGCCTCCTCGGGGCGATGTCCACCCGACCCTCGGGGCGTACTGCGCCGAGTGCTGGCACCGTGCCTGGGCGCACGGGGAACAGCTCGCCGACGCGCCGGACGGCGTGCCCTGCCGCTCGATCGACCCCGATACCAACGACCACAGCTGCCACTGCCCGGGCTTCCGGTCGGCGGCGGTAACGGCGTGAACGCTCTCGCCGGCACCCGCGAGGGGCCGCGAACCACCTGGCCTCGTCGCACGCGAACCCAGCGCGCCCAGGGCGACGAGGACGCGTTCACCGCAGAGATCCCCACCACAGCGCGAGCCCTCGATCGCTTCCTCGCAGACGTACCGGGTTCGTAAAGGGCGCATCGCGTGGTCGGCGGCCGGGCCCGTTGCAGCGTTCTGACGATGACGAATGCTTCGCGGCGCTGGCCCCGAGGCCCGGGGACTCGTGTTTTAAGTCGGTTCAGCGGGCATGCGGTACGGTCATTGGTATGGCGACTCGCAAGGTGACGCTCTCGCTCGATCAGACGGCGCTCACAATGGCCGAGTCCGCGGCAGCGAAGGCCGGCATCTCCACATCGGCGTGGCTGTCTGCCGCCGCCCGCCGGGAGGCGGTCCGGCTGGGAGCCGGGACCGAGTGGGGCAACGCTGCTGTGGATGCCGCGGCGGACGACGCCGATCTGGCCGCGGCAGAGGACGACCTGCGTGCGGCGGGGTGAGCTTCGCTCCTATACCCGGCCCTCGACCCCTGACCAGCAGCGCACAGTGCTTCTGCTGTCCAGCGACGGCATCAACGACTCGCCTCGGCCCTGGCTGCTCGGCATCGAGCTACGCGAGCGCGACCCCGGCGATCTCTTGGCGATTCCCGTGCACGGGCGTGGTTGGGCCTACGCCGGTGATCTGAGCCGGATCTACCGCGCCTGGGTCGGCAAGCAAGAAGGAACGGTCGACGCCACGACATTGGCCCGGGTCGATGGAGCTTTGCGGGCCGCCCTCGACCTTTGAGCCCGCGGTCACCGGTCGATCAGCTGCTCGGGCCCGTCCAGGTGCCACAACGTCTGACACGACTGGCCGGAAGCGTCGCTCGACAGAAACCTCCGTACCGCCGGAGACGAGCATGATCGGGCAGGTGAGCGACCGCGCGTCAGCGCCACGAACCGGCCAGGTGCGGCTGGCCGGGCACGTAGTCGCGCTCTCCGAGCTGCGGGCTCAACCGTCGCGGCACAGTGCCCTGTTCGCGCAGGCCCGGGAGACTGTCGGGTACGCCGAGTGCCTGTGCCACGCAGAGGGGCGCCGGCTGGTCATCCGGCTGCGCGCCGGGCGCTTTCATCTGGCGTGCTGGCCCGGCGAGGGCGACCAGCACTCCCCGGGCTGCTGGTTCTTCCGCACCACCCCGTACCTGACGGGGCGCGCCGGCTACAGTAGCGAGGCGATCAGTGGTGGCGGGCCTGCCGCGGTCCGGATCCGCCTCGATATCCAGCTCGCCCCAAGCCTCCCCAAAGCCGACCAAGCGGCAGTCGTCAGGCCGCGCAGCTCTGGCAGGTCACGACGCGCGATGTCGCAGGTGGGTCTGCTGCACTACCTGTGGGAGCACGCCAGCCTGCACCTGTACGGCCCGGACACGAGCCGCCGGTGGGCCGACTGCCACGCCGCGCTGCAGACGGCGGCCGCGGAGACCGAGCTCGCGCAGAACCCGCTTGCCGAAGTGTTGCATGTGATCGCGCCGTACCGACCGGAACACGCAGCCGCGCACAACGCCGAGTTCGACGCTTTCACCGCCCGCCTCGGCACCCACTCCACCGCAATAGGCAGGCAGGCCGGTGTGCAGCGGCGCGGTCTGGTGCTCGGAGAGCTGCGGGAGCTGGGCGAGACCCGCTATGGATGGCGGATCCTGCTGCGCCACCAGCGCACCCCGCTCTACCTGAGCAGTTCGGTCCGGGACGGGCTGCGGCGCGCGTATCCGCAGGCGTTCGCCGAGCAGCTCCCCGAGGGCGCCCGCCGGGTCCTGCTCCTGGTCGTGGACCGTACCGCGCCCGGGAACCTGACCGTGATCGACGGCGCGGCGATGCTGACCAACCGTTGCTACCTGCCCGCGGATTCGAGCTACGAGGTACGGATGGCCGATCATCTGATAGCGGCGGGTCGGCGCGTGCTCAAGCCGCTGCACTACGACTCCCACAACGAGGTCTTCCCGGACTTCGTGCTGCTCGACACCGACCCGCCCACCTCTGTCGAACTCTGGGGCGTGCCCGGGCGCGCCACCTACGAGGCCCGGAAGAGGGCCAAACGCGAGCACGATGTGGCCGAGCAGAGGTTATCGCTGGAGTGGGAGGTCGTCGGCCCTCCGCCCAGCGCGGCAGCCCCCTGACGCGCGGAAGGCGCGAGGCTCATGCGTACAGACAACCGATCGGACGGAAGATGGCATCGGCCCTCGGGGCACGACCTGGCGTACAGAGCAGCTCTGTCTGATGCGCGAGCCGCGGGAGGAAGTGATCCTTCCCGCGGCTCGGCGCGGCAACTGCCCGTCGGCTGAGGGACGGGCGGAAGGTCAGCGAAGACAACACGGCTGGTGCGGTGGCCGGCTCGGCGGTCGGGGTGGCGCAGCCGGCGCGCGACGCCCATTTCCTGTGCAAGCCGTCGGGCGCATGAGCCCACCTCCTGGTCAGTGCCTCTCGCGCTGGAGCGGGGGCGTCCAGACGATTACGGGCCATTGTGGGTGTGGTGTGGCCGTACCGCTCGAGGCGAACGAGTTCAACAGCTGCTGCCTCGAAACCTCGGCGTCCGGGTGAGGGGTCTTGTCGCAGCCGAGGTACGCGGTCGTTTCCCGGTGATGATGCGCCCGTGCGTTGGCGTTCTATCGCTCGCCGAACCCGCTGGGTCGTGAGGGCGGAGCCCACGTGCACCTAGCCACGTCCTTGGTCACTGACCTACGCTCTTGGTCATCGACCAAGGAGGCACGGTGGAGTCAGTGGATGTGGTAGTGGTCGGAGCTGGCCCTGTTGGTTTGTGGCTTGCGGCCGAGCTCCGGACGGCCGGGGTGAATGTGGTCGTCCTGGAGCAGCGCACGGAGCGGGATCCGAACTCGAAGGCGCTGACGATCCATCCGCGGACGATCGAGGTGCTGGACTCCCGTGGCATGGCGGAGGCGGCGCTAAGCGAAGGGATGCGGGTGCCGACCGGCCACTTCGCAGTGCTGGACTCACGGCTGGGCTTCACGGCCCTGGACACTCCCTACCCGTTCACGCTCGCTCTGCCGCAGGCCCGGACCGAGGAGCTGTTCGAGGAACACGCGCGTCGGCTCGGGGCAGACGTGCGCCGCGGCCGCCGGGTGGAGGTTCTGGACATTCATCCCGATGGCGTGACGGTCCGGTGTGCGGAGGGGGGCGTCGTCGAGGCGGGCTGGGTCGTGGGGTGCGACGGCGTCCACAGCACGGTGCGCAGGGCAGCGGGCATCGCTTTCCCGGGTCCTCGTCGACGTGTCTGGGTTGGCTCGCCGACGTCCAACTGCGGGAACGGCCCGATCCGCCGATCCTTAGTCAGTGGTCGGATGAAGGTCAACTCCTCGGTGTGCCGCTACCCGGCGGGTTGTACCGGCTAGTGGGGATTGCGAAGGAGGATGTCCGGACCGACTGGCCGGGTGAGCTGACGCTGAAAGAGGTACGGCGCAGGACCGCGACGCTGACGGGTCGGGACTGGGGCATGCATTCGCCCACCTGGTTGTCCCGCTTCGGCAACGCGTCCCGTCAGGCCGAGCGCTACCGGGCTGGTCGCGTGCTGCTCGCGGGTGACGCGGCGCACCAGCACATGCCCGCGGGTGGTGTCGGGATGAACGTCGGCATCCAGGACGCCATGAACCTGGGCTGGAAGCTCGGCGCGGCCGTGCGGGGCTCGGCCTCGGACGATCTGCTCGACAGCTATGAGGCCGAGCGGTACCCCGTCGGACGGGACCTGCTGCGCAGCACCCAGGCGCAGACGGCGCTGATGACCGACTTCTCGGCAGACGGCAGGCAGCTCCGCGCCCTGATGAGCGAGTTGGTCGCCGAGTCGACCGAGCTGGCGAGTAGCCTCGCCGAGCGTCTCTCCGGCCTGCGAGTTCGCTACCCCGCTCCTGCCGGCGCCCACCACCTGGTCGGCGCCCGGGTGCCCGACCTCGCCCTGGCTGACGGCGGCCGGGTGCTGACTGCACTCCGGGTAGGCCGCCCCGTGGTGCTCGACGCGACCGGCCGGGCTCAGTCCGGCTCGAACGTCCCGATCCACGAACTCGCCCCGGTCGACCGTCCGCAATGGAGGGAGGTCGAGGCGGTGCTGGTCCGTCCGGACGGGCATGCCGCCTGGGCGGGCGATGCAGCGGACCTGCCGCGGTGACCTACGCTCGCGGGCGTGCCCAGCGACCGTCGCGCCGAGATCGTGCAGGCGGCAATCGGGCTGCTCGAGGAGACGGGGATCGACGGGCTCAGCCTGCGCGCCGTGGCCGGCCGGGTCGGCGTCCGGCTGAACACAGTGTCCTGGCACGTCAAGACCAAGGCACGACTCGTCGAGCTGGTGGCAGACGCGATCCTCGAGGAGATCACCTTCGACGATCTCCCCAGTCCATGGCGGGACCGGACCTGCGAGTTGCTGCGCCGCTACCGAGCCGCCCTGCTCGCCCATCGAGACGGCGCCCGAGTAGTCGCGGGCACGTTCAGCGCGGAGCCGGCGACACTCCGGTACGCCGAGCACCTGATGGACGCACTGCTCACGGGCGACCTCGACGAGCGGACGGCCGGCTGGACGGGCTGGACACTGATCTACTTCACCCTCGGCCTCGTGCAGGAGGAGCAGGGGTCGCCAGGTCCCGTCGCCGACCAGGTCGCGGGGATGCTGGATCCTGCAGGCCACCCGGCCTTGCGGCGCGCGCTCCCGCACCTCGCGGACGACCGGTTCGACGACCGTTTCGAGCACGGCCTACGCCTGATCCTCAGCGGCGTGACCTGACCAGCAACGACATCGTCTCCGCGAGGTGTGCCCGGGTGGCCGCCTCGGCCGCCGCGGCGTCCCCCGACTCGATGGCGTCGATCAACACCTCGTGGCGGTCGTTGGCCCGCTGCAGCTCCACCAGGTCAGCGACGACGACGAGCGCGGGCTCAATCGACCGGCGCAAGAACTCGTACAGCTCGGCCAGCACGGTGTTCCCGGTGGCCTCGGCGGCGATCCGGTGGATCCGGGAGTCCGCCTCGATGAACGCGGCCACGTCCCCCGATTCCGCGTGCGCACGGCAGTCCGCGAGAGCCGCACGGAGCTCCGCCACCTGGGCAGACGTGCGCCGTACGGGGGCAACCTGCGCGACGAGGACCTCGAGTGCGGTACGGACCTCGAACACCTCCGGCACCCGCGCCGCGGCGACCCGTTCGGCGAGCTCCGCGCCGTCGGATCGAGCGACGAAGGTCCCGCTCCCGTGCCGCACCTCCAGCACGCCAGCGTGGGAGAGCGCTCGAATCGCCTCGCGCAGAGTCGACCGACCGACCTGGAGCTGCTCAGCGAGCTTGAGCTCGCTCGGCAAGCGGTCGCCGGGCTGCAGTCCCTCAGATCCGACCAGGTCGCGAAGGCTGGCGATGACCTGGTCGACCAGCGGACGGCGCTCGGGCGGCGCGGCTGGGCGCCAGTCCTCGATCACAGCCCCCAGACTACGACCCTACCTATTGACACCGCTGCGTCCGTCCACCAAGTTGTCTGATGACCTGATGAATCGAGGTAGAGCGTGACCGTCCAGTACCTCAACCCCACCAGCCTCGTCGCGCCGGTGATGAACCTGTACTCGCAGGTCGCCATGGTCGAGCCCGGGTCCCGCCTCGTCGCGATCGCCGGGCAGGTGGCGCTCGACACCCGCGGCGAACTCGTCGGACCGGGAGACCTGCGCGCCCAGGCTGAACAGGCCTTCGGCAACCTGCGCCGTGCCCTAGAGGCGGCCGGCGGTCGCCCGCGCGACCTGCTCAAGTACACGATCCACGTCGTCGACTCGTCCCCAGCCCACGTCGAGCCGGTGTTCGAAGCCGCCCGCGCGGCCTTTGGCGGCGAGCTCCCGCTCGTCCCCAGCACCTGGCTGGGGGTGGCGACGCTCGCCCTCCCCGAGTGGCTGATCGAGGTGGACGGCCTCGCCGCCGTCCCGGGAGAGGAGAACCGCGCATGACCAAGGCCCTGGGCATCCCGCCCGCACCCACCTTCGAGTCCGTGGCCGATGAGCGCCGACACCGCAAACAGCAGCTCGCCGTGGCGCTACGGCTGTTCGGCCGCCTCGGCTACGACGAGGGCGTCGCAGGCCACATCACCGTCCGCGACCCGCAGGACCCCGAGAAGTTCTGGGTCAACCCCTTCGGCGTCTCCTTCGGCCGGATCAGCGTGAAGGACCTCGTCCTGGTCGACCGCGACGGAGCCGTCGTCGAGGGCACCCGCGCTGTCAACCGCGGTGCCTTCGTGATCCACTCCGCGATCCACGACCTGCGCCCCGACGTCGTCGCCGCAGCACACGCCCACTCGATCCACGGCCGAGCGCTCGCCGCCCTCGGCGCACCCCTGCGCCCGGTGGTGCAGGAAGCCTGCGCGTTCTTCGAGGACCAGAGCACCTACACCGACTACAACGGGCTCGCACTCGAGGAGGACGAAGGGCGCCGGATGGCCGAAGCGCTCGGCGGAAACCGGGCCGTCGTGCTGCAGAACCACGGCGTGATCACCGTCGGCGGCAGCGTCGAGGAGGCCGCCTACTGGTTCATCAGCTTCGACCGAGCCGCCCAGGTCCAGCTCCTCGCCGAGGCCGCGGGCACCCCTGCCTACCTCGACGACGCCGCCGCCCGACTCGCCCATACCCAGTTCGGCAGCCCGAAACTCGCCCGCTTCAGTTTCCAGATCCTCTTCGACGACATCGTCCACGCCCACCCCGACCTGCTCGACGAGTGACCGACCCCAGACTGGAGACCCCATGGCGACCTTCGTCCTCGTGCACGGATCCTGGGCCGGCGGCTGGAACTGGGCGCGCCTGCGCCCACTTCTCACCGCCGCCGGACATCGCGTCCTCACCCCGACCCTCTCCGGCCTCGGCGACCGCGGTCACCTCGCGGGTCCCGACATCGGCTTGTCGACCCACATCGAGGACATCAGCCGTCTGCTCGACTGGGAGGACCTCACCGAGGTCGTGCTCGTCGGGCACAGCTACGGCGGCATGGTCGTGACCGGGGTGCTCGGCCGGGTCCCCGAACGCCTCGCGCGGGTGGTCTACCTCGACGCCTTCCGCCCCGAACCCGGCCAGGCCGCCTTCGACATCCTCCCCGAGCTCCCGGGCCTGTTCGGCGAGCCACCCGCCGAGCACCCCTGGGGCTGGCCACCGGTCGACCTTGCCATACTCGGGATCGTCGAGCCCGCGGACCGGGACTGGATGGCCCGCAAATGCACCCCCATGCCCGTCCTCACCCACCGCGAACCGCTGCCCAGCCCGCAGAAGCAGGCGGACGTGCCGATCACCTACCTCCGTGGCGCCGCAGTCCCGTTCTTCGCCGAGACCGCAGACAAGGCCGAGGCAGACGGCGCCACCGTGACCTCATGGCCCGACGCAGCCCACTACCTACACGTCCACCACGCCGCCCGAACTGCGGAACTCCTCCTAGGACTCGAGGAGGCCACGGCTTGATGTCGGCTCTGCAGGTCATCCTGAATCATCGGGGCACACGCGATAATGCCGGGAATCCCATCTAGTAGGAGCCCGAGACGCTCTCGGCGCGGCGAGCCGGGACTGTCAGTGGGCCCGGCTAGCCTCCGCCCGTGCGTGATCACTCCTCGACCGTCCCGGCCCCCGCGGGACGGGGAGGAGCCGAGGAACCTGTCATAACGTCAGGCGACGTCTCGGGGGCGGCGGCGGGGGAGCGGACCGACCTCAAGTTCCCGGCCCACCCGGCCGGTTCCGGCTCCGGGCGACCCGCGCTCGCGCTCGCCGCCGAGGTGCCGCTGACCGCGGAGGAGGCCGGCTACGTCGCCGCGGCACGGGCGGCGAACACGCTGCGCGGCTACCGCAGCGACTGGGCCGACTTCACCACCTGGTGCACCACCCGCGACCTGACCCCGCTCCCGGCCGGCCCGGCCGCGCTGACCGGCTACCTCACCGACCTGGCCGGACGCGGCCACGCCGTCGGCACCCTGAGCCGGCGGCTCTCGGCGATCCGGTTCGCCCACCAGCTCGCCGACCACCCCGACCCCGCCGCCGGGGCTCGGGTGTCGGCGGTGTGGGAGGGGATCCGCCGCACCCACGGCGCCCCACCTGAACAGGCCGCCCCACTCATGCCGCCGGACCTGTTCGACGTCGTCGCCGCCTGCCCCGACCAGCGCCACTTCCGCACCCGACCCCCCGAGCCCGACCTGGCCGGGCTGCGGGACCGGGCGCTGCTGCTGGTCGGGTTCTTCGCCGCACTCCGCCGCAGCGAGCTCGCCGCCCTGGCCGTCGACCATGTCTCCGAGCACCCCCGCGGGCTGGTCCTCGAGCTGCCCCGGTCGAAGACCAACCAGACCGGCACCGTCGCCGAGCTCGTCGTCCTGCCCCGCGCGAGCCGCCCGGAGCGCTGCCCGGTCACCGCCCTGCACGCCTGGCTGGACGCCGCTGCCATCACCACGGGGCCGGTGCTGCGCAAGGTCACCAAGGCCAACCGGCCCGCCGACCGCGGGCTGCACCCGGAGTCGGTGAACGTGCTGGTGCAGAATGCCATCGCCCGCGCTCGGATCGGCGGTGGGCCCTGGTCGGCGCACTCGCTGCGCGCCGGATTCGTCACCTACGCCCACCTGCGCGGCGCCTCGGACCGGGCCATCGCCCACCAGACCCGGCACCGCTCACTGGCCTCGGTGGGGGTGTACGTGCGGATCCACCAGGCCTGGGAGGACAACGCCGCCACCATGCTCGGCCTCTGACACTGACGGCCTGCTGCGCCCGAGAACCAGGCGATCACCGCTGAGCCCACCCGGCCCTGCGGCGTTATGGCAACTCCTGCCGAGCCGGCGCACCTCCCGGGAGCGGCGGGGAGGTCGGCTGTGCGCGTTCCGGCGCTGCCGCGCCCTCATCCCGCCGACCACCGGGCGGGCTAACCGGGCGCGGTACTGCCAGGACGGCAAGACCTGGGGGACGGCCAGATCGGCGCGGCCACCCGGGCCGCGCTGGCCGACCGCGACACCGCGCTGGCCGCGGCCGCCGAGGCCACCGGCGCCCAGCAGCGCGCCGAAGCCGATGCCGCCGCCGCGACCCGCGAACAGCTACGTTCCGAAGGGCAACTGGCCGCCCTCGAGGACCGGCTGGTCCGCGCCGAGGAGCTCGCCGAGGCCGCCGCCGCCCAGGTCGGCGAGCTGCGCGACCGGCTCGCCGCCACCGCCGTCGATGTAGGCGAACAGCTCGTTCTCGGCGCCAAGCGCCGGAGCACCGCGCAATTGCCGAGGGCGGGGGGTGCTTCAGCTTTGTGAGAGCAGGAGCCGTGGGACGACGCGCACGTAGACAACCATGCCGATGATCTCGGTCAAGGTCTGCGTGACGATCACGACCGGTGCGATGGCGAGGGCGTCGGGCAGCGCGAGGGCCAGCGGCAACACGACGAGGGAGTTTCGGGTTGCCCCGGTGAACACGATCGCACGCCCGTCGGGCGCGCTGAGCCGGAACAGCCGGGCGACGAGCAGACCGAGGAACGCCATGATCACGAGGAACACGGCGTAGAACGGGACGACGGTCGCGACCGCCACCAGGTCGCTGCCCAGCTTTGGAACCTGCGAGGCAACCACGACGAGCAGGGTGGCCACCATCAGCGGCACCATCAGTGTCCCGGCGGCGTCCGCGACCCGCGCCCCGGTGCGATGCCGCGCCGCCCACGCCTGGGTCAGCCAGGCCAGGGCCAGCGGGATCACGATCAAGACCAGGAAGGCCTCGACGAACGGGCCGATCTCGACGACCTCGACCAGACCTGCGCCGAGGAACAGCAGCAGGAACACCGGGAGCAGCACCATCTGGGCCACAAGCAGCAGCGGGGTCGCTGCGAGGAGCCGGTCGCTGCTGCCGCCAGCCAGCCTGGAGAACACGATGACGTAGTCCACGCAGGGCGCGAGGAGCACGAGTAGCACGCCCAGGCGGATGGCTTGGGAGGTCGGGAGGAAACCGAGCATTGCGGCCACGACCAACGGGACGACCACGAAGTTCACGACCAGTGCCGCGCCCAGGAACCGCCCGGCGTGTAGGGAGCGCAGCAGGTCGCGGGCGGGGACCTGCAGGAACGTCACGTAGAGCAGCAGTCCAAGGACGGGATTGATCGCGAACTCTAGCCTCGGCCCGACCCCGGGAGCGAGGAGGCCGACCACGACTCCGGCCAGGATCGCCCCGACGTAGATCGGGACCTGGTGACGCTCCATCCACTCCGCCGCGCCGGCACCGGCTTCGGTCGTGCCGTTCCGGGGCTCGCTCACTGCGCCTGCCTTCCGCGGCCCACCCGGGCAGCGCTGATCAACCTGTGTTTGTCGGGCAGCGCCGCCCGTTTCGCCCATACTCCCCTCCGGGCAGACGCCGGAAAGCTGATGGTCCCCGGCTAGGCCGAGCTCGAGCAGGAGCAGGACCTGCCACCGCAGCTGTGGGCCTGCTCCTGGCCAGCTCTCCGTCGTCGGTAGTGGAGCAGCCACAGACCGGCGGCGCTGACGACCAGGACGCCGGAGACAACGAGCAGTCCCGTCGTCGCGGCCGCCACCCCACCGGCGGTGAGCAGTCCTAGGGGCACCAGCAACGGCACTGCGCAACAGCCGCCGCAGGCTAGGACCGCCAGCGCGGCCAGAATTTTGCTCCGCTTCAGCGGACCGGACGATGGCCTCGCCGCCAGGCCCTCCCCGCTCACTGCAACCCGCTAGCGGCGTGGTTGGCTCGATTCGGACGCGGGATGGCTTGTGCGTCGTGTGCGTCGGGGCGCAGCTTGGAGAGCTCGACGAACGGCACCGGGCACGCCTGGCAAGTGCAGTTAGTCAGACTGTCGCAGCGTGCCTCGATCACCTGCCGCAGCCCGTCCCGAATTAGTCCCAGATCGGCGATCCGGCTCTCGACCTCCTCCAGCTTGGCGCGGGCCCGCGCCTGCAGATCTGGGGTCGGGTGCCGACGACGGCCGGCATCGAGTAGCTCGGCGACCTCGTCGAGGGTGAACCCCAGCCGCTGCGCGGCCTTGACCACCCGAAGCAGCGCGACGGCGTCCTCGTCGTACTCGCGGAACCCGCCGAGGGTCCGAGGCGGCTCGGGCAGCAGGCCGCGGCGCTCGTAATAGCGCAACGTCTCCACGTTCACCCCGGCCGCGGCGGCCAACTCCCCGGATCGCATCCCGGCCCCCTCACACACTGGCCACGGCTCGGGCCTGCTCTGTTAGACCGTCCAGGACTCCAGCCTTGTCTGCCGGCACGCGGACGTCGAGCACCAGGCCGGCGCCGTCGCGCGCGATGGTGAAGTCGAAGAACGAGCAGCACTGCGACTCCTTCGCGGTCAGCTCCCGGGCGTACAGCTCCACGTCGTCAGCACGGGCTAGCCGTAACCGCAGCCAGGATCGGTCGGCTCGCTCTATGCCCTGCACCGACCGGAAGAGCTCCTCGAACTCAGCCAGCCGCGCCGGCTGATCCCCACTCGGCAGGGTGCACACGTCGCCGGGCACCCAGCTGTCCTGCTCGAGGCCACCTGTGCGCGCCGCCGCGACCTCGAACAGCCCGTGCAGCAGCTCGACCGGCTGTGCTCCGACCATCCGTGCCAACTCCTTGCCGCGATCACGGACGAGCAGCGTTGGGGTGGAGGACACCTCGAACCGGGAGACGAGCCCGGGGCTGGCCTCCGCGTCGACCTTCACGAGCTGCACGCCTGGGGCGAACTCGGCCGCCACTTCGTCCAGCAACGGGGCCATCCGCCGGCAGATCGCGCACCACGAGGCGTAAAACTCGACCACGACAGGGTGTTCTGCCCGCTCGACCTCCTCGCCGAAGCTCTGTTCGGTGACCACGAGCGCCAACACATTAACCTCCGAACCCAGCCAGCATCTCTCCTGCACACGACGCTAAGCCCGTACCTAGGTACAGCTTGCAAGGTGGCGCGGGTCACAGCTGACGCTAGATCTTGACGACCATCGGCGATCGGAGGTCTCGCGGCGGCGCGGACCGAAGGGCCCGGGGTTGGCGTGCCGGTCCGGGCTCGCCGGAGGCGACCGCCTTGCGGCCGGAGCCCCCGACACGCCTGCGGCCATGTCAACAACGTCCCGGGTCACCACACCTAGGCGCCGCGCGGTACGGTGGCGTTCCTGGCCGGCGCGTTACAGACCGCGGTAGAGCGCCTTCTTGAAACCGTCCTTGCGGCGCCCGGCTGCTCTTAGGCACCGGACCTTCAGTGGAGTAGCACCTTCAAGCCCACAACCACCCCTCCCAGCGCCGCGCTGCACAGACTCCACCCCAGCGCCTGAAACCGGGTCGCCTCGGCTCGCCGCGCCGCCGCGTGACCGAACGCGCCGAGCATGAGGATGGCTAGCCCGAGCGCGGAGAAGACTGCGAAAGTCACCCGCCCGGTCAGCAGCGCGAGGACGACCAGGAGGACGAGCGGGGTCAGGCCCGCCTCGACGACGGGTAGCCCATGCCGCAGAGCCGCCAGCACCCGCGTACGGCGACCAGCCGAATGAACGGCAGCCGCGAGAAGCTCGGCGTACCGCTCAGCAGCCCAATAGACCGCCACCGTCACGACCACCGTGAGGACTATCTGACCGAGGTCGGCATACGTGCTGCCGATAGCGATCGCGGCCGCACCAATGACGGTGCCGTAGATGGACTGGGCGAGATCTCGCTCGGTCTGCCACCGATGATGGCTTAGCACAGTCCGGCGCAGCAGCCTTCGTCCCGGGGAAGCCGTCACACCCAGTTCCCGCTCGCCGCGGCGCTCATCCCGGCTGCGTCCCGATCGCGGTATGCGCCATCGTCGAAGAATGGACGTAGCTGGCTGATGGACCGTCACCCCGGGCGGGTGAGCTCGAGAACTACCTACCAGGGGCGGTCGTGGCGACCGCCCGAGAACTTGTTGGTGTCGCAGGCCGCCATCAAGATCGGTTGTGTCGTCGCGCGCTGCCAGGGCCCGGGCTGCGGCTCCTGCTGATCCCCTTGACCAGAACTTCCCTAGTACCAAGCCTGAACATCATCGGGCTGGGCAAGGCCGCCCGACACGAGTGCGAGGCCCTCGCCGCGGCGCGAGACGAAGGGGCCGGCTGGGCCCGGTCTCTCAAGGGCAGGGTGAAGCGGTGCCCATAACCGTCGTCGTGGGCGCCGCTTCGCCCGGCCGGTCAGCCGCTGCCAGTCACCGATCTCCACGGCGAGCCCGAACGCGGTCAACGTCGAGACCCCGCGCAGACACCCCAACCGGCGCGTACTTGCCGTGGGCGGCATCTCGGTGATCGTGGCGTCGAGCCGGTCACGCCGCGAGAGGGTGGCCGGCGGCGTGTCGTAGGCGATGTCGTCGGTCGTACGCCGCGGGTGTTCCAGCCGAAGCCAGCCGCCGGTGCTCCCCTCACACAGCTCGAGGCGGACCGCAGAACTGGCGGTGAGTGGTGTTACTCAGCGCTCCAGGATCGCGCGCAGCTGCTCCACAGTCGGTGCGCCGGTGGTTGCCTGCGTTGAGGGGTAGACCCGGCAGGCTGGGCCTATCTCACCGGTGATGGGCGAGGGGAAGGGGTCGACCCCGTCGATGAGAATGGTGGGGGAGCCCCGGAATGCCGGCTCGTCGCTGAGGCTGTCAGCAGTGACCCGCCGTACCGTCACCGCCACCCGCTGATGGCCGGTCACATCTAGCGCCTTCCGCAACCTCTCGACCACAACGCCTTCGTAAGGACAGCCCGGGATCACGAGTACCTCTATATGCATGCTGGTTCGTCCTTCGTCCCCAAGATCGTGCCTTCGCAAGCAGGCCCGCTGCTACAGCGACACCTGAGTGCCAGCCTTGCCTTCGCGGTGTGCCGGGCCCGCACGGTCAGGAAGTCGGATTCGAGGACGGGTAGCTCGACGCGCCCGGCCCGCCGACCGCTCCGGGCCATCGGCCATCGGTAGCCGTCCGATGCCGGGAAGGAAGCGCCCCGCTCGCGCGGCGTAGGCGCGATAGGCCGGGCCATGCGTGCGTAGCAGATAGGGCTCTTCCACTGCGCGGACCTGCAGCTGGACCGCGACGACGAGTGCGATGACCGCCAGCAGTCCGAGCCAGGTCGGGACCATCAGCACCAGGCCCGCCAGCGCCGCGACCATACCCGTGAAGATCGGGTTGCGGACCCGGGCGAACACGCCGTCGGACACGAGCTCGGTCCGCTCACCGGTGTCGACGCCGATTCGCCAGGACCGGCCCATCTGCCCCTGCGACACGACGACCAGACCGAACCCGGCCAGCGCCAGCACGGCGCCGGCTACCGTGACGGCGAGGTGCTCCTGGACGGGGTCCGCAAGCCCGGTCAGCACCGCCAGGGGCGAGAGGATTCCGGCCACCAGCGCGACCACGAACAGCGCCTGTCCCCACCACTGCGCGTCCGAGGGGTCGACCCCGGAAGGACGCCGCAGCCCGCTGTCCCCGGTCGCGCGCCGGTGCAGCACGGTGCGCACCCCGAACGTCACGATCACCCCGACCGCGTACAGGCCCAGGGCCGATCCCGCTGCGACCACGCTGACCTC
Organism: Pseudonocardia oceanicola; assembly: GCF_047200735.1. Lineage (NCBI taxonomy): Bacteria > Bacillati > Actinomycetota > Actinomycetes > Pseudonocardiales > Pseudonocardiaceae > Pseudonocardia > Pseudonocardia oceanicola. The sequence continues at coordinate 89,043 of NZ_JBJZON010000005.1, forward strand.
CTCTTCGTACCCGCGCAACGCTTTCGTGCGCGGTTCACCCTTGCCGTCCCGAAGCGCCACGTGCTCCGGGAGGTGTGTCTGGCAGCCACGGGCATGGCTGTGGCTCCGTGTATCGCGCCCGCCGAGTCGACCCGGGGTCGCGAGGCCTACGGATCGGTCACCGTGGCGAGCCTCAGGGTCCGGCGAGACTCCTGAGCACCCACCTGCGCCTGCGGTTGGCAACAGGAACAACCGTCGCCACAGCTGCACAGGTCGTCGCCGGCCGACGGGTCTTCGGTCGGATCGATCAGGGGGAGGGACCTGCCCGACAGGCTGATCGTCGAGGGCCGGTCGACGGGACGTGGCAGCGCCGGAGGATCGACCGGCCTCGTCGGGGCACAGCAGGGATCGGCGACGACGGGTCCCGGGGCGACCGTGACGTGGTGCCGGCCGTGTCCGGTCGGAGCCGCGGCCAGGCCCGGCAGCAGGGATGCACGGGCGGCCCGCACCGCGTTCAGGATGACCAGTACCTCGGCGAGCTCGTGGACGAACACCACCGTGGCCAGCCCGAGGACACCGGCCGCGGCGAGCGGGACCAGGACGGCGATAATCGCCAGGGAGAGCCCGATGTTCTGCAGCATGATCACGCGAGCGCGGCGGGCATGCCCGATCAGCTGCGGCAGGTGACGCAGGTCCTCCCCCATGAGCGCCACGTCCGCGGTCTCGATCGCGACGTCGGTGCCCATCGCCCCCATCGCGATCCCGACGTCGGCAGTCGCGAGGGCCGGGGCGTCGTTCACCCCGTCGCCCACCATCGCGATTCGCCGCCCGTCGGCGATCTGCGGCAGGAGCCGTGCCTTGTCCTCGGGCAGCAGTTCGGCGTGGACGGTGTCGATCCCCGCCCGCGCGCCCAGGGCGTCCGCGGTGCGGCGGTTGTCCCCGGTCAGCATGGCGACCCGGACGCCGAGGTCGCGCAGCCGCGCGACGGCCTCGGTCGCCTCGGGGCGCAGCTCGTCGCGCACCGCGATCGCCCCGAGTAGCCGCTCGGCCTGTTCGACCAGCACGACCGTCGCGCCCTCGCCCTGCCAGCGCTCCACCGCCCCGGTCAGCTCCGAGGCGGGCACCCAGCCGGGCTTGCCCAGCCGCACCGTCTCGCCGTCGAGCGTGCCGGTCAGGCCGTGTCCGGCCACCGTCACGACGTCGTCAGCGGCTCGCGCCGGTTCACCGGCGGCGGCGAGGATCGCCGCGGCGAGCGGGTGCTCGCTGCGCGATTCCAGAGCGGCGGCGCAGGCCAGCACGGCCGCCTCGGTCACGCCTGCGGCCGGGACGATGCCGACGACCTGCGGTTGATTGCGGGTCAGTGTGCCGGTCTTGTCCAGGGCGACGGCGCGGATGCGGCCGAGCTCCTCGAGCGCGGCGCCGCCCTTGACGAGCGCGCCGTGCCGACTCGACGCCCCGATGGCCGCGACCACTGACAGCGGGACCGAGATCGCCAATGCGCACGGCGAGGCGGCGACTAGTACGACCAGTGCCCGTTCCAGCCACAGCAGCGGGTCGCCGAGCAGCGCCCCGATACCGGCGACCAGCACCGCCAGCACCATGATCGCCGGCACCAGCGGTCGGGCGATGCGGTCGGCCAGCCGCTGGCCAGCACCCTTACGCTCCTGCGCCTCCTCGACGATGTGCACGATCCGGGCCAGCGAGCTGTCCGCGGCCGGCGCGGTGACCTCGACCTCGATCGCGCCCATGCGGGCCGAACCGCCGTTGATCGCGCCCGCGTATACCCGGTCACCCGGCCCGGCCTCGACCGGGACCGACTCACCGGTGATGGCCGAGACGTCGAGGCTGGTGCGCCCGGAACGGATGATCCCGTCGGTCGCGGCCCGCTCACCGGGCCGGACCAGCATCACATCCCCGACGACCAGCTGATCCGGGGCGAGCTGGCGTTCCGCGCCCCCGCGCAGGACCGAGGCGGTCGGCGGCACCAGGCCCAGCAGGGCGCGCAGCCCGCGCCGGGTCCGCATGACCGCGTAGTGCTCGAGCCCCTCGGCGATCGAGAACAGGACGCCCAGCAGCGCCGCCTCGGTGACCTGCCCGAGCGCGACCGCGCCGATCGCCGCGATCGTCATCAGGGTGCCGACCCCGATCCGGCCGCGCCGCAGGTTGCGCAGCGCGCCGGGTACGAACGTCGACGCCGCCACAATCGCGGCCAGGGCCTCCACGCCGATCGCCACCGGTGAAGCGATTCCGGCCCGATCCAGGAACCAGCCGGCTCCCAGCACCGCCGCCGCGACCAGCGCCAGCTGCAGCTCTCGGACCTGCCACAGCCTTGCGCGATCGTGGGCGGTCTCGACCGGGTCGGCTCCGGGCGCGTTCGCCGGGCCGGGGTCCGGGCCGCAGCACGCGTCAGCCATGGACCTGCTCCTTCCCGCTCTCGGTTGCGCGATCCCCGAGCACGACCTCGACCAGCTCCCGTCCCCGACTGGTCAGCCGGTACATCACCAGGCGGCCTTGCCGGCGGGACTCGACCAAGCCGGCGACCTTGAGTTGCCGCAGGTGGTGCGAGACGAGCCCCTGGGCCTGCCCGACGATCCAGCCGACGTCACACACGCACAGCTCCTCGCCGGCGAGCAATGCTCCGGCGATCCGCAGCCGGGTCGGGTCGCCGAGCGCCCGGGCGGCGTTGGCGAACGGTTCCACGGCCCGCAGCTCCGGCACCTCCTGTCGGATCCGCTCGGCGTGCGGCAGGTCCAGACACAACAGGTCACAGGCATCGGGCTCGGTCACATCGACATACTAACGCTCGTTGCTATGTCGATGTCTAGTGTTATGTCGACCGGCTGAGCTGGCCACCCAACGTGATGCCGAGGCGAAGGCCCAGCCGCGAGACTTGACCCGTCCGGCCTAGTACCGGCACGGCCGTTCGCGCGTTGCTCCTGCGGGACGTCGGGCTTCCCAGCGGCGGCAGGAAGCCCGACGTCCCTGAATGCCGGCGAGCGAGATGTGGGTGAACGTGGTGCGGTTCGGGGTCAGGGCCCGGCTCGGTGTGGGGCTGGGGATCGTTCTGGCGGCCAGCGCGGTCGTGGCGGGGCAGGCTTCGGCCGAGTCGCCGGCGGCCCAGGCGACGCACGCCGAACCGCTGGTACCGGGGACGCCGTGCTCGGTGTCGGCCAGATCGTGTGTAGACCTGGAATCGCAGCAGGCGTGGCTGCTGCGGGACGGCACGATCGTCCGCGGGCCCGTGCGGATCTCCTCCGGGGGCGAGGGTGAGGAAACCCCGGTCGGTCATTCCCTGCGGGTCTACCGCAAGGACAAGGACCACCTCAGCGAGGAGTCCCGACTGCCCAATGGTGACCCGGCCCCGATGCCGTGGTCGGTGTTCTTCGCCGACGGTGGGATCGCCTTTCACGGGGGCAGCCCGGATCGCGACTCGGCCGGCTGCATCCACCTCGAGCCCGCGGATGCCGAGGCGTGGTTCAACGACCTGCAGATCGGGGACCAGGTGCAGGTCGTGAAAGCCTCGGAGGAGCTGGCGGCCCGGCGGGCCTCCTGACTCGGCGCGAAGAAGGACACGCCGCTGATCACGGCGTCGGTCGTGGGGGCCTCTTTCGCGTCATCGCTTTGCTGCCGGGGTGGGCGGCCGGTCGGGCTGGGGGAGACCCGGCCGACCGCCGACCCGGCGCCCGGACGCTCACGCGAAGGCGGAGCCGCCCGGGAAGAAAGTGGGCGGTGCGTAAAATCGACGGGTGTGCCCGCGGAAGGCAGCCGCGGCCCCTGGACGCGGGTGCTGCTGGACTAGCGGCCCAGCCTGCGGACCACCACGGTGGCAGCGATCGCGATGACGACGACGGCAGCAAGCAGCCAGGGCCAGATCGGCATGCCGCCGCCCTGTGTCGGAGGTTGCGCCGTGGAGGGCGCGGTTGAGGCCGGGGTCGTGGAGGGGGCCGCGGCGGCAGGCGCTGCGGGCGAGTTGTCCGTGGTGACCTGGTAGGTGACACCACCGCTGATCGGGTGCCCGTCGTTGGAGACCACTCGGTAGCCGACGGTGTAGCTGCCGGCGGGCACCGCCGTCTGCGCCGAGACGGTGACGATGCGTCCCTCGACCTGCGGCGGACCCGCATCCCAGCGGCGTCCGTCCTGGCTGGTGACGGTGGTCGAGACGAAGGCCGGGTCGAGTTCGGCACTGAACTCCAGCCGGATGCTGGCGGGTGGTTGCGCGAGGTTGGCGCCGTCGCTGGGGTCGGCGCTGAGGAGTTCTTCGTGGGCGAAGGCAGGGCTCGCTCCGGCAAGCATTCCGGCGGCGGAAAGCAGGCAGGCCACCACAGCTGCCAGGAGCCTGCGGAGGCGTCGGGGGCGGGCCGGCCCCACGTGCGGCGAGTTCATGACTGGTGCTCCTTCGATGCTGTCGGCGTCGACGCTGTGGTCCTGGTCGTGGAAGCACTCTCCGCGTCAGACGGCTCAGGGGTGTCGGGGGCAGCGTGGGATGCAGGGCCGGCTGGCCCGGCGCCGTGTGCGGCGTCGTCGGACTGTGCAGGGACTGACGTCACAGGGCGGGAGTTGGCGGCCTCGACGAAGTGGGGCATGCGGCGCGGGGCCCGTGGGTCGTCGGTCAGCCACCACGGACTCGTGGCGGTAGCGGCGCCGTAGCGCCGGTCGAGGTGGCGGTCGACGCGGCGCTGCTCGCGCTTCTCACTGCGGTTCCACTGCACGAACATGCCGGCGAGCAGGAACAGCACCACCACGTCGCCGAAGATCCACAGCAGGCCGCCGCCGACCTTCTGGTCGGCCAGCGGATCGGTGCTCCACGCGGCGGCGACCTGTGTGAAGTAGTTCGGCGCGATCAAACTGTCCCGTAGCATGATCGGAATTCCGAGCACGATATGGGCCGGCCCGAGCCCGATGACCAGCAGCAGCCGCAGCACCCAGGGCATGGGGTTGGGCAATGGATCGACCCCGAGCAGAGGCCAGTACAGCAGGGCCCCGACGAGGACGAAGTGCAGGTGGGTTAGGTCGTGGACGGCGGCGTTGGTGATGCTGAGCTCGAAGAGCGGGCTGTAGATCAGCACGAAGGGGCTGACCACGAACAGCAGGTACGCGACGAACGGGTGGCCGACCACCCGGACGTAGCGGCTGTGCACGACCGCGAGGAGGATCCTTCGCGGCCGACCGGACAGCGCTCGCAGTGCCAGGGTGATCGGCGCGGCTAACCCCAGCGGTGCCGGCGCGATCATCTGCAGCATCATGTGCTGCACCGCGCTCATGCTGAACAGGGCGTTGTCGTAGACGCCGATCATCGAACTGGTGGACAGCGCGATGATGCTCAGGCCGACGAACCACAGCACGGTGCGGCCGCGGCGCCACTCGATTCCCCTGCGTCGAAGTGTGCGGACGCCGGCGAGGTAGGCCGCGCCCGCGGCCACGAGCGGGACAAGCACCCACGGATCGAGGGTCCAACTGGTGAACACCCGTCCCATATCCACGGGCGGCGGGATGGTGGCGGCGAGCACGCCCGCAAGTGCCGCCGGGCCGCTGTCCGTCGTGGGCGCGGCGGGCAGGGTCTGGATCAACGGGTTGATCACTGCGGGTCGTCCTTTGCATCGTCGCCGCGCTGAGCGGCCTGAGAAGCGGGATCCGGTGTGCCGGGGTCCGGCCCAGCCACGGATGCTGCACCGCCACTGGGGTCGGTGTCGGCGGGCGCGGTGTCGGTGGGCGCGGTGTCGGTGGGCGCAACGTCGGCGGGCGCGCTGTCGTCCGGGCTGCCCTTCCTGCCCTCGGTCGTCTCGGCGGTGCCCGGTGTGCTCGTCGCGGTCGTCGTCTCGCGGGTGCGCCGGCGCTCCGGCCCGGTGGATTGGGCCCAGAAAATGAGCACGCAGAGCAGGATGATCGAGGCGATCACGATGAGAATCGGCCAAGGGGACACGTCTGGGGGTGGGCTGGCCGGCGGTGATACCGGCGGCGTGCCGGCTGCTCCGGTTGAGGTCGACGGGAGCACCAGGGCACTGCCCGAAGCTGGGTCGGTTGCCGGTGCCGGTGTCAGGGGCGGGATCGGAGTCGTCTTCACGGGACTCGTTTCGAGTGTCGCGGCGCGCCCGCCCGCGCCAGCCATGGCCTTCAACGCAGGTCGGGTCGGAAACACAGGGATTCGACGTACGGCGGTGAGTGGTCACCGGCTACCGACGACGGCACGGGGCATGCGTTGCGGCGAACTGCGGACGTCCCCGCGCCTGTGTGGGGCTGATCAGTTCCGGTCGACACCGACCGCGAGCAGCACTTCTCGCCCGGGCGACAGGGAACCGGATCGAGCGTCCGGCGCGCAGCTGGTGGTGGCCTCGGTGGTTATCCAGCTGCCATCGCCGGGCATGTCGAGATCCACCGCGGGCAGCGGCTGGCTGCTCGGGTCCCGGTGCACCGTCGCTGCGGCCTCGGCGCCGGTGAAGGGCTCACAATGCACGTCATGCACGACGTGGTGGCCGTTGGGAGCTCCGGAAGGAGCCGAGCTGCTCGTTGCGCCGGCGCCCGGGCTCGCCACGGCGAGGACCGCAGCGCAGAGGAAGCTCAACCCGACCAGGAGTAGGGAGGCGACGACCGCGAGTACCCGTCGGTGACATCCCGGGGCGGCGGAGGCTCGCGACATGGGCAACCTCCTTGCTCCCGATGCGCCGTACACGATCGCCATGCGCTTCTACCGCGAATAGAACTTCCGGAGGCACGGTAGTGCCTCAGGTACGGCCCCCCAAGGTCCGGGGTCTACTGCCCGACTTTCCCGCAGCTCATCGCACGGGGATCCCGCGACGAGTCAGCCAGGACTGCGGGTCGACCTTGGCGCCGGCCGCGGACCAGATCTCCAGGTGCAGGTGAGGTCCGGTCGACTGACCTCGGTTGCCCATCAGCGCGATGCGATCTCCCGCGCGCACCTGCTGGCCTTCGCCGACCAGACTCCGGTCGATGTGGCCGTAGACGCTGGTCGTGCCGTCGGAATGCCTGATCCTCACCCACAGTCCGAACCCGGACGCGGGGCCCGACTCCACGACCGTGCCGTCGGCCACCGCGAAGATCGGGGTACCGATGCGGTTGGCGATGTCGAGCCCGTAGTGCGTCGTGCCCCACCTCGGGCCTGCGGCCGAGGTCAGCCGGCCGACCGTGGGCGAGGCGTAGACCTGCCCGTCTCGGGCGACGGACGCCGCGGCGGCTCCCTGGGCGGTGGCCCGCGCCCGCGCCGCTGCCAGGGTGGCGATCTCGTCCGCGAGGCGAGCCGCCTTGTCCAGGGCACGCACCGCGTCCGGGTCGTGGGACTCGGCCCGGGCGACCGCCGGGGCTGCCCCACCCGCGAACTCGCGGGACTGTGAAGGCGAGTCATGCCGCTCGAACGGCGTCGCCATGGCCACCGGGGACCAGGAGCTCGGACCCGGGCCGTCCGCATCGGGCGCGAACGGGATCATCGAGGGTAGGGCGACGGCGGCGGCGCCAGTGGTGATCGAGGTGAGATGGCGCCCCGCGGCGGCTCTGCGACGGTGTCGTCCCACGGCTCTACGCGCCCTCACCCCGACTCGGCCAGCGGCGGGACGCGACCCGAAGGACCGGTGACGTCAGTTGCCGAGCCACGAGTGTCCTCCTGGTAGGTCGGCGCGAGCTGGTCGGAAAGCGCCGGCCTCAGGGGAGCAGGGCCGCCGCGGACTCCGGCATACCGCACAAACCATCGGATCGGCCGATCCGTGGGCGGGCGCGTCCGACAATCGGTCGCTCACGCTCTGTCAACGGCGTTTCGCCCGCCGCGGACGTTAGGGCTCGCCGACGGGCGCGGTGGCGACCTTCGACGGAGGTGTTGACGAGCAGCGCTGCCTGAGCCTGGTTCGGGGCCAACTGCGGTGGCTCTGGGGCTCCTACCGGCGACTGGCTGGACCAGTCGGAGCCAACACTTGCATACATGCGAATATCTTTATATGTTTGGTGCATGGGAGCGGGACACGGTCACGGGATGCAGCCGCAGAGCAGCTCCGGGCGGTACGTGCGCCGGCTGGCAGTCGGCCTGGGGGTGCTGCTCATCGCGCTGGTCGTGGAGGTGGGCGCCGGCCTGGCGAGCGGGTCGCTGGCGTTGTTGTCCGATGCCGGGCATGTGCTGACCGACGTGCTCGGCATGGCGATGGCGCTCGCCGCCATCCTGGCCGCCCGCCGGGAGGCCGCGGTGGGGCGCTCACCCCAGCGGACGTTCGGGGTGTACCGGGCGGAGGTGCTCGCGGCGCTGGCCAACGCGGTGCTGCTGTTCGGGGTGGCGGGCTGGATCCTCGTCGAGGCGTTCGAACGGCTGGCGGAGCCTCCGGAGGTGCCGGGCACGGCGATGCTGGCGGCGTCGCTGTTCGGGTTGGCCGCCAACCTGGTCGTGTTCTTGATGCTGCGGCAGGGCGCAAAGGAGAGCCTGAACGTGCGCGCCGCGTACCTCGAGGTGCTGGCGGACACGTTGGGCTCGGTCGGAGTGCTGGCCGCCGGGGCGGTGACAGTGGCGTTCGGGTGGCGCTACGCGGACCCGGTCGTCGCGGTCGCCATCGGGCTGTTCGTGCTGCCCCGAACCTGGAAGCTCGGCCGCGACGCGCTCCGGATCCTGCTGCAGGTCGCCCCGGCGCACGTCGATGTGGCGGCGCTGCGCGGTGACCTCGCCGCCGTCCCGGGCGTGCAGGACGTCCATGACGTGCACGTGTGGACGCTCACCAGCGGGATGGACGTCGGTTCGCTCCACCTGCAAGCCGCCCCCGGCCAGCGGGAAGCGGTTCTCGCCAGCAGCCGCAACGTGCTCTACCAGGGCTACGGCCTAGACCACGTCACCGTGCAGATCGACGACGACCGCACCGCCTCGCGCTGCATCCGGCAGTGGTGACCGGACGGCCTGTACGAGGCTCGACCACGTACGGCTGCACATAGACGATGCAACCGACCTGCGGCCGGCGATCGGCGGAGCGCGCGACCTACCACGATGACGTCGCACCCGTGGTGTTCGACTTCGCGACCGCGTATCACGTCGAGGACCGGCGTGCCGCTCTCGCGAGGTGACAACGGGTCCCCGAGGCCGCTTCTTCCGATGAGGCCCACCGCCGAGGCCCTCGCCCCGTGCACCTACCGGCGGTTGTTCGACGACCCCGGGAATGCCGCTGCACCGGGGGACCGGCTCGGGTCGACCTGAGCGCCTCGGCCCCGACCGGCCGACTCACGCTGGCGCACCCGCAGGCGCGGGCGCTGCCTGCCCGGCGTGGCGGACCGCGCTATCCCGACCAAGCAGGTCAGCCCCAGGAGGGTCAGCTAGAAGATCAGGAGGTTCCCGAGAAGGAAGGCGTTGAGACCGATGATCAGCGCGGCGACCAGGATCGCCGCGGCCGTGGTGAGCCGATGGTTGACCAGCGATCCCATGATGTCGCGGCGGCGGGTGAACATCACCAGGGGCACGAGGGCGAACGGAATCCCGAAGGACAGCACGACCTGCGACCACACCAGTGCCTGGGTCGGCTCCACGCCCAGAGCCAGGACCAGAAGGGCCGGCGCCAGCGTCAGGGCCCGGCGGGCCAGCAGCGGGATACGGCGGTGGATGAAGCCCTGCATCACGACCTGGCCCGCGTAGGTGCCCACGCCGGAGGAGGCGAACCCGGAGGCCAGCAGCGCGATCGCGAAGCCCAGTGCGGCCCAGGGACCGACCGCTACGCCCAGGCCCGCGAACACCCCGTCGAGGGTGTCGGTGTCCGGGAGGGCTGATCCGGCGAACACGGCCGCGGCGATCAGCAGCATCGACGCATTGACCACGCCCGCGGTGCCCATACCGACCAGGACGTCGACCCGAGTGGCGCGGGCGACGAACGCCTGCTGCGTCGGCCCCGCCATCCGCAACCGACGCTGCGTGAGCGCCGAGTGCAGGTAGATCACGTGCGGCATCACCGTCGCCCCGAGGATCCCCGTGGCGAGCAGGACACTGTCGGTGTCCTCGAACCGAGGCACCAATCCGGCCGCTGCGTCGCCAGCCGGCACGTCGACCTGCCAGAGCGTGGCGAACAGGCCGATCAGCACAACCAGGAACAGCCCGAGGATGGCGCGTTCGAACGGCCGGTGGCCGCGGCTCTGCAGGGCGAGCAGCCCGAAGGCCACCAGCCCGGTGATGACGCCACCGGTGAACAGCGGGATGCCGAAGAGCAGTTGCAGTGCGATCGCCCCGCCCAGCACCTCGGCCAGGTCCGTGGCGACGGCGACAATCTCGGCCTGTACCCACATCCCCCAGCTCACCGGGCGGGGGAAATGTGCCCGGCACAGCTCGGCGAGGTTGCGCCCGGTCGCCAGGCCCAGCTTCGCCGACAGCGTCTGGATCAGCATCGCCAGCAGGTTCGCCGCGACGATCACCCACAGCAGCAGGTAGCCGTACTGGGATCCCGCAGCGAAGTTCGTCGCGAAGTTACCCGGGTCGATGTAGGCGATCGCGGCGACGAACGCCGGTCCTGCCACGAGCACGCCCGCCCTGAGCCGACCGGTCTGCGGGAGGGCCATGGCGCCCTCGGACGCACCGGCCGTTTCGACCTGGACCGATCCGACGGATTGTGCACGGCCCGACCCGGCTCTACCGCTGTCCCCGACGTCTGTCACCTCGTCGGTAGGAGCGGGTCGGCCACCGGCGTCGTCCATGACGCCAGACATTAGGCATGTCTACTGATGATCGGTAGCCAGTGCTTCGAAGTGAGACGTACCGGCGCCCGTGCGCCCGCGGGGAGGAAACGCTCGCCGTGAGCAGACCCCGCAGACGGGCGAGCGTGCCCTTCGCCGCGCTCGGTCGTTGGCCCTAACGAGGCCCGCGAAAGCTGCCTCAGTGCTGATGAGGACCCCCACGGGCGGTACGGAGCATTTGAGGCAGTTCGAGAGCTTTCGCGCGGGTTGAGTAGCCTGCACCGGGCTTCAGCTGGTGGAGCAGCGGCACCCCTGGCCGGCGGTGCAGTGGTAGTGGAGGTAGGTGAAGGCGTTGCCCGGTCGCTGGCGGCACACCGTCTTCACCCTGGTCCTGATGCTGGTGGCGCTGGTTGCGCACTGCGCGTCGGAGATCCGCAGCTCCGACGAGGTCCTGGCGCCGGTGCTGGCCGTCTCGTACGCGACGTCCTCCACCGGCGACAGCCCGAGCGAGGAGGCGTCGCACATCCGCGCGCCCAGCGCGCCCGGCACGTCGTCGTTGACCTCGAGTACGGAACCGCTGGTGCTCGCTGGCGACGGGACACCCCGCGACCTGCCCGACGGGCAGCCGGGGAACCGCTCGTCCTGCCCGGACAACGGGGTACCGCTGCACGAGGACTCGGCGGCGCCACCGACGCGCGTGATCGGCGGCCCGGAATCGCTGACGCCGGCACTTACAGTCGCTGCGTGGGCGGGCTGCCCGTCCCGTCAGTCCGACGGCTCCTCGGCAGTTCCCTCGGCCCCAGGCGACGCGAGTGGAACCGCGCTGTGCACCGAGCTCTGCGTCAGTCGACGCTGATCCGCCCCACCGCTCCGGCAGCCGCGCTTCCCGTGAAACCCGGGCCAATCGGCTGCGGTGATCGGTGCCGTGTTCTGAGCGGCCGGCGACGGTCTCGCCGCTGCAGCACCTCACGACTCAGTCGGATCTCTGTCGATCCTGCCCAGGAAGAAGCTGTTCATGGCTCAGCACCGCTGGCAACGCGAGTTCCCCCGTCCGCAGCGCGGTTTACCCCGCTCCCGGCCCGTCCGCGCGGCGGTGGCCGTCGCGGCGGCCGTCGCGTCCGCGGCCGCCCTCGCCGCGGGCGTCGCCGTGGCGAACGTCCCCACGGGAGGGAAGACCCCTTATGTCGCGCCGGCGGGGTCCACGCCGGCGAACATCGTCCCCGGCACCCCCTGCACGAAGTCCGCGCGCGCCTGCGTCGACCTCGCCACGCACAACGCCTGGTTGATCCGCGACGGTGCGGTGACCCGCGCGGTCACCTTCGTCGACGGCGACGAGAAGACCCCGACCCCGACCGGCACGTTCAAGGTCGAATGGAAGGCCGAGCAGTACACCAGCCGGGAGTACAACACCCCGATGCCCTACTCGGTGTTCTTCGCCCCGGGAGGCATCGCCTTCCACCAGGGCGGCCAGACCACGCCCTCGGCCGGCTGCGTGAAGCTGGTCCTCGCCGACGCCCAGGCATTCTTCGCTGACCTGCAGGTCGGAGACGAGGTGCAGGTCAAGTGACCCGCAACGCCAAGATCTCGCTCGGCATCGTCCTCGTCGTCGTGCTGGCGGGATTGACCTGGTTCCTCGCCCCCGACGGTTTCCTCGGCAAGAGCGACCAACAGGCCGCCGCGCAGCCCGGGACAGCTGCGGCCACCGCCGCCCGCCCCGACAGCCACCGCCTGACCAACGTGGTCGACGGCAAGGTCACCTTCGTCGAGTTCCTCGACTTCGAGTGCGAGGCGTGCCGCTCGGTCTACCCGGCCATCGAGCAGCTGCGCAGCGAGTACGGCGACCGGGTCAGCTTCGTGGTGCGCTACTTCCCCATCCAGAGCCACTTCAACGCCGAACGGGCCGCCCGCGCGGTCGAGGCCGCCGCGCAGCAGGGCCGCTTCGAGCAGATGTACCAGCGGATGTACGAGACCCAGGCCGAGTGGGGCGAGCAGCAGGTCCCCATGGACGACCGGTTCCGCGGCTACGCCGCCGACCTCGGGCTCGACCTCGCCGAGTACGACCGCGTCTACGCCGCGCCGCAGACCCTCGAGCGGATCCGCGCCGACGTCGCCGACGGACAGGCCCTCGGCGTGACCGGCACGCCGACGTTCTTCCTCAACGGCGAGCGGCTCCAGCCGAAGACCTTCGGCGACCTCACCGCGGCACTCGACGCCGCACTGGCCCGATGAGCACGATCCTGCACCGACGACAGCCGGCGCCCTCCAGGCAACCGGAAGCAGCCTCGCCCGGTCCACTGCCCCGGGGGCTGGCGTGGCTACTGCTCGTCGGCGGCGTCGTCGGGCTGGCGGCATCGTTCGTCCTGACCGTCGAGCGGTTCGCCCTCGCCCAGGACTCCAGCTACACCCCGACCTGCAGCATCAACCCCGTGCTGAGCTGCGGGTCGGTGATGACCACGCCGCAGGCCGCGGTGTTCGGATTCCCGAACCCGCTGCTCGGCATCGCCGGGTTCGCCATGGTCGCCGCGACCGGCGCCGCGCTGCTCGCCGGCGGGCGGCTGCGCGGCTGGTACTGGGCCGGCCTGCAGGCCGGGGTCACCTTCGGCGTGGTGTTCGTGCACTGGCTGATCGGACAGAGCCTCTACCGCATCGGCGCCCTGTGCCCGTACTGCATGGCCGTGTGGGCGGTAACGATCCCCATCTTCTGGTACGTCACGATGCACAACCTGCACCGGCTCCGGCCGCAGAGCCGGGCGCTCGCCACGCTGACCCGCTACCACTCGGTGCCCGTCACCCTGTGGTTCGTGGTGCTCGTAGCGCTGATCGCGGCGCGATTCTGGCCGTACTGGTCCTCGCTCGCGGCTGCGGGGTGACAGGCCGATGCGGGCGCTGCCACTGCTGGTCCTGCTCGTCCTCCTCGCCGGCTGCTCGTTCCGCTCTCCCGACGGCGGCAACGCACCCAGCCAGGTGCGGGAGTTCACCTTCGTCGCACCCGGCGGGGAAACCCGGCTGACCTACGACCCGCCCCAGACCCGCGGCCAGGTCACCGGGCTGTCCGGGGAGGACCTGATGAACCCGGGGCAGCAGCTCGGCCTCGACGACTTCCCGGGGCAGGTCGTCGTGCTCAACATCTGGGGGTCGTGGTGCGGACCGTGCCGCGAAGAGATCCCCGACCTGCAACTGACCCATGCGCAGACCCGCGAGCGTGGCGTCACCGTGCTGGGCATCGACGTGCGCGACGACCGCCAGGCCGCACAGGACTTCCTACGCGCCCGAGAAGTGGACTACCCGTCGATCTTCGACCCGGCCGGACGCTCACTGGCCGCGCTGCGCGGGTTCCCGCCCAACGTCGTGCCCTCGACGATCGTGCTCGACCGTCGCCACCGCGTCGCAGCGGTCTTCCTCGGCGCGGTGCGGGTCAGCGAGCTGCGGCCGGTGGTCGACCGGATCGCCGCCGAGCCCGTGGCCGAGCCGGGGCCCGGGCCGGTGCCCGGGTCCTGATCACCCATGTTCTACCGTCGGTAGAAGCGGCCCGCGCGGGCAGGAAACGGGCGAAGAGGCGAGGACAATGCCAGAGACAACGGCGACAGCGGACGGGCCCGGGACCACACCGGCCGCGGGCGTCCGGCGCTACGACATCCAGGTCGGAGGCATGACCTGCGCCGCCTGCGCGAACCGGGTCGAGCGCAAGCTCAACAAGCTCGACGGGGTCAGCGCCTCGGTGAACTACGCCACCGAGCGTGCGCGCGTTGACTGTCCGGAGGGGGTCGATCCCCGCACCCTGATTGAGCAGGTCGAGCGGGCCGGGTACACCGCGCGGCGGGTCGACGACGTCCGCGAGGCCGAGGCCGAGCCGGCCGACCGGGTGGCGGACCTGCGGCGCCGGCTCGCGGTGGCGGCGGTCCTCGCCGTGCCGCTGGCCGACCTGTCGCTTGCGTTGTCGTTGTTCCCCGAGCTGCGGTTCCCGGGCTGGGAGTGGGTGTGTCTGGCCCTGGCCGCTCCGATGGTCGGCTGGTGTGCCTGGCCGTTCCATCGCGCGGCGTGGAACGGGCTGCGTCACCGCACCTCTTCGATGGACACGCTGGTCTCCCTGGGAGTGCTGGCCGCCACTGGCTGGTCGCTGTGGGTGATGATCCGCGGCGGGCAGGTGGAGCCCGGGCTGGGCGCTGGGTGGGCTGCGCTGACCCGCACCCACGACGCGCTCTACCTCGACGTCGCCGCGGTCGTCATCACCTTCCTGTTGGCCGGACGGTTCTTCGAGGCGCAGGCTAAGGCCCGCGCGGGCTCGGCGATGCGGGCCCTGCTCGCCTGGGGCGCCAAGGAGGTCGAAGTCCTCCGGGACGCAGCCTCGGTCCGGATTCCCGCCACCGAGCTGGTGGTCGACGACGTGTTCCTCGTCCGCCCGGGCGAGAAGATCGCTGCGGACGGGCGGGTCGTGGAGGGCCGCTCCGCGGTCGATACCAGCGTGGTCACCGGCGAAGCCGTGCCCCGCGAGGTCGTGCCCGGCGACGACGTCGTGGGTGGCACGGTCAACGCCGGTGGCCGGCTCACCGTGCGGGCGACCCGGGTCGGCGCGGACACCCAGCTCGCCCGGATGGCCCGCATGGTCGAGCAGGCGCAAGAGGGCAAGGCCGCGGTGCAGCGGCTCGCCGATCGTGTGTCGGCGGTCTTCGTGCCCGCCGTCGTCGTGCTCGCGGTGGCGACCCTGAGCGGGTGGCTGCTGGCCGGGCAACCGGTCGCCGCGGCGGTGACGGCGGCGATCGCCGTGCTGATCGTGGCCTGCCCGTGCGCGCTGGGCCTGGCCACCCCGACCGCGATCCTGGTCGGCACCGGCCGCGGCGCCCAGCTCGGGGTCTTCCTCAAGGGCCCGCAGGCGCTGGAGTCCACCCGGGCCGTGGACACGATTGTGTTCGACAAGACCGGCACCCTCACCGAGGGCCGAATGCACGTGGCCGAGGTCCATGCCGGCGAGGGTGTGACCGGTGAAGAGCTGCTGTGGTTCGCCGCCGCCGTGGAGCAGGCCTCGGAGCATCCCCTGGCGGCCGCGATCGTCGAGGCCGCGCGCAGCACGGGCGCCGAGGGGACAGCACCGCAGGTCACCGAGTTCACCGCCCTGCCGGGTCTGGGGGCCTCGGGGACGGTGCAGGGCCGGCAGGTGCTGCTTGGCCGGGCCCGGTTGCTGCACGAGCGCGGCGCCGAGATCCCGGCCCAGCTCGACGCGCAGCGGTCCCGGCTCGAGGAGGCTGGGGCGACCGTTGTGCTCGTGGCCTGGGAGGGACAGGCGCGGGGCGCGCTCGCGGTAGTCGACAAAGTCCGGGAAAGCGCCCCTGCGGCGGTGGCCGCGCTGCGCAGGCTCGGGCTCGAGCCCGTCATCTTGACCGGGGACAACGCCCGCACCGCGGCCGCGGTCGCCGAGGTTGTCGACATCGACGCCGGGGCCGTCGTCGCCGAGGCGCTGCCCGAGGACAAGGTCGCCCACGTCCGCCGGCTGCAGGCGGCCGGACGCAGCGTGGCTGTCGTCGGCGACGGGATCAACGACGCCGCCGCCCTGGCCACCGCCGATCTCGGTATCGCCATCGGCCGCGGAACCGACGCGGCGATCGAGGCCGCCGACGTCGTGCTTGGCCGCGAGGACCTGCTCGTCGTGGCCGACGCGATCGAGCTCGCCCGCCGCACCCACCGCACCATCCGCTGGAACCTGGTCTGGGCGTTCGGCTACAACGTTGCCGCCCTGCCACTGGCCGCCGCCGGCCTGCTCAGCCCGCTGATCGCTGGCGCGGCGATGGCGCTGTCCTCGGTGTTCGTGGTCTCCCACAGCCTGCGGCTGCGCCGCTTCCGACCCGAGGCCGCCACCCCGTGAGCGCTCGCATCTGGGCCGGTATCGGGGCCACCGCCCTGGCCACCGCGCTGCTTCTGGCCGTCTGGGCTCCGAGCCTGTCGCAGATCTACGGGTACGCCGATCTCGGCCCGGTGGTCAACGCTGGCCTGCCGCTTGCACAGCTGGTCGCGCTCGGCGCGGCCGCCGTCATGGTGGGGAACCTGCTCCTGGCGGCCGTCTTCGTCCCCGGCGAGCCGCACGGCAGCGTGTCTCCTACCGGTTACACGGCGCTGCTCGCGGCCCGCCCGGCTGGCGTGCTGCTGGCACTGGCCGCCTTCGCCGTCGCCGCTCTGACCGCCGCCGAGACCGCCGGTGTGGATCCGGTCGCCTACCTGACCCGCCCGGATCTCCTCGCCGCCGGACTGAGCGCGGTCGAGCCCGCCGCCGGGTGGGCCGTCCTCGCCGTGGTCGCAACCGTCGTCGCCCTCGCGTCGCGATTGGTGCTGTCCTGGCGCGGCGCAGTCGGCCTGCTACTTGTCCTGCTGGCCGGACTCGCGGTACCGCCGATGACCTCGGTCGGCAACGCCGAGGAGGCCCACGACTGGTCGGGCGACGCCGCGACTCTGCACAGCCTGGCTGCCCTGCTGTGGCTGGGCAGCACCATCGCGGTCGTCCTGCCCGCATCAGGGCGCGAAGCGACGCCGAGCCTGCTGCGGCGACACCACACCATCGCCACCGGTGCCCTGGTCGTCGTGACCGGCTCGGCGGTGGTGCCCAGCCTGCTCGCCCTCCGCCCACAGCAGATCCTCACCACCGGCTACGGCCTGCTCGTCATGGCGAGTGTGGTCGTCACCGCGCTGCTGGCCTTCGCAGGTGTCCGACTGCGCCGCCGCTGTGGAAGGGGAGGCGCCGGGCGCACCGCGGCCGTCGAGCTCGTGCTGCTGGGCCTGGCGGCCGCGGCCGGGGCAGCCATGAGCCGGCTCGTACCTCCCGCCGACGACGGCGCAAACGCAAGCCGGCTCGTCTTCTTCCTGGGCTACGAGCTACCCGGTCACATGAGCGTCGCGGACCTTGCGCTGCGCTGGCGGATCGACCTGATCTACGCGCCGCTCTCGCTCGCGGCGGCGACCGCCTACCTGTGGGGCGTGGCCCGGCTCTGGCGCCGAGGCCGCGTCTGGCCGTGGACGCACACCGCAGCCTGGCTCGCCGGCTGCACCACCGTGCTGCTCGCCACCTCCTCCGGCATCGGGACCTACGCCACCGGGGTGTTGAGCATGCACCTGCTGGCTCACGCGCTGCTGTCGGCCATCGCCCCGGTACTGCTCGTCCTCGGCCACGGACTAAGCCTGCTACGTGAGGCGTCGCCGCAGCTCGGCGCACGATTCGACGCCCTACTCGACAGCACCCCGCTGCGGGCGGCCCGCCATCCCGCGATCGCCTGGTGCCTGGTCGCCGTAACGTTGTTCGGCCTCTACGCCACAGGGCTGTTCGGTGCGATCGTGCTCGACCACTGGTCACACCCGGTCATGGACGCGGTCACGCTCGCCACCGGGCTGCTGCTGTTCTGGATCCTGCTCGGGCGCCAACCCGGCAACGCCGGGCTGCCTGCCCTCGGGCGACTGGCCATGACCTTCGCCGTCATGGTGCTGCACGCCGGCTTCGCGATCTGGCTGCTCAGCCGCTCGACCCCGATCGCGCCGACCTTCTATGGCGCGCTGCAGCTGCCGTTCATCCCCAACCCCATCGCGGACCAGCGACGAGGAGCGGTCCTGACCTGGGTCGTCGCCGAGCTCGCCATGATTGCAGCAGTTGCGGTACTCGCCCGCCGCTGGAGCCGCGCGGCCCATCCCGACGGCTCCCCCCGCCACCGCCCGCGGGGGAGATGACCGCGGCCGGCTCACCGTCGATGCAGGTCGGGGAGTATCAACTCCACGACAGCAGTGAATCCCGGTCCGGCGAACCACTACCCCGTACCGGTTTGCTGATCAGGGGCCCGGACGTCTCGTGAGCTCTCCCGGAGACCCGCCTCCTCGGATTCCCGGTCGACCTTGATCGGTCGCGACAACCACTCGTCGTCTCTGGCCTGTGGTGAGAGGTAGTCGTCCCGGACCAGCCGCAATCTGACGCCGTGGCGGCGGGCCTCCCGTTCCCCCGGCAGGGGGCGGCTCTTCCACACGGGGAACCTCCTAGCGAGCACGAAACGGACGAACGTGTCACAAGGGTCTCGCTGCGAGGGGCTGCCCGCCAGGGGGCTGCCCCTACCCGAGCCCTGGGTGCCGTTCAACCGCCCAACCGACGAGAAGCACAGCGACGGCTCCGGGCCCGTCGACGGCTGTGGAGAGCGCCTACTCGACGGCGTGTACCGGGCCGTGTGGGTCCACGCAGTGGTCGTCGGCAGGCCCGGCTTCGGCGTGGTCGACCTGCAAGGTGGTGTGTGCGAGCCCGTGCTGGTGGCGCAGCACCTGCTCGATCTCCCGCTGCACGTCGTGGCAATCGCACCCTGGCCGCACCAGCACGTGTGCTGACAGCGCCGGCTGTCCTGACGTGATCTCCCAGACGTGCAGGTCGTGAACCTCAGCCACTCCGGGCAGGCCAGCGAGCTGTGCGCCGAGCGCGTCGGGATCCACCCCGCGTGGTGCCGCCTCCAGGAAGATCCTGCCTGAGTCACGCACCAGGCCCCACCCGGCCTTGAGCATCAGTCCCGCGACGACGAGAGCGGCAAGCGCGTCCGCGCGAGCGAAGCCGGTCAGCAACACGACGATCCCGGCCACGGCCGTGGCGATGAACGCGAACAGGTCATTGAGGATGTGCTGGAAGGCGCCCTCGACGTTGAGGCTGGTCCGGTTGGCACGGCTGATGCACCACGAGGCCGCGATGTTGACCACGATCCCGATCAGTGCCGTTACCAGCACTAAGCCGCCCTCCACCGGAGGCGGCGAGATCAGCCGGTCAACGCCCTCGTAGACGAACCACACTGCAAGCAGCAGCAAGGTGATCCCGTTGGCCTGCGCCGAGAGGATCTCCGCCCGGCGCAGACCGTAGGTGTAGCCGCCGCGGGCCGGTCGAGCAGCCAGGCGAATGGCCACCAGCGCCAACACGATCGATGCCGCGTCGGTCAGCATGTGGGCGGAGTCCGAGATCAGGGCGAGTGAGCCCGACAGCAAGCCCACGATGAACTCGCCCACCATGAACACGACGATCAGGGCTAGTGCAAGGCTCAGCCATCGCCGGTCTGCGTTGACGCCCACCCCCTGCCCGTGCCCGTGTCCGTGCCCGGCCTGGGGAACTGAGCTGACACCGCCCCCACCCTCATACTCCGTCACCCCACGAACGTATTAGCTTATGCGCATGCAAGCAACGGCTGGCCTGCTCGTTGCCGCAGCCATGCGGCCTCAGCGTCTCTTCAACTCACCGATCTAGGCTCCGCTCGTGACTCGAGCGCCGGTGGGCCGTCAGGGCGCGCTCCTCATCGAAGCTGCGCCTTATTCCGGGCTCCGGCGAGGGGTGGTGTCGCGTCGGGCGGCCCTGGTGACGGCCCTCGTGCTGCCGACCGGGGTGCTCACCCTGTGCTGCTGCAGCGTGCGCCCTGCCACGACCGCCTCTGGCAGCTCTGGCAGCTCTGGCAGGACGATGACTGCCACCGCAACCAGCGCCGACCAACCCCTGCGCAGCATGGGTGCGGACGGCCCCGACGGGGCGGCGATGAGCGCAACGGCATCGGTCGAACACCGGAGCGCCCCCTCTCGTGCCGTGGTCGGGAACACCGTCGACGGCCAGGCCGGGCAGGTCGTGCCCACCATCCAAGCCGCTGGATGGCACGGTGCCCGGGAGACGACTTCGTCGGGCCGCGACCACCGAGCTGATCAGCAGGTCGCGACCGCGCCTCACTGCGACACTCACCGGGCCGCACTCGAGGCAAGCCCGGGACCGCCCCCCCGACAGCTCGTCGCGGAGCCGGCCGCGCCCGTGGCCAGCCTGCCAGCCCCGGCCGACGAGCGGACCTCCTCCACGGCCCCCCGAGCTCGGGGATCCTTGCTCGGGCAGAGGTCCTTCTCCCTGCCTACGCGCTGCGCGTCATGCGGACGTAGGCCGGCCCGCTCTTCGGCTGTCCCTCCACGCGCCCCGTGTGGCCTGCTGATCAGGCGCCAAACAGACGGCGGCTGCGCCCACTCGTGAGACGTTCGGCGTCTCCTCTCTGCCCGGCAAGGTGACTGAGCTTGTCCTTCCTGAAACGCGCCGATGCCCCACACCCGAGCCTCGACCTCCCGACCGAACGGCTGCATTCCCGGCCGTGGGGGAGCGACCACGAGCCGGCCGCAGGCCAGGACGGGGCTCCGCCAGCCCGGGCTGGGCTGACGTGGTGGGTACTGGCCATCGCCGCCGCGGTGGCCGTGCTCTCAGTGGTGCGTGCGTTCGCGCCGATGACCTCCTACCCGGGAGACATCTGGCGTCAATCCGACACCGCCACGATCGCCCGCAACTTCGCCACGAACGGGATGAACATCTTCTTCCCGCAGATCAACTGGGGTGGTGCGGGCCCCGGCTACGTGGAGACCGAGTTCCAGCTGATGCCGTGGCTCACGGCCGCGACCTACCTCGTGTTCGGGGAGCACATCGTGCTGGGCCGGCTGGTTTCGCTGGCGTTCATGCTCGTCGCCGCGGCGGCGTTGTGGGGTGTGGCCCGCCGGCTGCTCCCTGCGAATGCGGCCCGCTGGGCGCTGGCGGCGTTCTTCCTTTCTCCGGCCTTCATGCGTTGGGGCACGGCGTTCATGCCCGAGGCGACCGTGCTGGCGTTCTATCTGCTCGCGCTGCTCGGGTTCTGCCGCTGGCTTCAGGAGGACCGCCCGGTCTTCTTGGTCTGGGCCGCGGCTGCGACCTCGACGGCGGCGCTGGTCAAACCGACCTCGCTACACCTCGGGCTGGTCATCGCGCTGTGGGTGGTGTTCGCGGCCCGGGACCGGCTGCGTCGCCCGTCGCTCTATCTGGCCGGGCTCGCGGCGCTGGTGGTGCCGGCGCTGTGGCTGCGCCACGCTGCGTCGCTGTACGCCACCTACGGCAACACCTTCGGCGTCATCTCCGGCGGCGACAGCAAGTGGGGCAGCCTGTCGTTGTGGCTGAGCTCGGCCTTCTACTTGGGCAACCTGCGCACCGAGACGCTTTTCATCTACGGGTTCGTCGGGCTCCCGTTCGCGGTGCTCGGCGTGGTGTGGCTGCGACGTCAGCGAGGTACGGCCCTGGCGCGGAGGCTGTCGCCGTTGCCGCTGCTGGCTGCCGGCGCGATCGCGCTCACGCTCTACTACTTCGCCGCGGGCCGTTACACCAGCACCGACCTGGGCATCCAATACCACGTCTACTCCCTGCCCTACGCCGCGCTCGCCACCGGTACCGGAATCGCCGCGGCCCTCAGCTGGGCGCGGGCACGGCTGGCTCGGGCCGTGGGCGTCGGAGCCGGGGTGACGGTGGCCGTGCTGCTCGGAGCGCAGGCCGTCAACGTGTTCGCCCAGTCGCTGCACGACCGCGCCGGGGTGTTCGGCACCTGCGCGATTGAGCTCGACGCCGTGTCCACGCCCGCCGATCTGGCCCTGGTCAGCACGACCAGCCGCACGGTCGAGGACGGCGTCACGAACAACTACCAGGAGCCGGTCGTGTTCTTCCTAGCCGACCGCAAGGGCTGGAGCCTGCCCGCCGATCGGCACAACCCCGAGGAGGTGGCCCGCCTGCGCGACGCCGGCGCCCACTTCCTCGTCATCGGAGACCCGCAGCTCGTCCCTCCGAACGGTCCGCTGGCCGCCTGGCTGGCCGACAACAGCCAACAGGTCCGCAGCATCGAGCGGAACGGGTGCGCGGTCTGGGACCTCACCTGACCGTGAGGATGGCGCTACTGGCCCGGTGATGGTGGGTTGGTGCAGGACGACGGTGGGTGTGGCCCTTCGCACGCCATCGTTACCGTTGCAGCGCAGGTGACAAGTCGGGGGCCGGCTCCCCACAGCATGGGGGTTGGCCCTACGGCCCAGACAGGCCGGGCGCGGGATTCTTCTGGTGAGCGATTTCCCGGTGGGAGCTCCGGAAACTCGCTCAACGTCCAGGGACCAACCGGGGCAAGGCCGCTGGACAACATGTAGTCCGCCCGGGGGCGATCCAGTCCGCCCCTGGGCGGCTCGCATGCGCGAAGTGGAAGTCGGTCAGCCCTGGGGCTGGCTCGCCGCCGCACTACCTCATCGCCTGGGTTGTTCCCCGTCGGCCGCGGCTCGCGGGGCGGCGCTTCCCGCCGAGAATCGCCCCACCGAAGCACGTCCACCCGTGCGACGATACTCAACGCTAGTTTCCGGAAGCGCGCTAACGTATGACACTCTCGTCGCCTAGACAATCCGCCGGGTACCTGTCTCCGACTTGAAGAGCTCGTGCAGCGAGCCGAGGCGGACCCTCCGGATGCCAAATAGCTTCCGTAGAAGTTCTACGGTCCTAAACAACTTGGCGGGCTCTCGTGTAACGAATCGAGATCGTCGGCGGCCATCAGCACCGCGGCCAGCTGGCCGTGCCGGGTGATGGTGACGATCTCGTGGGTGGTCTCGGCCTCCTCAACCAGGGCCGAGAGCTTGTCCTTGGCCTCACCCAGCGCTACGTTGCGCACCCGGCCAGTCTAGCCGAACTTCTGCCTCGCACTGGCCGTACTAGTCGGTAAGGCGACGTATTCGTGGGTGACGGATCATCGCTGGTGAAGTGTGGTGCTGACGTAGCGCGCCCAGTCCGAGCCCGCTCGTTGGGCGTGCTTCATGGCCGTGGCGGGGCTGATGCCGAGGGCGTCGGCGAGAACCTGGGGCGGTGCTTCCCGGACGAGTTGTTGCCAGGTGGTGTTCCGGGCGGCGCGCACCGGGATCCCGGCGCCGCGCAAGGCGGCGAGCAGGGTCGTGCGGCTGAGGTGCTCGCCGGGGACCTGACCGGGGAACAGCCATCGAGACTGCGCATTGGCTGCGGTGTTGGTGTTGGCGCGGTGCTCGAGGTGAAGACGGATCAGCGCCGCGAGCTGCTCGGGAACGGGCACCCACTGCTTGCCAAGGCGAAGCCGCAGCTCCGGTGAGGAGGCGTCCGATTCGGCCAGGTCGGCGAGGGTTAGGGCGACGACCTTCCCGGCGGGCTGCCCAAAGAGAGTGATCAAGCAGCCGGCGATGCGGTAGGGGAGTGCCAGCTCGTCGTGGAGCAGCAGCGAGCGGATGATCTCCAGGCGGGCGTGTTCACCGATCAGCCGCGGGTTGTCCTTGTCCCGGCGGGGGAGTTCGAGCTTGCCGGTGAGCCGCTGCGCGCGACACCAGTAGAGGAACCGCTGGACATGTTCACGGGTGCCTGGCCCGCCGGCGTGCCAGGAATCGATCTCGTGCTGGGACAACTCGGCCAGTGTGATGCCGCGCCGGTCGAGCCAGCCCAGGAACTCGATCGTGACGGTGATCGACTGCTTGGCCCGCAGGACCGGGCCGGCCTCGACCGGCCCGTGCTCGGACTGTCGGCGCAGATCGCGCAGATGGTGCCAGCGGGCGAAGCGGTCGAGCAGCTGCTTGTGCTCGGGGTGATCGACCCGGGCGAGGGTGTCGTCGAGCCAACGCTGGAACGTCGCCAGCCGTCGATCGCGTGGCGGCAGGGCGTGGTGGGTCACCAGGAGCGCGCGCAGATACTCGACGGTGCGGCCGGCGGGCAGCGCGTCGAGGGCCTCGTGGGACAGCTCGATGCTGCCGGTGCCCAGCCCGCGCAGCAGCTGTCCGACCTGCGGGTTGGCCCGCATCCAGGTCACGCCGCTGTTCGCCCGGGGCATCGAGCAGAGCGCCTCGGCCATCGGCTGCAGCGCCGGCGAAATCTGGCCGTCCGGTCCGGCGAGGTGGTCGTGGACCATGTCGCGCAGCAGGCAACGCCAGCAGGTGGCGCCCTTGGCGAGCCAGGCTTCCTGCCCGCAGCCGGCGCAGGTCAGCATGAGCGGAACGCCGCTGCAGCGCAGACAGGCCGGCTCCCCGGCGGTGTTGAGCCCGGGAACCATGCCGGTGTGGCCGCAGTCGGCGCAGACCCCTTCGCGGCGACGGGCGGCGTTGTAGCAATAGGTGCAGATCGGCCCCTCGGGCCAGCGCGCGGCGAGCTGGTAGCACTGCCCGCAGCGCGTGCACTCCGGCCACCGGTCCGGGTCTGGTGCGGTGCTGCGAGCTCGGGGCTTGCGCGGCGGGCTCACCCTCCGCCGCCATCTCCACCATCGCCGGTGTCGTCGTCGAGGATGCGGGCCCGCTCGGGTTGGAACTCAACCGGCATAGCCACCACGCTGCCGGCTCCGCCCTCGCCTGCGGCGGCCTTGGGAGCCTTGGCTGCGACGACGTGCGGGGTGATCAAGTCGTTGGGGGAGCAGCCGAAGATGTCGCAGAGCGCCACGAGCGTCTTCATCGATAGCCGCTCGGGCTTGTCGGTGACCAGTCGATAGACCTGGGCCGCGGACAGCTTCACTCCCCGTTCGGCCAGCAGCGGGACGAGCTGGGTCGTCTTCCACAGCTGGTGCGCGGCCATGAGTTGTCGCAGGTTCCACTGGAAGTCCAGTCGGCGACGTGCGGGCATCAGAGCTCTCCCGTCGTCGCAGGGCCAGTCGCAGGTTCCTGCTCGGCGCCTCGAGCGTTTAGCGCCAAAGCGCGGCCGACGCTGGCATCGAGCACTCCGCGCAGCGTGCGGGTGCGGAAGTCCGAGGACACCGAGGTGTAGAGCGCGGTGGTGGAGGCGTAGGAGTGGCCGACCTGTTGCTGGACGAACAGCGGGTCGTAGCCGGCCTCGAGCAGGTGCGTCACGTAGGAGTGGCGCAGGCAGTGCAGGGTCAGCTCGGGCGCCATCCCGAGTGCGTCGCGGTAGTCGGCGAACCGGGCGCTGAGCTTCTCCTTCGATAGACGGCCGGAGCGCTCGGTGGGCCACAACGACGTGCTCCGCGCCGCGGTGGGGGACAGCTCCCGGCACTGCTCGACCCACTGCGTGATCACTCGGACCGACCAGGGGAAGACCGTGAGCACGCTGCGCCGCTTCGGGGTGCTGCCTTTGCCTGCCTTGCCCCAGCGGACGTAGAGCACCCCGTGCGCGCCGAACTCCGGGGCATGCGGGTTGGTGCCGAAGTCGGCCAGCTCGAGCATCGCCGTCTCCCGGCGCCGCAGCCCCCAGGCGTAGGTGGTCTTCAACGCCGCTGCGTCGCGGACTGCGGTGAACCAGCCCTTGTGTCCGCTGCGGCGGGCCTGGTCGACCTGCTCGTCGGCGTAGTCGAACAGCCGCTGCAACTCGGCCTTGGTCAACGCCCGCCGCCGCGGATCGCCCTCGGTTTCCTGGACATGGGCGGCGGTGTTCCACTCGAAGCAGATCTGCGCCGGGTGGGACCCGAACAGCCGTTCGCACACTGCGGTCCATTGATAACGCGGGTCGGCGGCGTAGCCGCAGAACAGCCGGATCGCGCCCTGGTAGCTGCGCACTGTGGACAACGCGCAGCGCTCGCCGCGCAGCTCGGCGGTGAAGGCCTCCATCTCGGCGGGCCGCCAGTCCCACGGGAACTCGTTGGTGAACCGCTGGAACCGCCGCACCACGGCCAGGCGCCCGTCCACGGTGCTGTGGTGCAGGTTGCGGCTCAACTGCTGATCCCGCCAGCCGGCGAGCATCGCCTCGAACACCTGCTCGTCGGGGCGCAGCAGCCGCGAGGTGCCCGCCAGGAACAGCTCACCAGCCAGACCGGCCGGACCCCGCGGACCGTGCGACGAGTCCGACATAACGACCTCCGCAGCGACATCAGCGAACGACCCACGATGCGCGAATCATGCATCAGATGATTGATTTCTGGCAACAGCGCACGTCGAGGCGCGGGTCAGGTCGTCACTGCGGGCCGCTAGCGTCCGACGCGTCGCGCTCACTCAGGCCGTGGACCTGCAGTTCGAAGCAGGTCTCACCGCACGGTGACCAGTTCATGCGTCCACTGCAACTGGTCGTCGTTTCTAGCCGATAATCTACCTTATGACAGTTTCGCAGCTAGAAGGCAGTTCCTTCCCTCCCCTGATGCGTCTGTGCTGGTGGGTCGCGAACGAGCTCTGACTGCCGCGCCGGACCGCGAGCCGGTCGGCCCTCAGCCGGATGAATCGAGGCCGCTCAACAGGCACTTGAGTTTGTCTATGCCGCTCTTGTCCTCAAATTGCCACCAGTGAACTAGGATTCGCCATAAGGATTCGCCAGCCTCGATTGGATTACGTGGCATAACAAACGGAATCCCGGGTAACACGCGGTAGGGTCCGTGTGTGGACGAGATCGCCTTCGACACCTCCGACTATGAGCTCGCGTGGCCAAGGGAGGCCTTCGTCCACGAGTTACGGGGTCTCGTCGCGGTGAACCCGTCGACCACCAGGGTGTACTACCAGCTTCTCTCCGAAGCGTTCGTGGGCGAGGAACCGGGCCGTGCGTTGCGACGGAACGACCCCGCCCGTCCCTACAGCTCGCTCCAGAGCGAAGCGTTCCTCGCTGCGCTGCTGGCGCACAGCGGCGAGCTGCCGGCGCCGTCGGTACTGCGACCGTACTGGCCGACGCGTCAAGGCCGAGGCCCGTGGCGCCTGACGCGTGAAGATCTCTACCGGCGCTTCGCTCAGCTGATCGCGGACATGCGCCGAGACGGGTACCTCGATAGCGCGTTCGCGGAGCCCTGCCCCTCCAGCGAGGACGGGCCGAACGAGCTCGGCAGAACGTCGTTCTCGCCGAACGGATGGGGCGTCGTGACCTATGGCCGCTGAAGCCACAGCGCTGGGATGAGGACACCTTCTACGGGCTGATCGAGGCCTTCCACGATCTGGTGGCCCGACCTCGGCTGAGTGACGGCTGCCCCGACCGCCGCTGCATCGGACACTTCTCGCAGTTCAGTACCGAGACGGGGCGGTTGATCTACCGGTGGCAGGTCAATCACCTGCTGTCCTCCGCCGACGACCCCTTCCGGCTCGCGATCACCGGCGAGGACATGGGCCGGCTCGTACGAGCCGTCGACGAGGCACGCGGCGATCTGGTCGACCGGGTCACGCACGCTGCGGCGGAGGACGTCGCCCGCCGGGTCGAGCACGCCATCTCGCTGTTCCGGCGCCGCGACACCACCGAGCACGACAAGCGCTCCGCCGTGATCGCACTGGCCGGGATCCTCGAGGAACGCCGCGCCCTCGAGCGCGGCCTGCACCCCGAGTCGATCAACGACCTGGTGCACGCCGCGACCGCGCGGGCCGAGCTCGCGGGCGGGCCGTACTCCGCGCACTCGCTGCGCGCCGGGTTCGTGACCTACTCCCACCTGCGCGGGGCCTCTGGCCGAGCGATCGCCCACCAGACCCGACACCGGTCCCTGGCCACCCTGGGGGCCTACGTCCGGGTCGAGACCGCCTGGGAGGACAACGCCGCGACCCAGCTCGGGTTGTGAAGGGGTGACCGATTGAAGGGGAACCGCGATGGCTGCCGATCGTGGCCATTGACCCGCGCGACCGCTACGACGGGTCAGCTCGATGCTCGAACTTCGGCGCGTAGCCGGCGCGGACCAGGTGCGCCAGCGCGGCCCTTCCCCTCGCTCATCACCGGTGAGATAGGCCCAGCCTGCCGGCTCTATCCCTCAACGCAGGCCACCACCGGCGCCCCGACGGTGGAGCAGCTGCGCGCGATCCTGGAGCGCTGAGTAACACCACTCACCGCCAGTTCGGCGGTCCGCCTCGGGCTGTGTGAGGGAAGCACCGGTGGCTGGCTTCGGCTGGAACACCCGCGGCGTACGACCGACGACGCCGTTCCCGCTGCCCGCCGTGCGCTGACAAAGGTCGAGCCGCAGCGTCTATTCGATCGCCTGGATGACCTCAAAGACCGCGAGCGTGCTGCTTGAAGCTCCCAGCGGGGACCAGGTCTTCGACGTAGGCCCGCCGAGGGCCCCCGGCACCGCCGCCAGCCCTTCAGCACGGTGCGGACCGCCCGAGGACCTCGTCGGGCGTGCCGTCGACGACACCCTCGGCGTGGTGCGGCATGCGGGCGAGGTTCCGCGGGGTCGCGACGGGCTTCTGCCGCATCGCGCGCAGGTACTCCAGCGACCGTGGGGTGAGGCAGCCGATGAGCGAGATCATCAGCAGCAGGTAGATCGCGGCGAACCAGGGCGTCGCGAAGATCTCGAAGGCGCCGACCCGGTCCAGCAGCGGGGCCAGCCGCGGGTAGTCGGCGAAGTACTGGTCGACTACCCGCGGCTGGTTGAGCGACCGCTGCGCAGCAGCGCGCCCGGCAAACCCGGCGCAAGGTGAGCGTTGGTGCGATTCATCGCCTGGACGCGATGGGTCGTTAGCCCGGCGATTTGCTCGAGTCGGTGGACTGAGAAGGCGGAGTGAGGCCCCAAGGCAGGGGTGGGAAGGGTCAGGACCACCACAGCGGCGGCCCTGACCCTGCAAATGTCAGACCCGTCCCTGAGTGGGGGCGGCCAGGGTCAGGCCCGACGGCTGGGGAGCGGTACTGGTGAAGGCCGGGAAACCGCGCCGTAGGCGACGGCCGCGGTCGGGTGGTTGAATCGCTGGCGGGTTCACCGTTGTGCCCGTGTGGGATCCACGCCCGTATCTGCAGGACGCGAAGGCCCACGAGTCCCCGGGACGGAAGAGGCCTCGGCGGTCGCGTTCACTGGCGCAACGTCGATTCGCGGTATGGGAGTTGCGGCCAGTGCACGGGCTCGGCCGGCGCGGACTCCGTTGGCGATGACGACGACCTCGGCGAGTTCGTGCACGGCGACGACGGCTGCGAGACCGAGGACGCCGAACAACGCGAGCGGCATGAGCGCGATGACGATGGCCAGGGACAGTCCGATGTTCTGCAGCATGATCGTTCGTGCGCGGCGGGCGTGGTCAAGGGCCTGGGGAAGGTGACGCAGGTCCTCGCCCATCAGTGCGACGTCGGCGGTTTCGATGGCCACGTCGGTGCCCATGGCGCCCATGGCGATACCGAGGTCGGCGGTGGCCAGGGCGGGGGCGTCGTTGATACCGTCGCCGACCATCGCGGTGGGGCGCTCGGTGCGCAGCTTCCCGATCAGCGCCGCTTTGTCTTCTGGGCGCAGCTCGGCGTGCACCTCAGTGATCCCGGCCTGGGCGGCCAGCGCGGCGGCGGTGGCGCGGTTGTCCCCGGTCAGCATCGCCACCCGGTGGCCGGCCTTCTGGAGCCGCGCGACGACCTCAGCGGCTTCGGAGCGGAGTTCGTCGCGGACCGCGACGGCGCCAAGCAGCTGGCTGTCGGCTTCGACGAGTACAGCCGTGGCCCCGGCGCGCTGCATGCGCTCCACCTCGGCCGCGAGGCCGGCGGGGTCGATCCAACCGGGCCGGCCCAGCCGCAGCGCGCGCCCGTCGAGCCGCCCGGTCAGTCCGGCCCCGGGTACTGCGTCGACGTCGGCGGCGGGGGTGACGGTGTCGACGGCGGCCAGGATGGCCCGGGCCAGCGGATGCTCGCTGCGCGCTTCGAGGGCTGCCGCGACTGCAAGCACCTGCTCGCGAGTAGCGCCGTCGGTGGCGGCCACCTCGATGACTGTGGGCTGGTTGCGGGTCAAGGTGCCGGTCTTGTCCAGGGCGATCCCGCGGATTCGGCCCAGGCCCTCGAGCGCGGCGCCGCCCTTGACCAGCACGCCGAGGCGGCTGGCCGCGCCGACGGCGGAGACCACGGTGACCGGCACGGAGATGGCCAGTGCACAGGGGGAGGCCGCGACGAGGACGACCAGGGCGCGTTCGATCCACACCAGCGGGTCGCCGAGCAGGCTGCCCACCCCGGCGATCAGCACACCGAGGATCATCACGGCGGGGACCAGGGGCTTGGCGATACGGTCGGCGATGCGCTGGGCGGCGCCCTTGCGGGCCTGTTCGGCCTCGACAATGCGCACGATCCGGGCCAGCGAGTTCTCCTCGGCGGTGCTGGTGACCTGCACCTCGAGCACGCCGGTTCCGTTGATGGACCCGGCGAACACCTCGTTGCCGGGGCCGGCCTCGACTGGTACCGACTCGCCGGTGAGCGCCGAAACATCCAGCGCGCTGCGCCCGATGGTGATGCGGCCGTCGGTGGCGACCCGCTCGCCGGGTCGCACCAACATGGTGTCGCCGACTCGCAACTCGGCCGGGGTGATGATTCTCTCCGTGCCGTCGCGCAGGACGGTGGCCTGTTCGGGGACCAGGGACAGCAGCGCGCGCAGGCCGCGGCGGGTGCGGGCCAGCGAGTACTCCTCGAGGCCCTCACTGATGGAGAACAGGAATGCGAGCATCGCGGCCTCGCCGACCTCGCCGAGCAGGACCGCGCCCACTGCCGCGATCGTCATCAGCGTGCCGACGCCGATCTTGCCCCCGGCCAATCGACGCAGGGTGGACGGAACGAACGTCCAGGCTCCGACCAGCAGCGCCGCCGCCTGCAGGACCAGCTCGACCGGGGCCGGCCCGTCCGCCCAACCGAGGATCAGCGCCGCTACCAGAAGCACCCCGGCGACGGCGGCAGCCCGGAGCTCGGAGACCTCCCACAGCCGCTCCGGCTCGTGCTCCTCGGCCTCCACACCGGGAACGCGAGGCTCGTCGCCGCCGCACCCACAGGCATCACTCATCGCGGGCCGCCATGATCTGGGCGGTGTCGACAGGGGCGCAACGGGTGGCGATGCCGTAGTTGGGACACAGCGCCACCGCGGATCCGGTCGCGGTCAGCAGCGTTTCCGCCGCGGCGAGTAGATCCATCAGCTCGGGGCGGGTCAGTGAGTAGAACATCTGCCGGCCCTGCGGCCGGCCGGCCACCAGCCCGCAATCGCGCAGGCAGGCCAGATGCGCCGACACCGTGGACTGCGCCAACCCGAGCTGACCGGTCAGGTCCACCACCCGGGCCTCCCCCTGAGACAGGCGCTGCAGAATCGCCAACCTGGTCGCATCCGACAACCCGTGGAACAACGCCACCGCAGGAAGCAACTCCTCCCGCGACTGAGGACGAGCAGCCCCCACCTCGTCAATCGCCATGCAGCGATGATAACGTCAAGGCCCGGTCGAGCTCCAGCGGGGAGGCGAACCCCGCAAAAGGGCGCATCAGGACAGAGAGTGCCCTACTGGCGAGTTGGTGCTGCTTGGCAGGATAGACGATCCTCCGACGTGCGCGAAGAATCTGCCTGCGGCACGGTGCATCGAGCGCGCGCCGACGTGCCGGAAGTCGGGAGGCGCCGGTGTTGATAGTCGAGTTCGTGCGCAGGTCGCACAGCGCTGGAGACCCGCCTTCCGCTGTAATCGTCTCCTGCTTGTAACATCGTCGCATGGCGATCGACAGCCCGTCGGATCCGGTCTCGGGCCGCGGGGACCACCCCCTCCCGAGTTCGCCGCCGCGACGGCCGCGGCCCGGGTACGGCGTGGTTGCCGTGGCCGGCCTGATGGCCGCGGCGGTGGTTCTGGTCGATGTGATCACCAAGTGGCTGGCCGATACGCGGCTGCCGGGCGCTGCGGTGGACCTCGGGATCGGCCGGTTGCAGCTGAGCCACAACACCGGGGTGGCGTTCAGCGTGGGCGACGGGCTGCCCGGATGGATGGTGTTGGGGCTGACCTCGCTGGTGACCGCTGGTGTGGCGGTGGCGATCGTGCTGGGTCTTCTTGCTCCGCCGGTGCCGGCGGGTCTGGTGCTGGGCGGGGCGGTGGCCAACATCGTGGACCGGGTCCCGGACGGGGCGGTGACCGATTTTCTGTGGCTGGGCTGGTTCCCGACGTTCAACCTGGCCGATACCGCGATCACTCTCGGGGCGCTGGGTTTGCTGTGGGGGGCGTGGCGCGGTGCTCGTGCCGAGGCCCGGTCGGGGTCTGCGGGGGTTGTCGAGGGATGAGCCGGTGGCGTCCTGGTCGGGTTGGCTGGCTGCGGATGCGCCCGGGGGCGCTTCGGCTGGCGGTGGGTGGGGTCGTGGCGGTGGTGCTGGCGGGCTGCTCGTTCGCGACGCCGACCGGGAACGCACCGAGTCAGGCCCGGCCGTTCACCTTCGTCGCTCCCGGTGGGCAGACACGGATCTTCTACGATCCCCCCGAGCAACGGGGCAGCGTCGGAGAGTTGTCCGGGGAGAGCCTGCTCGACCCCGCACGGACTATCAGGCTCAGCGACTTCGGCGGCCAGGTGGTGGTGCTCAACGTCTGGGGTGCGTGGTGCGGGCCGTGCCGTGAGGAGATGCCGGGCCTGCAGCAGATCCACGAGCAGATGCAGCCCCAAGGGGTCACCCTGCTGGGCATCGACGTGCGCGATGATCGGGAGACGGGCCGCTCGTTCATGGTCGACCGCGGGTTCACCTACCCGTCGATCTATGACAATCCGGGCCGCTCTCTGTTGGCGCTGCGCGGCTTCCCGCGCAACACGGTGCCCTCCACGGTCGTGCTGGACCGCCAGCAGCGGGTGGCTGCGATCTTCCTGACCGCGGTGCGGGTTTCTGAGCTGCTGCCGGTGGTGCAGCGCATCGCTGCTGAACCGGCCCCGCCGGGTGGCGCTGCACCTGTGTCTGCTGGGGGCTCTGGGGCCGCAGCGGAGCCAGCGGGAGCAGCGGGAGCAGCAGGCGGGGGCGGTTCGTGAGCGGGCTGACCGAGCTGGCGATCTCCGGGCCGTTGCTGATTGCGTTCGGGTTGGCGCTCGCGGCGGGGGCGCTGTCGTTCGCCTCGCCCTGCTGTCTGCCGTTGGTGCCCGGCTACGTCGGCTACCTGGCCGGGCTGGTCGGGGTTGAGCAACGCGACGTTGAGCAACGCGACACCGCTGGCGACGAGGGTGTCGGCGCCGGGACCGCCGAGCGGGCTGTCAGGCGTGCGGGGCGATGGCGGGTGGCCGGGGCGGCGTTGTTGTTCGTGGCTGGGTTCGCCGTGGTGTTCGTGGCCGGGGTGTTGTTGGTGCTCGGGCTGTCGGACTGGTTGCTGGGCAACGAGCAGCTGCTGCAACGCCTCGGCGGGGTGGTGACGATCGCGATGGGGCTGGTGTTTCTCGGGTTTTTTCCCGCGCTGCAGCGGGAGGTGCGCATCCACCGGGTGCCCCGGGTCGGGTTGGCCGGTGCCCCGGTGTTGGGCGCGGTGTACGGGCTGGGCTGGACGCCTTGCCTGGGGCCCACGTTGACCGGGGTGATCGCGTTGGCCACCGGCACACAGGTCGGCTCGTCGACGGTGCGCGGCCTGGTCCTGGTGCTGGCCTACTGCGCCGGGCTGGGCGTGCCGTTCGTGCTGATCGCGCTGGGCACCCAGTGGGCGGTACGGGCCACCGACTGGATGCGCCGCCACATCCGCGGCCTGCAGATCACCGGGGGGATCATGCTTCTCGCGCTCGGCGGGCTGCTGGTCACTGGGCTGTGGGGCGAGTTCATCGCCTGGCTGCGCGGGCCGATCGCCGGATACACCCTGCCGTTATGAGCTTCCCCAGCCCCCGAGCCACGGTCCCCCACACCCGTGCGGCCGCGGCCTCCGCTGAGGCGGGGATCGCCGCGGCGATCCCCGGGCGCCCGCGCCGGCGGTTGGTCGGTATGGGCTGGCGGTGTGCCGGTGCGCTCGGAGCCGGCGCGCTGCTGTATCTGAGCTTTCCGCCTCGGCCGCTGTGGTGGCTGGCTCCGATCGGGTTCGCGGTGTTCGCGCTGGTCCTGCGCGGACGCGGCCTGGTCGCGGGGTTCGGCTACGGCGCCCTGGCCGGGCTGGGGTTTTTTGTGCCGTTGCTGTCGTGGACGGGGACCTACGTCGGGCCGTTGCCCTGGCTGGTACTCGCCGGTTTGCAGGCGCTGTTCGTGGCGGTGACCGGGGCCGGGATCGCGGCGGTGTCGCGGTTGCCGGGCTGGCCGGTCTGGGCGGCCGGGATCTGGGTGGGCGGTGAGGCGGCCCGCTCGCGGGTGCCGTTCGGCGGGTTCCCGTGGGGACGGGTGGGCTTCGGCCAGCCCGACGGGGTGTTTGCCGCGTTGGCCGCGGTCGGCGGCCCGGCGTTGATCGGGTTCGCGGTCGTGTTGACCGGGTTCGGGCTGGCGGTGATCGGTGCCGATCTTGTCCGCCCGGCCGCCACGGGAGCCTTGATCGTCCGGCACTGGGGGGCGTGGGTGGCTGTGCCGGTGGTGGCCGCGTTGACCGCCCTGCCGCTGCTGGATGTCGACGTGGGCGACACCGGCCAGGACAGCGGCACCGCCACGGTCGCGGTGATACAGGGCAACGTGCCGCGGCTGGGCTTGGACTTCAACGCGCAACGCGCCGCGGTGCTGGCCAACCACGTGCGGCGCACCGAGCAGCTGGCCGCCGACGTGGCAGCCGGGCGGCTGCCCCGTCCGGACGTGGTCATCTGGCCGGAGAACTCCGCGGATATCGATCCGTTGCGCAACCTCGACGCCGCCGCGGCGATCGACCGGGCCACCGCGGCGATTAACGCGCCGGTGCTGGTCGGGGCCGTGGAAACCCCGCCCTCCGGAGGCCCGCGTAACACCGCGATCCGGTGGGAGCCGGGGGCAGGCCCGACCGGCAGCTACACCAAGCGCCGGCTCCAGCCCTTCGGCGAGTACATGCCGTTGCGTTCGGTTGTGCGCCTGTTCAGCGACAAGGTCGACCGGGTGCGGGCCGACTTCGTGCCGGGCCGCGAGGCCACGGTGCTCGAGCTGGGCCCGGCCGCGGTCGGGGTGGCCACCTGTTACGAGGTCGCCTTCGACGACACCGTCCGTGACACCGTCCGCGCCGGTGCTCAGCTGCTCGCGGTACCGGCCAACAACGCCACCTTCGGACGCACCGAAATGACCTTCCAACAGCTGGCCCAGTCCCGGATCCGGGCCATCGAACACGGCCGCACCGTCCTGGTCGCCGCGACCAGCGGAGTCAGCGCGATCATCGACCCCGACGGAGAGATCATGCAGCAGACCGGGCAGTTCACCGCCGACGCGCTGGTCGCGCAGGTCCCGCTACGCGCTCGCGTCACCCCGGCCACCGCCGTCGGTGGCGCGGTGGAGTGGGTCCTGGTCGCGCTCGGTGCCGTCGCGCTGCTCGTCGCACCGGCACGCCGGGCGCTACTGCACCGTGGAGGCCGTGTCTGATGGGGCCGAGGCCGACAAGGGCAGGATGGAAGGCGCAGACGCGCGGCGCGGCGCCCCATCGTGCGGGGCTGCAGAGTGCGGGCGGGCTAGGCAGTGCGGAGCTGCGGTGGACGGTGGCTGTGGTGGTGCTCGGCGTGGTCGGGGTGATCGCGCTCTGGCCGCGAACCCCGCAGCCCGCCGATTTCCCACCCGCAGCTGCGGTGCCCGTCGGGGCACAGCCGGCCCCCGGACCGCAAGCCGAGGCTGTCGACGACTCGGCTCTGACCGCGGCTCGAGCGGCGGCCGCACTGCCCGCCTGCCCGGCCCCTGCACCGGCGGGCGCACCCGCGGCGGTGCCCCGTGGTCCGCTCGCCGAGGTCGTGGTCCCGTGCCTGGGCGCGCCCGGCGCGGTGCCACTCGGGCGCGCCCTGGCCGGGCGGACGGTACTGCTGAACCTGTGGGCGTCGTGGTGCGGTCCCTGCCGCGAGGAGATCCCGGTTCTCAACGCCTACAGCACCGCCCCCGGGGCGATCCCGGTGCTTGGGGTCAACGTGCGCGACCGACCCGGCGACGCCCTGGCCCTCGCTGATGAGCTCGACATGAGCTACCCCTCGCTTAGCGACCCGGACAACCGGCTGCAGGCGGCATTGGGGCCACCCCCCGTGCTGCCCAGCAGCTGGCTGCTCCGGCCCGACGGCACCGTCGAACGGATCACCGACCCCCTGGTCTTCCACTCCCCCCAACAGGTGGCCGCAACCGTGGACGCCGCAACACAGCGTGCTCAAACCAGCAAGTGAGTCGCCGCAGAGGCGGACCGCCCTAGGCCACACCGGTGACACGGAAGGACTCAACAGCGATGACACAGAGGTGGGCACCTGTGAGGACAGCGTGGCGCAGCCGGAGGCGCAGCAAGACCTGTGTTGAGGCCCTCGTCGTCGGTGTGGCGGTCACGGCCCTGCTCGCCGGCTGTGCCGCTGCGGGACCCGCTGCTGGACCTGCTGCGGGACCTGCTGCTCGGTCCGGAGCCGGGCCCACGCCGGCCTACGCGCATGTGCACGGAGTGGGCGTCGACCCCGCCGACGGCGCGATCTACGTGGCGACCCACGACGGCTTGTTCCGCACCGGCCCGAGCGGTGCCGGGCCGCTGCAGCCCGCCGGCACCACCGGGCGGGACCTGATGGGCTTCACCATCACCGGGCCCCGAGCGTTCCTGTCCAGCGGGCACCCCGGCCCGGACGAGCAGATCGCGAACCCGCTCGGGTTGATCGCCAGTACTGATTCCGGGGCGAGCTGGACTACTTTGAGCCTGGCCGGGGAGGTGGACTTCCACGCCCTGGAGACCAGCTTGGGCACCGTTTACGGCTACGACGCCACCAACCAGCTCCTGCAGGTCAGCGCTGACGGCGGGCGCAGCTGGCAACCCCGTGCCCCGCTGGCAGCCTTGGACATCGCCGTCGACCCCGCGGATCCGGCGCAGGTCCTGGCCACGGTATCGGGCGGGGTGGCGGCCAGTAGCGATGGTGGGCGCAGTTTCGGGCGGGCCGCCGGGCCCGCCATGGCCTACCTGTCCTGGGCCCCGGACGGTGCGGTGTTCGGTCTCGGATCCGACGCCACCCTCTACACCCGCATCCCCGGAGCCGACTGGCGGCAGCTCGGCGTCGTTCCCGGCGGCCGTGCGCAGGCTCTGACCGCGCTCGGCGGCGGCCAGCTGCTGATCGCCACTGCCGGTGGTATCTACCGTTCCGGCGACGGCGGGCGCACCGTGGCGGCGTTGACGTGAGCAGGCCACTGCTTCATGCCGGCTTCGCCGCGACCGGCAACGGACCGCTGCGCTCGGAAGGCGAGCTGTGGGCTGGCGTCGCTGGCCCCCCGAGAGCACGGGGGCGCGCGCAGCCATGAGCAGCACCTCCCGGACGGTCGATGGATCGCCCGCTCCCGCCGCCCCGCCGGTACGGCCACGCCCCCGCCGGTGGCTGCGACGGGCCTGGTGCCTGGCGGCTCGGCTGCTGTCTGCGATGGTGCAGGCCCCGGTCGCGCTCTCGCTGACCGCAGCGTTGTGGGGGCTGGGCGCCCTGACCGGCAGCCTGCTGCACGGCCCGGGCCCGCTGCTGCGCCAGGCGGTGGGCGTGGGCGTTCCCAGTCTGGCCGTGGGCGCGTGGTGGTCCCCGCTAACCAGCCTGCTCTGGTGCGCCAACCTCGCCAGCTATCTTGTGGCCACGCTGCTGCTGCTGGCGGTGCTCTTCCCCGTCGAACGCCGCTTCGGCTCGGCCCGCACCCTGGTGCTGCTGGTGCTGGCGCAAGGCATCGGGATGGCCGTGGCCGGTGGCCTACTCACGAGCACGGCGAGTGTGTCCGATCTGTGGGCGCAACGCATGGCCACAGACCTCGCCGTCGGCCCGGCCGGCGCGGTGCTGGGCGTCGCGCTGGGGGTCAGTGCGCAGCTCGACTCGCTGTGGCGGCGTCGCCTGCGGCTGGTGCTGCTGGTGGGCTTAGCGACGGCGGCGTTGTACTCCGGGTCGTGGCAAGACGTGTCGCGGCTCGCGACCGGGTTGGCCGGACTTGCCGTGGGGATGGTCCCGCTGGTGTGGCGGTCCGCTCCGACCGCCCAGCGGCGATCACAGCGACCCTCGCCCTGGCCAGCAGCGGGAACCCGAGCTCGACGGCGGTGGGCGGCGACCGGACCGGAGGTCCGGACCCTGGTGGCCTTGGTGGTGGCCGCGTCAGCGGCCGGGCCGGTGTTCGCCGCGCTCTCCGGATCCGCGGGCGGGCCGCTGTCGGTGCTGCGCTACCTGGTGCTGGACCCGGCCCCGGACGCGACGACCGTTCAAGCGCTCTGTGCGGACCCGGCCGTGGTGGAGGACTGCGCTGATCTGCGGCTGCGGCTGCGGATCGGCGGGGCCGGGCCGGCGGTGTTGTCGCTGCTGCCGGTGCTGGTGGCACTGCTGTTGGCCGATGGGCTGCGCCGGGGACGACGATTCGCGTGGTGGGGCAGCCTCGGGCTTCAGCTCGTGTTCGCCGGGCTCGCGGTGAGCCTCGCGGTCCTCACCTCCGCGGTACCCGCCGAACGGCTCGTCACGTTCGGACCGAACGCAGCGGCGGGCGGCTCGAGTACCGCACTCGTGGCCGCGGCCGCTCATCCCCTCGCCGTCGTCGCCTTGCTGCTGGTTACACGGCGACGCTTCGCAGTCACCGCGCCGGCGCGGGTGCTGCGCCGGTGGGCGGCCGCGGTCGGCGCAGCGTTCGTCGCGTCGTCGCTGGTGTATCTGCTGGGCGGCTATGTGGTGCGCGACGGCTTCTTCCCGCAGCCGGGCTGGGCACAGCTCGCGGCCGACCTACCCACCCGCTTCCTGCCCGTGGGGTACCTCGGCCAAGTCGAGGTCGCGATCGCCCCGGTCGGCTGGGCCGCCAGCTGGCTGTTCGGATGGATCGGGGTGCTGTTCTGGGCGGTCGCGCTCGGCAGCGCCCTGCGCGTGCTGCGCCACGCCCCGTCGGTCCCCGACGACGCGGCCGCCGCCCGTGAGCTGCTGTGCCGCCACGGCGGATCAACCCTGTCCTGGCTGACGACCTGGCGGGGGCAGCGGTACTGGCTCGACCACACCGGGCGGGCCGGCATCGCCTACCGGGTGATCGGCGGGGTCGCGCTGAGCACCGGCGAGCCCTTCGGGAAGGCCCCGGACCGGCTGGGCGCGGTGGATGGCTTCGCCCGGTTCTGCGCCGAGCACGCCTGGACCCCCTGTCTCTACAGCGTCGGCGCCCCGGTCCGTGATCATCTCGAGCAGCGCGGGTGGGCGTCGCTGCAGGTCGCCGAGGAGACGGTGCTGGCGCTGCCGGAGCTCAGATTCACCGGCCGCCGGTGGCAGGATGTGCGCAGCGCGCTGAACAACGCCCGCAAGGCCGACATCTGCGCGGAGTGGGTCGACTACACCTCCGCGCCCGCGGCGATCGCCGACCAGATCCGGGGCATCTCCGAGGACTGGGTGGCCGAGAAGGGGCTCCCGGAGATGGGGTTCACCCTCGGCGGCCTCGATGAGCTCGCCGACCCGCAGGTGCGCTGCCTGCTCGCGGTCGACGCCGACCGGACCGTGCACGGCGCGACCAGCTGGCTGCCGGTCTACGCCGACGGGCAAGTCGTCGGCTGGACGCTGGATTTCATGCGCCGCCGCGACGGCGGCTTCCGCCCGGTCATGGAGTTCCTCATCGCCTCCGCCGTCCTCGCCTTCCAGGAGGAGGGGGCCCAGTTCGTCAGCCTGTCCGGGGCCCCGCTGGCCCGCCGGGACCGGGGTGAGCGACCCGACGGGCTGCAAAGGCTGCTGGATCGGCTCGGGGAGACCCTCGAACCGGTGTACGGGTTCCAGTCGCTGCTGGCGTTCAAGGCCAAGTTCCAGCCCGAGTATCGGCCGCTGTATCTGGCCTATCCCGACCCGGGCGCGCTACCCGCGATCGCCGCGGCGATCACCCGCGCCTACCTCCCCGACCTGACAGCCCGGCGCGCCCTGAACGTGCTTCGCCGCCTGCGCCGGCCCCGGCGAGAGCCTGCCCCGCCGCCAGCCAGCTCTCCCCCGGCTCGGCCATCCGAGGATCCAGCCGCCCCGGGCCGCCGACGGTGAACAGGCTCCTCGACGCCTCGGTCCTCGCCGGCCCAGCCACGCTGATCATCACCGGGTTCGGGCTGGTCGCGTTCGTCGGGCTGCTCAGCGACCGGCATCGACGATGGTGGACCACGATCGTGCCGCTCGTGGCCCTCAGCGCCGCGGCCGCAACTGCCCTCAGCGGCTGGGTCATCAACACGTGGTGGCGCCCGTTCCCGGATCCGCTGCCCATTCGCGTGCTGCTCTGGGGTGGTGTCGGCCTGTTCGCCCTCGGCCTGGCCGGGGCAGGCTGGCGGCGCAGGGGCTGGCCGGCGCGAGGACTCGCCGCGCCGCTGCTGGTGCTGGCGCTGCTGCTACCGGCCATGAAGATCAATGCGGTCTACGGCTACTACCCCACCGTCCGCGCCGCGCTCGGGATCCCCGACGCCAACGCCATCGAGCTCACCGAGCTGCCCAACGTGCCGACGTTGCCGGTGCGACCGGACCAGCCCTTGGCACAGGCCTGGCGGCCGCCACCGGACATGCCCGGCGCGGGTCGGGTTGCCCGCGTCGAGATCCCCGGCGTGGTGTCCGGCTTCCGCGCCCGGCCGGCATCGGTGTATCTGCCCCCGGCCTACCTGTCAGCCCAGCGCCGACCCCAACTGCCGGTCCTGGTGCTGATCGCCGGGCAACCCGGCTCCCCGCAGGACTGGCTCGTCGCCGGCAAGCTCGCCCAGGTCCTCGACCGCTTCGCCGCCACCCACAACGGGCTGGCCCCCGTGGTGGTCCTGCCCGACGCCACCGGGTCGACGCTGGCCAACCCACTGTGCCTGGACTCGCGGCTGGGCAACGTCGAGACCTACCTCGCCCGCGACGTCCCCGACTGGATCACCACCGCCCTGCACACCGACCCCGACCCGCGCCGCCGCGCCATCGGCGGATTCTCCTACGGCGGCACCTGCGCCCTGCAGCTCGCCGTGCGCCAACCCGCCGTCTACCCCACCTTCCTCGACATCTCCGGACAAGCCGAGCCCACCCTCGGCACCCGCGAGCAGACCGTGCAAGCCGCCTTCGGCGGTGATCAGAGCGCCTACCGCGCGGTCAACCCGCTCGACATCCTCGCCACCACCCGATTCCCGCACACCGCGGGCGTGCTCGCGGTAGGACGCGACGACCGCGACTACGGGCCCCAAGCCCGCACAGTGCTTGACGCCGCCCAACGCTCCGGGATGAACATTGAGCTACTCGAGCTGCCCGGCGGCCACAGCTGGACGATGGCCACCACCGCCCTCGACGACGCGCTGCCCTGGCTGGCCGGCCGCACCCACCTCACCCCGCAAGCCAACCCGAACCAGTGAAGCGTCGACCGGGTGCCGCGGCCGGGCCAGCATCCCGCCATCCTGCAGCTTCGGCTCAGGACGAAGGCTCAAGGCATCTCTACCGGCCGAGTAAGCACTCGGCACTTGCCCACAAAAGGCAGACGTCAAGCACACGCCGGACACCGGAATGAGCATCCCGATCAGTCTCGCCTTCGCTCTGCAGGTTCTCGTCGTCGTCGCCTACGCCATGCGATCGGCCTGGGAGTGTCAGTACGCCTGCCGGGATCTGGGGCCTGCACCATTCGGCAACCCGGAAGCCGCATCCCCGAGAACCCGGGGGGAGAGCCGACCAGATCGGGAGATCGCCGCCGCCGACAAGGCGTCCTACCACGCACAGGGAACCCGTCAACAGCGAAGTGTCGCGGGCCGCGGCGACGCGGGCAACGTCGCCGGCCGCCCGGCCGCAAGCCGTCAGCGCAAGCACAACCTCGTCGATCCCATCCAAACCGCGCCGCTGCTGGAACCGGGGAGCAACGGTGTAACCGGTCTTGGTGACGGCACCGGTCGTGGCTAGTTTCTGTTGCTGCGACCGATACGGCTGGCGGAGGTTGATCCCGAAAGGGCGTTCAGGGCCGGCTTCCACCGCATTTCGCCCTGCCTTCTCCGATGTCGAGGGACCGGATGACCAGGTAGAGAAACTTCAGCGCGGCCTGTTCGGTCGGGAAACCCGCGCGCCGTGCTCGTCCGCCCGTACCAGCGCTTGCTGCGGCCGGTTGCCGAGGGAGTCAGCGTCGTCGCCCGAATCCTGCGCGCGCAGCAACCGCAGCTCCGTTCTCAGCTCCGCGAGCTGCCGCTCGACGATGGGATCGCTGCACGCATCACGGCCCATCTTGCAGCCCCCGCGAAGGCTCGGTCGGATGC
This sequence comes from Pseudonocardia oceanicola, assembly GCF_047200735.1. Classification (NCBI taxonomy): domain Bacteria; kingdom Bacillati; phylum Actinomycetota; class Actinomycetes; order Pseudonocardiales; family Pseudonocardiaceae; genus Pseudonocardia; species Pseudonocardia oceanicola. Next base: position 131,283 of record NZ_JBJZON010000005.1, read on the forward strand.
ACACGAGGTAGGTGACGATGATCGAGACAGCAGGGAGGACCCAGGTCGACATCACGCGTCGTTGTTCACGCGCTGCGCCGCCCGCGCGGCCTTCAGTTGGTCGATCTCACGACGCAGCTCAGCGATCTGGACCTTCTCCGCCTGATGACCAGCCGCGTTGCCCTTGCCGCGCTCCTTCACCCACATCAAGGCCATCCCGAAAGGGCAAGAAATCGCGAGCAAGCTGTACAGCACCGACTCCATCATTCCTCCTAAAGATATCTATTATTGGGACGGCGCGCTCGTGCCAGTAGCGCTCCTCGAATGTAGCTACGCCAGTACATGTTAGGGATGGCACCGTAAAGGCCTGGGCCGGCCGGCGCATGTAGCCACTCCGCGACGAAGAACCCGCCGCGGCCCATCCGAAGAACCGTGGGAGCGGCAGACCGGAGGGTCCCGCCGCAGCGGTCGAGACCGGGCGGCCGCCAGGTAGGATCGCACGCTAATCAACGCTGCTCCGGTTGCGCTACAACTTGCGGCGCACTCACCGAGAGCAAGCCCACCGTGAATCTTGGCTTCCCGTTGTAGTAGTTGATGCGACCCGGGCTCGGACACCAGCTCGTCTTAGAGCGCCGAACCCCACTACGGCCCCAGGGAACAAGCCAGCCACGCCAGCCGGTTCGACCTGACCTGCCACGGCCGGCGCGGCGATCAGCACCCTCTCGACGGCGATATGGTGTATCGCCGTGGCGGCTTTCGTTCACTTCTCAAGGGGCGTAGCGCCTCGTTCGCTCAGCAACTGCCGCATCAGCACCGTCTCGGCGCTTTGGGCCGTGAGCATCTGCGCGGCCAGGTTCCGGACCTGGGATTGCTGGGCCAGCTGAGCGGCCACATCCAGCATCGCTGCGCCACCTTGGTGATGACGGATCATCAGCTGCAGGAAAAGGACATCGGCGGACGGACCCGAGCTGGCCCGCAGCCGGGCGAGGTCGTCCTGCGAGGCCATTCCGGGCATCGCAGCCACGCCGGCCGCGGCGTGTGCCTGCTCCATGCCAGGCACCCACCGCATGTAGCCGTTCACGGGCTGCAGCGCAGCGCCCCAGAGCGACAGCCAGCCCTGCATCTGGCCAATCTGTGCCGTCTGCCCCGACTCGATGTCGTAGGCAAGCTGGCGGATCACGGGGTCCGTACTGTGATCGCGTATCCAGCTGGCCATCTGCACCGCGTTCCCGTGGTGCACGCTCATGTCCTGGGCGAAGCCGACATCGATGGACTCAGCGCCCGGGTCTGGAATTGCCTCGATTTGACCGACGAGCCGGTCCGCGGCCGCGCCCAGCAGGATCAGTGAAATCGCCAGGCCGATACCGAGCAGCACTCGCGTCCAACGTCTCGCGACGCGGACCGGGACGGAGGTCTGTGCCGACACGAGGCTCGTCTCGCCGGCGCCGCGGTCATCGGCGCGGTCGGAGGACGGGGTGTTGATGCCCGAGAGCCTGCTCATGATCCCCCTCCCATCGGTGCCACGTTGTCACCGCTGGCTGCGGTGGACTCGGCCTCGGCGCGCACGCCAGGCTGGCCCATCGCGCTGGTGGGCGGCGCCGGACGATAGGGGGGCGGATCGTCCTGATCGAACCGGCCCGGCCCCAGCGCCTGGCAGCTCGCCCCGACCTCCGGGTGGGTGTTCGGGTTGGCCCTAAGCGCCGCAACGAACTGGTCGATACGCGGATCCGCCGGGTCGGCCAGCTTGAGTTGATGCCCCCAGGACTGCAGCGAGATGGGCTGATCCAGTCCCGGATAGGGCGACATCGCGGAGTAGGGCCGGTCTCGCACTCGCGCGGCGAGCTGCTCGACGCCATCCCTCCCGAGCCGCTCGGGGTTGTAGGTGATCCACACCGCGCCGTGCTCCATCGAGTGCACCAGGTTCTCGCTGCGCACGGGTTGGTCATAGACCACCCCGGTGCACGCCGCCCACATCCCGTCATGGGCGCCGCCGCTGGGCGGCGAGTGCGTGTAGGCGACCTGCTCGGTGCTCGCCACATGCTGACCACCTCGGTAGGCCACCACCTCCACGCCGGGAATCTGAGTGGAGGGGTCCGGTACCGCTGCAGACGGGGTGTATCCGGCCAGCGCGGCGGACCGAGCGTCTTCTGATCGGTCCCGAAGCCACGCATACCCGAACACGCCGACCGCGAACAGCACGACCACGGCCACCGCCGCGATGGTTCCCCACGGGGTCGACCGTCCGGTGATCCGCCTACCACCCCGGGCGCGGCGCGCCGTTCCCCGCCTGCCCGTCATCGGCCACTCCATTCGTCGCGCCCTCTCACGGGGCCGTCACGCGACTCCATCGCGCGTGCCGGCCGCTGGTCGGCCTGGTCACCCTGAGACCGCGATCGCCACACCAACGGATCGCCCGAACAAGCTATCATTGCCACTTGCCGATACTGGAAGGTGGCCGAGCGATGAGACGCACCGCGGCATGGAAAGTGACCCTGAGTGCGCTGGTCTTCGTCGTGGCGGTGCTGACCGGCGCCAGTAGTTGCGTCCAGACTGACGACCGAGGCGGCTCTGGGCAGGACTCGAACAGCCCGCAGGTTTCGACCCAGCAGCAACCCCAGCCAAGCGATGACGAGGGCTCGCGCGACACGAACGCACCGGACAGCGACGGCGGGGGCAGCGGCTGATCGACGCTGCCCCAGGTCTGATCGATGCTGCCGGGTCGCGGCATGGCCCCGGCGTCAGAGCGGCGGGTGCCGACCAGGAACGAGCAGCCCGGGACCCTCGGAACCGCCCCTCAGTTGCACGACAATCAAGGCGCCCCCCACGATCGAGACCGAGGGGTTCGAGACACCGGCCCGACCTGTCTCCTCCGGGCGCGATGGCCGAGCCTCGGCCGAGCGAAGGATCCCTTCCTCGGCCGAGGGTCGGCCATCGCCGCCTGGCCCAGGCGGAGACCGCAGCACCAGTCGGCTCACCGGGGCGTCGAGCGCCAATCCGGCGGTGGGCTCCGCCGGGATGGCATCGCGGGTCTGGTGGCCCGGCTGGCCCGGACACTACGCCGGCTCGCGCACCATGGTTTGGCCGCAGCAGCACGTCGGGGCATCCTGCGGGCCAGTGCACACGGGAGGAGCTGCGCGGGTCACGGTCAGCTCGCACCCGCAGTCATCGTCCGGGCAGCGAAACACCTCACCCTCGCGGAACGGCATGATCAGCACCTCTTTCGTCGCGTTTTCGTCGAACCCTTCCGACGCTAGAAGCTGGCCCCTGGGGCCAGGTCAACCCCGCCAAGCACGAAAGGCAGGCATCGCATGCCGCGCCCGCAGCTGACCACCGGTCAGGCCGCCCGTGCGGCCGGTCTGACTCGCAAAGCGATGCGGTTGTACGAGGCCAAGGGCCTGCTGCCCTCCCCAGAGCGCACCGCGACCGGCTACCGGCTCTACACCCCACACGACGTCGAAGTCCTGATCTTCATCCGCCAGGCCCGTACCCTGGGCCTGCACCTTGACGACATCCGCGAGGTGCTCGCCACCCGGGATCGAGGGCTTCCTCCGTGCGCCACAGTTCGCGATCTGCTCGACGCACGCATCGTCGAGCTCGAGGCCGCCGCCGCGGAACTCACCGCGTTCCGCGACGCCCTCGCCGAAACCCGGCAACGGGCCGACAGCTGCAGCGATGACCGACCTGTCACCGTCTGCGCAATTCTCGAGAGAACCAACAGTCACCTCCACGTCCACTCCCGGGAACCATCTCGGCCGCCGAAAGGGGCCGCGCCGGGTGGACGGTGAGCACACGACGGCGCCCCCGGAGACGCTGCCGCTGGCGGCCGCAGCGTCCAGCTCGGCCCACGCCCAGCTCGGCCCATGCCCCCGATGGCACTCATTGGCTGACGGACGGGGGCGGAGCGCCCGCGCGGTAACGCTCGAGCAGGACCACGGCGTGGCGGACCGAATTGAGGTCGGCCACCGCGGGGCCTTCACCGCTCGCGTAGACGACGAGATAGACCTCGACGGTGTTCCCGGTTCCTTCGGCCGCTACCGGGAGCGGTGCCCACCCCTGAGCGGTGCCGGGGACGGGGCGTCTCCGCCACAGCACTTCGGCGCCGCTGGCGCTTGGCCGGGTCGCGGAGAACGGTCTTGGCGCGCGCCGGTGCGCGATGACGCCTGGAACGTTGGTCAGCGTGCGGAAACCCCGTTGCAGCGGGTCGACCGGAACTTTTGTGAGCTGCTCCAGGAGTTGCGGGTCGCCAGACGGGGGTACAGATTCTCCTCGCCTTCTTGCTGACGCTGCCGTTCACCACCCGGTTCACCCTCCTCGATGGCGTCGGCCGCAGTCTCTACCTGATCACGGTGGGCACATGCGTGGCCACGTTGGCGCTGTTGATCGCTCCGGTGGCGATCCACCGAATGGTGTTCCAGCGCGGTCGCAAGTCGGAGCTGGTCCGCATCGCGCACCGGCTGGCGCTGATCGGACTGGCCGGCTTGGCCGTCACGATCGTGACCGGCGTGTACCTCGCCCTGGAGATCGGACTGGGCGAGCGCGCGGCACTGTGGATCAGTAGCGCACTTCTGGGCGTCTACGCGCTGCTGTGGGCCGTGGTGCCGCTGTGGTGCCGCCGATGACACCAACCCCCGCATCTCCGGCGCCGCTTGCTAGCGATGCGCAGTCCTCGGTCCAGGGGCCGCGCGGCCCTGGGTGGCCAGGAGGCGGGCCGGGGCGAGTCTAGCTCGGGGCCCCACGGTGATCTGTCGTGGAAGTGTGCCGGACAGCCGAAGGTCGGCCGACATCGCCTCGCTCGGCCGCTACTCCCGACCGCTCGCCAATCCTGCCGCCGGCACAACGGCCCTGTCGCCCCTTGTCGTGACAGCCACGATCAGCGGCCTGCACGACACGACGTGGAGGTCTCGGGCCGTTGGCCGGCGCCGAAGCTGGACAAGCACGGGTGCGCGCATTGCCTTGAGTTCTTACAAGATCCGTTGCGCGGGGCTGCGGCTCTGCAGGGTGAACTTCGCCCCTTCTGCCCCTTAGGCGCTTCCGCATCCCGGCCGGCCGCGAGTACAGTTAATCATCGTGATCTAGCGATGCTATCGACTTTCCTCGATGAAGGGGGCTCCATGGCCACCGGGCAGCCCGCCGCGCCAACCAAGCAGTTCATACCCCGGCTCGGCGCCATCACTCCAGCAGGACCTCAGGGAGCGCAGCGATGAAAGCGGCAACCACGGTGCGGCATAACTGGCCGCTGGCTCTGCCGGTGCTGGCTGCGGCGCCTGGGCTAGTGCTGCGGTTCAGCGGCGTTCACGTCCCGGCGGGGCTGGCCGTGCTGCTGCTGGGTGCGGCGGTGATCGGGGCAGCGTTCTTCCTGAGTTGGGGCGCGGAGCTGGCCGAACGTGACATCGGGCAGGGGTTGGCGCTGGCGCTGCTGGCGTTGATCGCGGTGCTGCCCGAGTACGCCGTCGACGTGGTGTTCGCCTGGAAGGCCGGCCAGGACCCCGAGATCTACGCTCCGTTGGCGCTGGCCAACATGACCGGGGCGAACCGGCTGTTGATCGGCATCGGCTGGTCGGTGGTGGTGTTGGCCGCGCTGGCTGCGCGACGGCGCCGCGACCCTGACGGGCCACCCGAGGACCGCTCGGCGGTGCGGCTGGAGCCGGTGCAGACCGTGGAGGTCGCCTACCTTGCGGTGGCGAGTCTGTACGCACTGAGCTTCGCGCTGCGCGACACCCTCAACCTGCTCGACACACTCGTCCTGTTCGCAATCTTCGGGATCTACCTGGTGCGGGTCCGCGGCGCCGAGGGCGAGGGCAATGACGAGGACGACGACGAGGAGGGCGGTGAGCTGATCGGTCCCGCGGCGCGGATCGCGACCGGCCCGCCCCGGCCCCGCCGCTGGGCCGCAGTGGGGATGCTGGTATTCGCCGCAGCGGTCATCCTGGCCGTGGCCGAGTCCTTCGCCGACAGCCTGGTCGAGGCCGGCACCGAGCTCGGAGTCAGCCAGTTCCTGCTCGTCCAGTGGGTGGCCCCGCTCGCCTCGGAGACCCCGGAGTTCATCGCAGTGCTGATCCTGGCCTGGAAGCTGCGTGGTGCCGCTGCCCTTGGCGCCCTGATCTCCTCCAAGATCAACCAGTGGACGCTGCTGGTCGGCATCCTCCCGCTGGTCTTCGCGGTGTCCGCGGGCTCGCTGAGCGGGCTGCCGATCGATCCGCTGCAGCGCGAGGAACTGTTCCTCACCGCGGCCCAGTCGATGTTCGCCGTGGCCCTCGTCGCCGCGGGCGCGTTGTCGCGACGAGGAGCCTGGGCCCTGCTCGGGCTGTTCCTGGCACAGTTCGCGCTGGCCTGGACCCTGCCCCCAGACCTGGCCGCGATCGAACGGATCGGCCTCGGCGCGCTGTACCTGCTGCTGGCCGTGATCCTGCTCATCCGCCGCCGGCGCGCCGTGTGGGCCACCCTGCGCGACGGACTCAGCGGCCGCGCGCTGCGCGAACAGCGCCCCGAGCGGCCCTGAGTCCACCCTCTGACCCCGACAGCCTGACCCAAGCCTGCTCCGATCACAGCCCAGATCACCGAGTGCTTCGCATGCCCCGACGTGCTCGAGCCCTTGACGCCGCGATCGGCCTGCCCTGGAAGGAGCCGTCCCATGCTGATGAACCGGGTGGAAACGGCGTTGATCAACAGCCCGCCGCGGCGCGCCCTGCAGCGGTACTACGAGGTGCCCGCCCTGCAGCGGCTGGGCGGATCCCTACCGCACGATGCGCGGGTGCTGGAGCTGGGCTGCGGCGCCGGCTACGGCACCGAACTGATCCTGGCCCAGTTCGCCGCCGCCCGGGTTGACGCGGTCGACCTGGACCCGGCCATGGTGGCGCGGGCCCGCCGGCGACTCGCCGGCTACCAGGGGCGGGTCCGCCTGATGGTCGGCGACGCTACGGACCTGCGGGCCGCACTCGACGCCGAGGACGCCAGCTACGATGCGGTGTTCGACTTCGCGATCATTCACCATGTGCCGGACTGGCGGGCCGCGCTGAGCGAGGTGGCCCGGGTGCTCAAGCCGGGCGGGCGGTTCTACTTCGACGAGGTCACCGCGGCCGCGTTGGCCACCCGCGCCTACCGATGGCTGTTCGACCACCCCACCGAGGAACGGTTCAGCGGCGAGGAGTTCCTCACCGAGCTGCAACACCAGGGCCTGCGCGTCGACCCCCGCTCCCGTACCCACCTCCGCGGGCACTACCTCCTCGGGGTGGCCGAGCGCCCCCACTCAGGCCAGGAGGCTCGGTGAGCGCGCCGCAACAGGCCCACTACCGGGCGTGGACCGCGCGCGGGTTCGATCTGGTCGGTTCGATCCTCGCGTTGGGGATCAGAACCTGGCTCCAAATCCGCCCAACCGGCACGAGCGGGCTTCGCGGCATCCCCAGCCGCCCCGTCTCGTTGGCGTGGTGGGGCGGGACCATGTTCCCCGCTGCGCTGGTACTCGGCCGGCCGCGGCCGACACTTCTGCTCACCGACACCGCGGCCCCGGCCCGGTCCCTGTTGCATCCCGTGATCGCCCGACTCGGGCCCTTGGTCGCGGTCATCGACCTTGGCGTCGTGCTGATTACGGGCCTCGGCGTCGCGCTGATCACGCAGAACGCCGGCACCTCCTGGCCGCATCGGCGCCGACGAGTCCAAGCGCACCGAGCTGATCCCGAACGGGCTGTTCGCCGGACCCGCAACCCGATCTTCACCAGCATGAGTCGCGGTTCTGGTCGGCGTCGCACTCATGGCGCCGACTTTGATCGCCCCCGTTGCCCGCCCCGTTGCCCGCCCACTTCCCGGGTCCTCGTCGCTCTAATGGCCGGGGTAAAGATCCAGGTTGTTCGTGTCGTCGAGCAGCCCTACCGGGGCCGGACCCAATCGCGGGCCTACGTCGAGCACACCGCCGCCTCTAGGCGGTTCCCTCCCGCGTTCGGGTGTCCGACCGTCACAGCGCCGGACGATCCGTGCAGGTCCACATGGCTGCCGACATGACTGCCGAGGAGCACAGCGTGCTGCGGCTGCTGCGCGACGCCCACCGGGCCTACCGGCGGGGGTGGCCTGCGATCATTGCCCGCCGACGCGACCGCCTCGCGGCGATCATCGCCTACAGCCGTGAACACTCGCCGCTCTACCGCGACCTCTACCGCGACCTGCCCGCACGAATCGACTACCCTGAGCTACTGCCGGTCACCAGCAAGGCGCTGCTCATGCCTCGGTTCAACGACTGGGTCACCGACTCACGCGCAACCCAAGACCTGGTGCAGGCGTTCGTGGCCGACCCAACCCTGATCGGGCGGCGGTTCCTCTCCGCCTACACGGTGGCGACCACCTCGGGCACCACCGGGGTTCGTGGGACGTTCCTGCTCGATGAGCACGCACTCGCGGTGGCAGCCGCGCTGAGCTGGCGCATGCTCAGCACCTGGCTGAGCCCGGCCGCTTTCCCCCGACTCGTTGCCGGCCGAGGGCGAGTGGCGATGGTCACCGCCACGGGCGGGCACTTCGCCTCCTCCGCCGCCGCCGCCCGCCTGCGAGGTAGCGCCCAGGGCCGAAGCCGAGTTCACGCACTGTCGGTGCACACGCCGCTGCCCGAGCTGGTCGCCCAACTCAACGCGTTGCAGCCCGCAGTGCTGGCCCCCTATGCCAGCACGGCCGCGCTGCTGGCCGCCGAGCAGCAGGCCGGGCGGCTACGCATCCGACCCGCACTGGTCGCGTTGACCGCCGAAGGGCTGCCCGAAGCCGAAACCACCCGAATCGCCGCCGCGTTCGGCGCTGTCGTCGGCAACTCCTACGCCGCCACCGAATGCCCGTTCCTGTCCTACAGCTGTGCGGAGGGCTGGCTCCACGTCAACGCCGACTGGGCCCTCCTCGAACCCGTCGACGCCAAGCACCGCCCCATCCCACCCGGGCAGCAGTCCCACACCGTGCTGCTCACCAACCTCGCGAACAGGGTCCAGCCGATCCTACGCTACGACCTCGGCGACAGCGTCCTGGTCCGGCCCGACCCCTGTCCCTGCGGCGCCCCGCTACCGGCCCTGCGGGTACAGGGCCGCACCGCCGACCTGCTCACCCTGCCCACCCCGACCGGTAGCAGCGTGACTATCACGCCGCTGGACCTCACCACCAGACTCGACCGGGTGCCCGGCCTTAAACTGTTCCAGATCCGGCAGACCACTCCGACCGAGCTGTCCGTGCGGCTGACCGCTGCGGCGGACGCGGTCCCCGACCGCGTGTGGTCCCTGGTGCACCGCGAGCTCACCGAGCTCATCGCCCGCAACGGCCTCACCCACGTGACCGTTCGCCGAGCCACCGGACCGCCTGAGCCCGGTACGGGCGGCAAGTACCGGCTCGTCGAGCCCCTGACACCCACCTCCCGATCAGGCTGATCACCATGACAGCGGAGGACAATTCATTCCTCAATGTCACTGGGCTATAGCTCCGAGCGTTCCCCCGGGGGAAGGACCAGCGATGAACACGCATCGAGCCCAAGCCGCAGCCTCGGATGATCCGCAGCCGTTCGGGCCAGCCTGCGCTGGGTGGCCCGCAGCTGGTCTCGGCGTTGCTCGGTCTCGGCGCGCAGTGTCGCCACTGGTGTGGCGTGACGTGGACGGGCTTGCCGAGCTCGTCGCGGATGTCGCAGGCGCGCAGCCACTCGCTCAGCTCGCCGCGGAACGTGGCGGTGCTGAAGGGCTCGCGGCCGTCGGGGTTGCGTGTCGGGCGTGGGAGCAGGAACGTCGCGGACGGCAGCTCGGCGAGCACCGCCTGTTGCTGTCGGCTGATCGCGTCGGCCAGGTCGGTGTCGATGGGCACGAACGCTTCGCGGCGCATCTTGTGGTTGGTGTAGTGCACGTAGGGAGCGCCGTGGACGTCGCGGACGACGCAGTCCAGGGCGAGCTTGCATCCGTCGCCGACTCGCAGGCCGGTGCTCATCAGGATGCGGACGAGCAGCCGGCCGCGTGGGTCCTTGAACCGGGCGAGGTTGTCGGGGTGTTCCAGCTGCGCCATGACCGCTTCGGACAGCGCCCGCGGCTGGCGCTGGTGCAGCCGCGGGTAGTCCTCCCGGTAGAGGTCGACGTGGGCATCCAGCCGCGGCTCCCAGCCGTGCTGCCGCGCCGTCCGCAGCAAGCCGGCGACCGCGCCGATGTAGCGGGTGCGGGTCTTCGGCGACGGGTATCGAGCCGCCAGATGCGCCAGGTGGGCCTCGATCAACTCGCGGGTCACCGCCTGCGGCCCGCGCTGCAGCGACGGGAACGACTGCGCGAACAGCGTGATCGCGCGCACGTCGGAGCGCACCGCGCCGACACTGATCCCGGTCGAGAGCCGCCAGCGGATCCAGCGCTTCGTCAATGATCGCAGCCACGCCGCTTCGATGCCGTCGAAGCGCAGCTGGCCGTCCCGGCCCGGGTAACCGAGGCGGCGCAGCAGCCAGACGTCGCGGGGGTATTCCGCGTCCCAGCCGACGCCGTCGGTCAGGTCGTGCAGGTAGCTGATCGCGTCGAGCAGGAACCGCCGCTCGATGCTGCCGCGCTCGCTGGAGTAGCCGAGGTAGGCGGTCCACTCCTCCGGGGTGCGGTCCAGCAACGAGGCGGCACCTGCCCTGGGCAGGGCACGGATCAGCCGCAGGATGCTCTCCGGGCGAGTCTTGGTGCGCCGCTCGTCGACGCGCCGCTGGATCGCGTAGGCGATCTCGGACCGCATCGGTGTCGGCAGCGCGCGAAGGTCGAACTTGTCGCGGCCCCAGAGCATGCAGTGCTCGATCCACTCGTCGACGGGTGGACGGCCGTGACGGATCCATCGACTGCGATGAACTTGGCAGAGTCCAGCCGCGCCTTCGGCGTCCAAGCTGCAGGTCGGGAAGGCGCACTCCGGTGCCGCCGGCAACCGACCGCCGCCGCCAGCAGCGATCCACGCGCCGCGTTCGGGCCGTCCGGCCTGCTCCCATCGGACGGCATGGGAATGACACAGGTCGTGCTCGCAGAGCGCGCGGCGACACGACGCGACGGTGCACTTGCGCGGTTCGGTCAACCAGCGGGTGTTCGCGGTGACCGATGCTGCCCAGGCTTCGACGTCGGGGCGGCCGTCGGCGTGCCAGCGCTGGTAGTGGCGGTTGCACATGCCCTGGTGCACCGGTCGCAGACAGCGGCGACGCAGACCGGCCCGCCGGTCACCGGGTCCGACGGGTCGACCAGGATGACCGGCGCCGCGAACTCCGGGCGAAGCAACGTCCGCAGCCGCGTGGGCAGATCGTCGCGGGCCGGACGCGCCGGTGCCCGAAGGCGGGTCACGGCGTCGCCTCGGCCAGCACCCCGACAGCCACCAGGGCGCGGCGGGCGTCCTCGATGCCGAGGTGGCTGTAGGTGTCGACGGTCGTGCTGACGTTGGCGTGGCCGAGCAGGTGCGCCACCACCTCGACCGCGACGCCGCGACGAAGCAGGCCGGTGGCGTAGCTGTGTCGGAACTGGTGCGGGGTGAACTCGATGCCGGTCCGACGACGCAGCCGCCGGACCAGCCGGTCGACGCTCGGGTAACTCATCGGCCGGCCCACCGGTGCCGCCCAGAGGTTGACGAACACGTAATCGCAGTCCAGCGGCCCGTACTCCTCGTGCAGGTAGTCGCTGTAGAGCCGGACCAACGCCGGATCCACCGGCACCTCGCGTGAGTGGGTCTTCGCGCGAGCCCGGTTCACGTTCGCCCGCTGCCGGACGACGATCACGCGCCGCAGCGCGTCGATGTCCTCGTGCCGCAGGCCGAGAGCCTCACCGATACGAAGCCCGGTCCCGCGCAACAGCGACAGCAGGAACCTGTCCCGCAGCCGGTCGCACGCCTCGACCAGCGTCGTCATCTCCGCCGCGGTCAGTTCCCGCGGCAGGCGCCGGCCACTGCGCAAGGAGATCACGCGTCGCCGCTCCGGCTTGTCGCCCAGATGCGCCAGGAACGGCCGCCAGGACCCGCCGCGCCCGCCTGGTCGCCACCGCGTCAGCAGTTCGTGCAGGTCGGTGCCGTGGCGGTGGTGGAATTCGTAGAACGAGGCGACCGCCGACAACTTGCGGTTCACCGTCGCCGCCGACAAGCCGCCCTCCACCCACGGCAGAGCTGCCACCCGCCCGTCGCGTGCGGCCCCGGACAGTCGCAGCCAGGCGACGAACTTGCCGAGGTCCTCCAGCACGACGCCATCCCACGCGGTCCCTCGTGAGGCGAGGAAGGCGAGGAAGTCACGCAGGTCGTGGGCATACGCGCGCACCGTGTTCGGTGACCGCTCGATCGCCGTCAGATGCGCGAGGAACCGATCGGCGCAGTCAACGACGCCACCGTCGCGCACGACCGTCGCCGACTCCACGCCGGAGGGCATCAGCACACGTTGAACCCGAACCAAGGTCGTCATGGACACCAGAGATAAGCCGTCCACGACAACGCCGATCGCAGACTCGCCACCCCGTCACGGACGCTTCCGACACTCGACATGCAGTAGTCAGATAACGGCGGCGACGGTGGCGTCACCGAACGCGCCGGCCCAGTCGGCGACCCCGACGTTGGTGGTCAGGATCGTGGAGGACTTGAGGTAGCGCTGGTTGATGACCTGGAACAGCGCGGATGCGCCGTCCCCGGGCAGGGGCAGATAGCCGAGCTCGTCGATGACCAGCAGTTTCGGACCGGCGAAGAAGCGCATGCAGGTGGCCCAGCGTCCTTCGAGGGCGGCTTTGTGGCAGCGGGCGGCGAGGTCGGCGGCGTGGTGAAGTAGACCCGGTGCCCGGCGTCGACCGCGGCGCGGGCCAGTCCGGTGGCGAGCATGGTCTTGCCGACTCCGGGTGGGCCGACGAACAGCACGTTGGAGGCGTCGTCGAGGAAGCGCAGGGTGGCCAGGTCGCGGATGAGTTTCTCGTCGACGCCGGGTTGGGCGGCGAAGTCGAAGTCGTTGATGGTCCAGGGGTTGGGCAGGCAGGCGAACCGCAGCCGGGAGGCCAGCCGGCGTTGTTCGGTGGCGTTGACCTCGATCTCCAGCAGCCGCTCGAGCGCGGCGAGCAGGGACAGTCGTTCGTGGCGGGCGGCGTCGAGGACCTGGTTGAGCGCGTCGGCGGCGTCGCCGAGCTTGAGGTAGGACAGGTGCGCCTTGAGCTGCTGGTAGCGGCGAGCCTCGCTCATCGGCGCGGCCGGTGGCGGCTCGGATCTGTTGTCGTTCAACGGTTCTCCTCACTGGTCGTGGTCGGGCTGGTCGGGCTGGTCCGGGTGGTCGGAGTGGCGGGTCGGGCCCCGAGGCGGGCTGCGGTCGCGGCGTAGACCGCCATGTCGATCACAACGCGGGTCGCCGGGTCGCTGGTGGGCAGGTCCGGGTCGAGGCGCGGGTCGAGGCCCGGGTGGGCGCGCAGGCGCCGGGCCTCGGCCAGCGATGCCGGCGAGGGCGGGCGGCGGGTCTTGTGGGTGCAGGGGCGGGCGTCGCTGAACCCGGCGAGCACGGTCTTCTCCAGCGCCCGGACGTGCCCGTCGTCGCGGATGACCGCGCCCGATCCGTCGAGCGCGCGGGGATGCACGGCGATGACCGAGCCGCGGGCGGTGGCGATCTGCAGCCGGTCCGAGCCCAGCCGGGCAGTGACGGTGACCAGCGCGCCGACCAGCCCGGGTGGCACCGAGTAGGCGTTCCCACGGAACGCCACCAGCCCTTGCGGGCTGACCGTGCGGGTCACGACGAGCTCGGCCGGGAAACCGACCAGCGGGACCGGGCGCAGCGCCTCACCGGCGGCGAGCTCGGCAACACTGAGCCGGGCGCCGTCGCGGCGGCGGGTGCGCTCGTCCAGACGCGCGCACAGCGCGTCCAGCCCGGCCTGGGCCTCGGCCAGCGAGCAGTCATCGTCGAGGGTGCGCCACCAGCGCTGCGCGGCGGAGTGGTTGGCCTTCTCCACCACGCCCTTGCGGTTGCCGCGCCGGGGCGGGCAGATGTCGATCCCGACTCCGTAGTGCTTGGCCAACGCGGCGAACGCCGGGGTGATCCGCCCCGAGGCGGGTGAGCAGACGGTGGCCATCCGATCGAAGCGCCACCGGCGCGTCACGCCGCCGAGCCGGGCGCTGACCCCGGCGATGGCCTCGACCAGGTGCGGAAAGTCCTCGGCCTCGGCCAGCACCGCGCGCCAGCGTCCGGAATGCGCCAGCGCTCCGACCAGCAGATGCGCATGCCGCCCGGCCCCCCATGCCGCGGGCGGGTTGGGCAGCTCGACCCAGTCCCACTGGGTCTCCTCGCCGCGCGGGTGGGCGATGATCGCGGTGTCGCGGCCCTTCGCGGCCTGACACGGCTCGCAGTGCGGGCGCAGCCGGTGCGCGCGGATCGCCGCGGTCAACGACGGATACGAGCCGGTGAACCCCAGCCCGACCAGCTCGTCGAACAACGTCGACGCCCACAGATGCGGATCATCGGCCAGCCGCAGCCGACAGTAGTCCAGGAACGGCTCGACCAGCGTCGGCGAGGTCCGGACCCGCTGGCCGGCGACCCGCTCGCCGTTCAAGTACGCGCGGACGGTCTTGCGATCGGCCCCGACATGTCGAGCGATCGCCGAGATCGACCAGCCCTGCGCGCGCAGCGCGTGCACTTCCACGTCTTCCTCCAGCGAGAGCATGAACGGCCCTCCAGTCATCGCCCGCAGTGATCACCACGATCACCGCGGACCCTGACCGCCAGGCCACCCTCCAGCGCGCAACCACGCCGGACATGACTCCACCTGGGGAAGTTGATCTAGTAACTCTGAGGATCTTCAGCTAGCGCCGTCACACGCACGTTGCGGCCAATAGCGGTGGCGACGTCGTCGGGGACTGCACCGTCAACACGGCTGCCTGACGTCCGGTGGCGGAGCCGGAAGGGCCCGATCTGCCGCCTCGGCCCTGGTTGGCCGTCACAGGCCGAGGAGCGGCGAACCAACTGCACCCCGACAAGCTGACGAGTAGAAGACGATCCTTAATCGAGGAGGCGGATCTCGGCGATGTCAGCCGCAAGCAGCCCCTTCTCCCTGGCCTCCTCCTCGATCTGCGCGGCAAGCTGCGAGGTAAGCGCCACAACCAACTCGATCACTCCGCGAGGACCGAGATCGGCTTGCACGCCTTCGGCGACGGCTCGAGCCTCTGCCAGCCCCGCCTCATAGCTGTGGTCATCGGACAAGATCGCGAAAACCGCGGTGCGGGCGGCCGCACGCGTGACTGCACCCACCGCTAGAGCCTCGTCCTGAGTTTCGTCCTGATCCTCCACGACCCCTCCGAAGCAACGCTGAGCCCTGGACACCCAGGTCCACCGACTACCCCCGATGTTGCACCGGAAATCACCTGGAGAAGCGAAGCACTCACCGGGCTTCCCGGGAGCATCAAGGCGGCCCCTGGCGGCGGGAGGGGTTCGTTCCGGTGCCGCCTCGCCCCGGATTCGTCATTGCGGTGCCGAGGTCCCGCACAGTGCGCAGACGAAGCTCACGCGAATCACTCGCTCAATGGGCCTACACACGACATTCGCCGGACTTGCACGGCCGGAAGCGCCGGGCCGAGACACTCACGGAGGGTTGAGCCCGGACAGACTCGCCACCGAAGATCGATCTTTCTTTAGGCGCCAGTCCCGGGGGTTCGTCGCCATGTCGCCGCGTCCCGCACGCAGTCCGCCCCGGTGCCACCCGTGCGAAATGGCCTGACGGCGCGGGCCGCTGTGCTGCCGGCCTGTCGAGCCCGCGGGGCAGGTGCTGAAGCACAGGCGGCCGGTCAGTGCGAGGGCGGGCCTCCCGCTGGTCGGGGCGAGCGGACCGCCCAGAGGTCAGCACAGACGGGTCGGGCAAGCGGTCAGAGGAACCCGCCCGAGCCATCCCGGTGAGACCGCGCCGGTTCCCGAGCTCGGCCGCCGGCCGGGGTGAAGCGGTCGCACCGGGAGAGCCCAACCGGCTGAACGAGGAGAGCGATCGTTCAGGCCTTCTCGCGCGAAGGCACATTAGGTCGACCATCCAGGCCTCCTCGGGTGAGGCGTTGCGCCGCCGCGGTAATCGGTTAGCCACTGCCCCGGCTTGCGACCTCTACGACCCGAGGGTCAACCGCTCGTGATGCCACGCTCGCTGAGCACTGCAGGACGTTGAACGACCCGGCCCCCAAGGTCTCAGGAGTTAGCGCAAGCTGCCAACGCCCTCAAAGCTGATGGTCCGGGTACGCCAGCCGCCCTGCAGCTCAGCCCGGCATCATCTCACGGATCCCCTCGCACAGCTCGTTGTGTGCCCGCTCCGGAAGTTGGCGACGCACTCGTAGCTGTCGAACACGTCGTGTGACCAGTGTTGTGGGCAGCTGATCTGCGGCAGACACAAGAACTCCCGTCCGGCGGCTTTGTTCACCGGCCCTGCCGCGCACCGCTTACGGACTGGGCCGGCTGGGTACGCGAATGGGCAGCGGTATAGGAGGGAGCCACAACCGAGCCCGCCGGACCCAGGTTCCGCTCCTGGAGCGGACTCATTGAACGGAGAACGCGACCGCGGCGTGGTGCACCGTGCCAAACGGCTCGGCAGGGTGCCGCTCTCGGCATATCCCGCCCGTGGAGTTCAAGCAGCGCCCTGCCCTACCCCTGACAGGCCTCGCAAGAGCAACGTGGCGGAGTCGTCGATCGGATCGGCATGGCGATGCACGATCTTCCACTCGCCGTTCTCGCGCCGGAAGATCATCGTGCTGCGGAGCATGTACGGCGCCGGTTCGGAGCCTCCCACCGACGCGGTCGTCCGTTCGATCGCCAGCAGATATGCGAAGTCTTCGCCCACATCGGCGGCAACCACTTCCCACTCGCACGAGCTGCAGTCTGAGAAACGCGAGGCAAGTTTCTCGAACATCGGGCCGACCTCGGCCCACCCAATCGGACTGAAAGCAGCACCGAAGACGGTAACCGGATCGGTGTGCGACCACATCGCGAAGCGCGGACCGGCGTCGCCGTTGTGCAGCGCAGTTTCGGCCTCCTGAATGCGCGGCATCATCGCTTCGAGAAACTGCTTGGTGTCGTTCATCAGACCTCCTTGGGATGTTCGGGTCGCGTCCCAGCCGGTGGAGCAGCCGATCCTGCGGTGACGCGTCGCGCGGAACGTCTCCGTCGGCCAGTCCGAGTCGAGGGTCTCGTCCGGGCCGCTCGCGTGGGCGATCGCAGCCGTGGACCGCGGCGTCGCGGATTCGCATCGACAACAATTCGCGCCCGGTCCGGTCGCCCGGCACGGAAGGTGCCGTTTTTCGAGTGCGCCGGCCTCCTGAAAGCAGGCGACGACGCCGTCGGGACAAACGGCGCCAGCGTGTCGTCGCCAAAATGATCGACGACGCGGGTCGCTTCGACCTGTTCAGTCGGCACACCCTGTAGCAACTGGTAGCGAACTTGGCGCCCACGACATGATTGGCGAGTGCGCGCACGTGCCACTCGGAGCACAGCGTCGGTCGCCGCCAGTCGCCAGGTTCGACGAGTTGCAGCCGCCGTGCGTACTCGTCGTTAGCCGCCACGAGCAGCTCGAGCACCATGGTCACTCCTCCGGGCTAGGAGGCTGCTCTCCATCGTTCCTGTGCGCCGCCACGCTCGACATACGGAGACCTACGTAGGGCGCCGGGCTCGATCGGTCCGCCGGTGGCAGCCGGCTCACGCCCGACCCAGACGACTACGTCCGTGTTCTCACGGATGCATCCGAACAGAGAGCGGGGAGGGAGGCGGCGCGAGGGGTGCAATGCCCACGTTTAGAGTGTTGGGCAGCTGGTCTTCTCCAGAGTGTCAGTCGCGCCTTGCCAGGTGCCCGTAACGGATGGTCACCTCGTCCGGGATGCGCCCACGCGCAGCGATCTGGAGGCCCTGGCCGCGGCCCACTTCCGGATCGCGCGGTTGCGCTCCTGGTCCGCGCCACTTGCGGCGCGGCGCGGGGCCTTCCGATCGGCTTTCTGCGGCCGCCCGGCGGCCACATAGGGAGCGAGTGTCGCCCGCAGGGCGTCGGACTTCACGCCCGCCAGGTCGATCTCGTAGTGGCGGCCGTCCAGGCTGAACCGGACCGTCTCGTCGGCTGGGCCGCCGTCGATGTCATCGATGAGCGCCATCTGAACCTGCCGTGCCATCTTTCCTCTTCCCGCCGGGGACCTCGACCCCGGGTTGTACGACAGCTCGTGCCCGCCTCAACGGAGGCGCGCCGTGGCGGTGAGACGCCACCGCGCGAGAGGCGGGCCTCGACCTCGGCCGGCGTCTCCCATGCCCGTGCAGGTGGGGCCGGCGAAGCCTCCGAGCTATTCGCGCCCTTCGTCGAATGCCGTAACCGCCGGGTGAGGCGGTCCAGCCCAGCGCGTGATCATCTCTTTGACTTCTTTAGGTTGCCAAGTTCCAGGTCCGGTAGTGGAACCAAGGTATGGATGCCGGGCTCCAACTACCCGACTGATCAGCGTTGCGTCGGAGCCGCGCGCTGGTTGTGGGCTGCCCGGGCTGTCGTCGTCACGAGGACGACTGTGCCGATCGATTCCACAACCAGCGTGGTCGGCGCCAGCTGGTAGTTCAGGCTCGAGCGGATCCCGAAGAGTCCGACTGTCAACGCGAGCACCAGCGCGAGCAGCGTGCCTGCCATGAACAGCAGGCTCAGTAGGCTCGCGAGAACGAGGAGCCGGCCCTGGGCAAGGACCATGGTGACCGCCAGCACGAGCGCCCCGATAGCGTTCACCACGAACAGGCGTCCGAGCACGCCGCCCGTCCCTCCAAAGAGGACGAGATAGAGGTGGATCCCGCCCATCGCCAACAAGAAAATGGCGCTGAGGGCCCACCAGGTGATCAGCGAGCGCCGGCCGAAATTACCCGTCCTGGGAGGCTCACGGGAGCCGGGGCTCTCGGGATTGGTTACCACACGAACACCTGCCCTCCGACGCGCAGGTCGTCTCTCGAGACCGTCGAGGAAGTCTAGTGCCGTGGGAGCCACCGGATCGGGTCCTTCTTGCGGGACCTTTGGAGACGGGCGAGACGTGCCGGCCGAGTTCGGGCCGTGGCAGACGCTGTGGAAACGGCACAGCCGCTGGTCGACCGACGGCATCTACCAGCGGATCTTCGAGGCGATGCTGGCGGGACAGGACCAGCGGGGAGCCTGGATTGGCTGCTGTCGGTCGACTCCACCGTCGTGCGGGCGCATCAACACGCCGCCGGTGCCCCCACGCCCGCACAGGGGGCACCATCAAATGACAAGGTCCCTGAGCCCGTCGATCATGGCGTGGGACGCTCCCGCGGCGGGCTGACCACGAATACATGGGCACCCACCGATCCCGCAGCGGAGCCCAGCCGAGCTTAGGTGAAGCCCACCCCCCGCGCGGTGAGCCAGGGGGTCGGGTTGATGTTGCTACCACTTGGATCGACGACTTCGAAGTGCAGGTGCGGGCCGCTGGACTGGCCGCGATTGCCGACCGCAGCGATGATCTCGCCCGCCGAGACCCGCTGACCGACCGCGACCAGCGTGCGGTCGATGTGACCGTAGACGGTGATGGTGCCGTCGGCATGGCGCACCCGCACCCAAAGCCCGAAACCGCTGGCCGGCCCCGAGCTGATCACCGTTCCATCCAGCGGAACACGGATTGGCGTGCCGATCGGCGCCGCGATGTCGAGGCCCTTGTGCTGGGCATCCCAGCGAGGACCGTAGCCGGAGCTGATGCGTCCCACCACCATCTGCACGCCTCCGCCAGCCGACGCGACCGACGCCTTCTTCAGGGCGACCGTCGTGCCACTTCCAGCCAGTTTCTCCGGTGGGGTGTCGGCTGCAGCTCGAGCTTCCTCGATGGCGCGAGCCGCCTGCTCGGAAGCGCGTCTCGCCTGCTCGGCGGGGCGCTGGCTAAGTCGGGCGTCGACGAGCTCCGCAGCGCGGACGATCTGTGGCGCGGGCGGCATGGAGCTGATCGACCCGCCCGCCGGCGATAGACCGGCACCGATGAAGGATGAATTCTGGACGGTCGACTCGGGAGGAGCCGCAGGGCCCGGCATGAACGGCTCATCAGCCCCCAGCTCGAGCACACTACCGGCAGCGAACGCGGATGGTGTCGACCCGGGCTGCGCCATTTGGACCGTCGCTGCGAGCGCGCTGCCGGCAACCGCCGCCGCCATGACGCGAACGGAGAGCGCTGACATGCTCGAAGGGACTGGCCTGGGGAGCGCGGGAGGCCGGTACGCGCCATCGATTCCCGCTGCCGCGAGGGCCGGGGGCGGGAAGCCGAGGTGTGCGCGCCGGCTTCGGGGGGAGCGGTGCCGTGCCACAACAATCCTTCCGAAGGTTCTGAACCCGGTGGACAGCCCCGTCGGGGTCGGGGCGGGCCGCCGGGGGCGCGGCCCGTGTCCGGTCGTACCGGGTCGTTATCGTTACGTTCCGACGTCAGGCCGAGGCCCGAACGCCGGGCCTTCCCGTGTGATCGACATCTGACCAAGTCGTCATCGGGAGTAGTAGCTGACGCGAGGTCAGGTCACGGAGGAAGCCCGAGCACCGATCCTACTATCTCTGTACGTAGATAGTAGGGTTGTCTCGCGTCACACGAGGAGGGTATGAGGAGCAGCTCGGACAGATCTGCACAGATTGGCCTGCTTGCCGATGCTCCGCCTGCTGCGGCCAGCAGGCTTCGTCAGCGCGCCGCGGCCTGCAGGAGGCGGGCGCATTTACTGTCTCGAGGAGGTGCCGTGCCGGAACCGTCGAGATCGAGTGGTCGGCTCCTGCGGCGCTCGGTGTCGGTTGTGATCCCCGCGCTGACTCCGGCGTCGGCGCCACGCGTGAACGTCGGATCGGTGGGAAGGTTCGTGACCGACTGCATCCAGATGCCTTGCACTGGCAGTCCTCCCGCTCCCCCTGCCTTCCCTGGATCACAGCGGTGCGCCAACGGCCGTGAGAGGGCGACCTGATGAAACTGCCGATGCCGATCGAGCGAGTGGCCGCGGCAGTGGGCCGCCAGTCACGCAATATCGAGCTGGACAGCGCGGTGCGGCGCATCCCCGGCAACGAGGTCGTGGCGTTGCGGGACTTTCTCGGCCCTCAGGCCGACCGGATACTCTCCCGGCTCGGGCTGATCCCCAAGGCGGTGCGGAGCCGGCGAGCGCGTCGGTTCGAGGAGGACCTCCGCCTGCTCAACGACGTGCTGGCAGCCACCGCGTTCGGGGACCGTTACTGGGTGTGGGGCGGGATGCTGCTGGGCTGGGCGCGGGAGGGCCGCCTGCTGCCGCACGACGTCGGCGACGCGGACTTCTGCTACGCCGCGGCCGACGACGAGCTCCTGGAACGGGCCGAGCCCGCCCTGCTCGCCGCCGGCTTCCGGCGCTGGTACTCGTTCCGGGACAACACCGGCGTGCGGACCGAGCGCATCTTCATCCGGCACGGGGCCCTGTTCGAGTTCTTCCGGCTCCAGCCCACCGAGCAGGACATGCAGGAGTACCACCTGTACGGCACCGGCCCGGCCGGCCTGGTGGAGGCCGTCGGGCTGCTGCCCCGGCTCGACCTCGAGCCGTTCGATTTCCTCGGGCGGACGTGGCGCAAGCCCGTCGATCACGAGAAGGTCCTGGAGCTCCACTACGGGGACTGGCGCACGCCCGACCCGTCCTGGGGCTACCTGGACGACAAGGCCATCGTGCGGACCCGCGAGTGGCGCCCAGTCGGGGCCCGGTGACCCGCCGCGCCCGCACCGCGAACGCCGTCGTCAGGACGAAGGGGAATCGCTCAGTGCCCGAACCGCTACCCGAACCGCTGCCCGAATCCCCGCCGCTGCCAGCGGACCTGCCCTCGCCCCGACTCGACGCCGATCCCCCCGCGTCCCGCTCCCGGGCGGCCGCCCTGCGGCAGATGGTGTTCTCCGACGAGCTCGAGTTCCTCATGGAGGCGCACAACGGGCTCTCCGCCCGGATCGTGAAGGAGGCCGGGTTCGGCGGGATCTGGGCCTCCGGGCTGGCCATGTCGGCCCAGCTCGGCGTCCGGGACAACAACGAGGCGAGCTGGACGCAGATCGTCGACGTCGTGGAGTTCATGGCCGACGCCAGCGACCTGCCCATCCTGCTCGACGGGGACACCGGCTTCGGCAACTTCAACAACGTGCGCCGGCTCGTGCGCAAGCTGGAGCAGCGTGGTGTCGCGGGGGTCTGCATCGAGGACAAGCAGTTCCCGAAGACCAACAGCTTCATCGACGGCGACCGGCAGCCGCTGGCCGAGGTGGAGGAGTTCTGCGGGCGGATCAAGGCGGGCAAGGACTCGCAGCTCGACGAGGACTTCGTGCTGGTCGCCCGGGTGGAGGCGATGATCGCGGGCTGGGGCGTCGAGGAGGCGTTGCACCGCGCCGCGGCCTACCACGAGGCCGGGGCGGACGCGATCCTGATCCACAGCGCCAAGTCGCGTCCGGACGAGATCCTCGAGTTCGCGGCGCAGTGGCAGAACCGGGCGCCGCTGGTGATCGTGCCGACGAAGTACTACAGCACCCCCACCACCGTCTTCCGCGAGGCCGGGATCAGCGTCGTGATCTGGGCCAACCACCTGCTTCGCGCCGCGACCTCGGCGATGCAGTCGGTGGCCCGCGAGATCCACGACAGCCGCACGCTGGTCGACGTGGAGGACCGTGTCGCTCCCGTCGGGGAGATCTTTCGACTGCAGGGTGCCGACGAGTACGCGGCCGCCGAACGTCGCTACCTGTCGGTCGCGCACCGGGCGCCGGCCGCGGTCGTGCTGGCCGCGACCCGCGGCCGCGGGCTCGAGGCCGTGACCGAGGACCGTCCGAAGGTCATGCTGCCGATCGCCGGCAAGCCGCTGCTGCGCTGGCTCGTCGACACCTTCAAGTCCCAGGGCATGAACGACATCACCGTGGTCGGTGGCTACCGGGCGGACGCGATCGACACCTCCGGTCTGAAGCTGGAGGTCAACGAGCGTCACGAGGAGACCGGGGAGCTCGAGTCGCTGCGGCGGGCCCTGCCGGCGATGACCCACGACACCGTCGTCTCCTACGGCGACCTGATGCTGCGCGGCTACATCCTGCGGGACCTGCTCGACGTCAAGGCGGACTTCGCCGTGGTGGTCGACTCCTCCGCCGTCACGGACGAGGACGCGGGCAGCACGAACGACTTCGTGCAGTGCTCCGAGCCCGACGACCGGTCCCTCTTCGGCCGGCAGGTGCTGCTGCGCAGGGTGACCGACGAGGCGGCCGGCTCGGACGGCCGGTGGATCGGCATGCTCGCCGCGCGGGGCGAGGGCGTCGGCCGGTTGACGGCGATGATGGAGCGGCTGGTGCAGCGGCCGGACTTCGACCGGCTGGACGTGCCGGACCTGCTCAACGCGCTCGTCGACGCCGGTGAGACAGTCGAGGTCCTGTACATCCACGGCCACTGGCGCGGCATCAACGACCTGTACGACTTCGACCGTGCCGGGGAGTTCGCCCGGCCGTGAGTCCCGACCCCGACGGGAGCTTTCTGTGATCGCCGCCGAGACCTTCGTCGACGAGGCGCGGGCGCGCGGGTTCGCCTGGTACACCGGCGTGCCGTGCTCGTACCTCACGCCGTTCATCAACTACGTGCTGCAGGCGGACCACCTGCGGTACCTGTCCGCGGCCAACGAGGGCGACGCCGTCGCGATCTCCGCCGGGGTCACCCTCGGCGGGGGGCGCGCCGTGACGATGCTGCAGAACTCCGGGCTCGGCAACGCCGTCAGCCCGTTGACCTCGCTGACCTGGACCTTCCGGGTGCCGCAGCTGCTGATCGTGACCTGGCGCGGCGAGCCGGGGAACCCGGACGAGCCGCAGCACGAGCTGATGGGGCGGATCACGCCGCAGATGCTCGAGACCATGGAGATCCCGTGGGCGGACTTCCCGTCCGAGGACGCCGCCGTCGGCCCGGCGCTCGACGCCGCGGTGGCGCACATGGACTCCACCGGTCGTCCCTACGCGCTGGTCATGCACAAGGGCACGGTCGCCCCGTACGCGTTGCGCGACGGGGTGCGCCCGCCGGGCGTGCCCGGTGCAGCCCCGGCCCCGGAGGCGAGCGGGGCTCCGGCCGGCGCCCTGCCGACCCGGCGGGAGGCGCTGCAGCGGGTGATCGACCGGACGCCGGAGGGGTCGACCGCGGTGCTCGCCTCCACGGGATACTGCGGTCGCGAGCTCTCCGCGCTCGCCGACCGCCCCAACCAGCTCTACATGGTCGGCTCGATGGGTTGTGTGGCGCTGCTCGCCCTCGGCCTGGCCCTGGCCCGGCCCGACGTGCACGTGGTCGCCCTCGACGGGGACGGCGCCGCCCTCATGCGGATGGGCGCGTTCGCCACGCTCGGCACCTACGGCCCGCCCAACCTCACGCACCTGCTGCTGGACAACGGCGCGCACGAGTCGACGGGCGGCCAGGCCACCGTGTCGCCGAACGTGTCGTTCGCCGGCGTCGCGGCCGCCTGCGGCTACCCCGTGGCGCTGGAGGGGGACGATCCCGGCCTGGTCGACGCGCTGCTCGAGGCCGCGGCCGAGGGCCCCCGGTTCGCGCGCCTGCGGATCGGGACCGGGACGCCAAAGGACCTGCCCCGGCCGACGGTCACGCCCCCCGAGGTCGCCCGCCGTCTGATGTCCCACCTCGCCGAGCGGGTCGGGGTGCCCTTCGCAGCGGAGCCGGGCCGGTGACATCGGAGGCACCGGTCCCCACACCGATCTCAGACCCTCCCAGGAAGATCGCGCGGCTGCTCCATACCGCGGCCCCTAACCAGGCCACCGTCAGCCTGGCCAACCTGGCCGTCGTGGTGCTATCAGCACGAATGCTGCCGCCTGGAGCGTTCGGCCTGTTCGTTTCGGTGCAGCTGGCTGTACTGTTCTGCGTCGGGGTCGTCAACGCGAGCGTGCTCATGCCGATCGTGTCCGACCCGACGGTCGACCCGACTAGGCCGGTCGCCGAGGCGCGGCGGGTCGTCCTGCTGATCGGAACCGGCGGACTGGTCGTCGCCGTCGCGGCATCGTTCGTCTTGACCGGCGAGCTCCGGGTCGCAGTGCTGGCCACAGGACTCGTCTTGCCCGGCTGCCTGTACTGGGACGCGGTACGGATGCATTACCAGGGCCGGTCGGACTACCTGCGGCTACTGCCGGGCGACCTGATTGCCGCGCTAGTGATGGTCGGCTGGGTGGCCGCGACGGTCCTTCTCGAGCAGGGGTCGCTGGTCACAATGCTGGGCCTGGGCGCCGGCCCGTGGGCAGCCTGTCTGGTCGTCCTGCCGCCGTGGTCGGCCCGGTGGACGAGCTGGCGCCGGCCCTGGCCGCGGCGGGTCAGCGCCAACCTCGCCGGCGACTATGTCATCGCGACCGGGCTCGACCAGCTGCTCACCCTGCTCACCGCGGTGTTCCTGTCCACCGTGGCGCTCGGCGGGCTGCGGCTGGCGCAGTCGGCCCTGGGGCCGGTCGCTACCTTGGCGATAGCACTGAACTACACCGTCCTGCCTCGACTGCGCGACCTCGAGCTCACGCCCTCCGGGAAGCTCCGCTGGGCCTCCAAACGCTTCGGTGCGCTTGCAGGTCTGGCGCTGGCGATCGGCGTGGGCCTGACGCTGCTGCCGGTGTCTGTTGGGCAGAGCATCGTGGGCGACGCGTGGGCCATCAGCGCACCGGTCGTCCTAGCTGTTGCCGTGTACGCAGCCGCGTCAGCCCTCGGCCACGCAGCCACGCTGACCATGCTTATCTCCGGGGCCAGCGGCATGCTCCTGGCGGTGCGGATGGTGTCCGCACCGGTGGTCACCGCAGTGTGTGTGCTCGTCCTGACCCGCCACGAACTGGTCCTCTACGCCTGGGCCGCGGCTGGGCTGCTGGTCCTGATCACCGCCGTCCTGTTCATCATGGCGGCGCGGTGCGACCGCCGCGTCCCGGACGCGACAGGTGGTCGAGATGAGAACTAGGACGGGTGAGTCGATGCGGGCGGTGATCCTGGCCGCAGGCCGCGGCAAGCGGCTGGAGACCCGGGAACGTCCCGGTCCGAAGTGCCTGCTGCGGTTCGGCGGCATGAGCCTTCTCGAACGCCAGCTCCGCGAGCTGCACGCCTGCGGAGTGACCCAGGTCGTGGTCGCCACCGGGTACGCGCATGAGGAGATCGAGCGCGAGCTCGACCTCCTCGACCTACCCCGACCCACGCTCGTCCGCAACGAGCGGTATGAGCTGGGCAGCATGCTCACCGTCGACGTGGTGGGGCCGCAGCTCACCGCCGGGGGGACCGTCCTGCTGATGGACGCGGACGTGCTGTGCGACGCGCGCGTTGTCGGCCCTCTTGTCCACGCGCCGTCGGCGAACGCCCTGCTCGTCGACCGGGACTTCGAGCCCGGCGAGGAGCCGGTCAAGGTGCTGCTGCGCGAGGGGGTGCCCGTCGACCTGGCCAAACGGCCGGATTCCGACCTGCCGCACGACGCCGTCGGCGAGTCTGTCGGCTTCTTCCGCCTCGGCGAGGCGGCCGCCGCGGCGCTGGCCGGGATCGTCCGGGTGAGCGTGACCGCCGGTGGCGCGGCGCTGCCGCACGAGGACGCGGTGCGGGACCTGCTGCGGGCGGGCGAGCACCGGTTCGCCGCGGTCGACGTGACCGGCGCGCCGTGGACCGAGATCGACTTCTCGCACGACGTCGAGCGCGCCCGCGCGGACGTGCTCCCCCGCCTGACCCTCGAGGTGTAAATCGTGTTCTTGCTCAACCCCGGCCCCGTCACACTGTCGCCGCGCGTGCGGGAGAGCCTGCTCGGGCCCGATCTCTGCCACCGTGAGCCGGAGTTCTTCGATCTGCAGGACGCGGCCCGGGCCGGGCTGCTGTCGGTTTACGACCTGGATCCCGCCGAGTGGGCCGCCGTGCTGCTCACCGGTTCGGGCACCGCGGCGGTGGAGAGCATGGTCGCGTCGGTGGTTCCGGCGGACGGCCGGCTGCTGGTGCTGGAGAACGGGGTCTACGGCGAGCGGATGACCGCGATCGCGGAGTGTCACGGCATCGCGCACGAGACGCTGGCCGGGGACTGGCTCGACGCGCCGGACCTCGACGCCCTCGATGCGCGGCTGGCGAGCTCGCCGGGGTTCACGCACGTCGCCGTCGTCCACCACGAGACCACGACCGGGCGGCTCATCGACCTCGCCGAGGTCGGGGCGGTGTGCCGGGAGCACGGTGTGCGGCTGCTGGTCGACGGGGTGAGCAGCTTCGGCGGCGAGGAGATCGACTTCGCGCTGCCGATCGACGCCGTCGCCGGCACGGCCAACAAGTGCCTGCACGGTGTCCCCGGCATCGCGTTCGCCGTGGTGCGGCGCGCCGCGCTCGCCTCGGCGGCGCAGCGGGCCTACTACCTGGACCTGACCCGGCTGGCGACCCTACAGGACCACCGCAACACGCCCTTCACGCCGGCCGTGCAGAGCCTGTACGCGTTGGTCGAGGCACTCGACGAGCTGCGGTCGGAGGGCGGCTGGCGGACCCGGCACGACCGTTACGCTCGCTACGCCGGCGCCGTCGGAAAAACCCTGCGCGCAGCCGACGTCGCACCGCTACTGCCCGACGGCGGGAGCTCCGTCGTCCTGCGCTCCTACCGGCTGCCGAACACCGTCTCCTATGTCGACCTGCACGACAGGCTGAAAGATCGGGGCTTCGTGATCTACGCCGGGCAGGGCAAGTTGGCCAACTCGATCTTCCGAATCTCGACCATGGGCGACCTGTCGGACGTGAACATCGACCGGCTAGTCGACGCCCTTACTGAAACCTTCTCGTAGCCCCTCCCATCCCGAGCTGCTATACCCGCATGGCGGGATGCTCGGAAGCGGACGAGGTTGACCGTCGGCGGGACAGTCGCTGCGGGCTTGAGCTTTATCGAGAACCAGAACCCAGCTGCCAACACCCTGCCGTATAGGAGCGACCGATCGCACCTGCCAGCAGAGGTGGCCCGACCATCGGTTCGCCAAGCCGTTGTGGCCCTGCCGAGCCGGTCAGAAGTCGCTGATGATCGAGAGTGCGCGTCATTGCAGACCCGCAGCGCCGTCGGCGACGGCCACACGCACGGGGCGCGTACACGCCGGACGCGACAGTGGCGGCTGATTACTGAACCTATCGAGGCCGACGAACTCAGCAGCAACATTGATCTTCACTGCACCGGGCCGCCGAGGTGCACTTCACTATGAGAACACCAGAGAACTCCTTCATCGATGGAGACGCGAATTTGGCGCTGAAGCGCGTTACCGTGGGCATCGGGGCATCTTGGTCAGCGGATGAAATAGATGACAGTGAAGAGTCCGATCCAGACAACGTCCACAAAGTGCCAATAGTACGAGACTACGATAGCTGCGGTAGCTTGAGCCGGAGTAAACTTGCTGAGCCTCGTTCTGATCAAAAGAAGTATGAAGGCGATGAGTCCGCCCGCCACGTGAAGGCCATGGAAGCCGGTAGTCATGAAGAAAACCGTTCCGTAGGCGCTTGAGGCGATCGTAGTCCCCTCCTTCACGAGTTGATAGTATTCGTAGCTCTGGCCGGCGATGAAGACTGCGCCCATGAGGAGTGTTGCGATGTACCATCGGCGCAGGCCGAAAACATCGCCGCGCTCCGCCGCAAAAACTCCGAACTGGCAAGTGAACGATGAAGCCACCAGAATGGAAGTAACCACCAATGCGTAGGGCACGTTCAGCTCGGTCGGTGGTGGCGGCCAATCTCCTGCATTCTGAGCGCGCGCTGTGAAGTAGATTGCGAAGAGCCCTGCAAAGAACATCAACTCGCTGGAGAGCCAGACGATGGTGCCGACGCTAACCAGGTTCGGCCTGTTCAGTAAAGGAGTTCGCACGCTGGCCTGTGCTGAATCGGTAGTCACGGACGGGTCCTCACTTCTTGAAGGGCACACCGCGGTGCAGCGGAGGCCGGCCCCCTGGCGGCGAGCGAAAAGCCCGTGCTTGATCGTCTTCTGATGACCCGGGCCCCTGGTGTGGTCGCCCCCGCTGTTGCCGAGTCGGCAGGGCAGGGGCGAAGGACTGTTAACCCTCCTCGACCTCAGGTCGCGGCATCTTGGCCCAACCGTGGTGGGGGCCGAGATGCCGGTGCAGGTAGGGGTGCAGACCGGATGGGTCTGCACCTAACGCGCGTCCTACTATCTCTGTACGTAGATAGTAGAGCAGCCTGAGGAGCGCAGTCCTCAGGAGGGGAAGGGTCGGTGTTGCGTGCTCCTTGGCCATCACCAGGCTGGAGTTCGACCGCTTGTCCGGGGCTCTGGCTGGATCACCGAGCTACTGCTCTGCGCCTGAGATCCATCGGGCGGCCACCACCGTCTGACCTCGATGTTGGGAAGCAGGCTTGCGGAATCACTGGTGGCGAGGAAGGCCTCGATGAACTCTCGGCGACACCGAGCTCAGGGAGGGATGGTCAGCGTCGCGGCGACGTGCCCGGCGGGAGCACGAAGGCGACGGGCGCCTGGTAGCTGCGCGCGTTATCACCGTCTGACCACGACCACTCATCGACAATGGAGCCAGCCCCTTCGGGCCAGTGTCAGCTACCACCGAGAGCAGGCGCGTGGCCCTACCGTTCAAGCGGTCGGCGGAAGCCGGGTGCTGTCCTGTGCGCGGCATAGTTCGACGTGGGCCCAGGAGTGGAGACCGGCCTTGGAAGGCGGAGCAGTTGAGCGAGGGGCCCCGGGCCATTTTCGCGGCTCACGGCGACTGCTTCGGGCTCATGACGGGCGAGGTTGGCCAGCAGGCCGAAGGTGAACATGCTCGTGACTAGCGATGTTCCTCCCGAGGAGATCAGTGGCAGTTGCAGACCGGTCACCGGCAGCAGGCCGACCACGTAGCCGATGTTGATGGCGGCCTGGATGACTAGCCACGTGGTCGCCGTAGCGCCGACGATCTTGCACCAGGGGTCGACGACCCGCACAGCAATGCGCAACCCGGTGTAGGTGAGGGTGCCGAAGAGGGCGAGGACCGCGAAGGTACCGATGAGACCGAGCTCCTCGCCGATGATCGCGAAGATGAAGTCGTTGTGGGCGTTGGGTAGGTAGTCCCACTTCGCCCGGCCCTGTCCGAGTCCGACTCCGAGCAGCCCGCCGTCGGCGAGGGAGTACAGACCTTGGCGGGCTTGGTAGGCGGCGCCGAACGGATCGCCGGTGTCGCCAGAGAGAAACGAGTTAATCCGGCTAGCGCGATAGCCGGCAGTGAGCCCGAGGATCACCGCGCCGGCTGCACCGCCTACGGCCAATGCCGCCAGCAGCCTTGCCGGAGCGCCGCCGTAGTAGAGCAGGGCGCCGACCACGATCGCGAGGGACACAGCTCCGCCGAGATCGGGCTGGAGCACCAGCAGTGTGAGCATGACCAGCGAGACCGGTAGGACCGGGGACAGGGCATGACGCCAGTGCTGCATGACCTTACGGCGAGCCGCCAGCATGTGCGCGCCCCAAAGTGCCAGGGCGAGCTTGGCGATCTCTGCAGGCTGTAGGGATAGGGACCCGACGGCAAACCAGCCCCGAGACCCGTTACGTATCACACCAACTCCGGGAACCAGCACGGCAATCAGCGCGGCGATCGAACCCAAGAGCAGGATCGGGGAGATCTGCCGCCAGCAATGCGGTGGAACCCGAAGGGCGATGTAGAAGGCCACGAGTCCCACGCAGCCGAACATCAGCTGCCTGTTGAACACCGAGTAGGAAGACCCGCTCGAGGTGAGGGCCGTCACGGAGGAAGCCGAGAGGACCATTACCAGACCAAACAGCGTCAGCAACCCGAACACTGCGAGAAGCAGGTGCAGCGAGGTCATCGGCCGGGCCAGCCATCCGCTGAAGGAGGTCCGGGACCGCTCAACAGCTCGTCCGCAGGGAGACCTTCGGAACGAGGTGTGACGGAACGGGGACGGCACGTGCGGAACCTTTCGTGCACCGAGTGCGGACTGTGAAGAACTCGCGCAGGAGAGGACGGCCAAGTTCCGGGCTTCAAGACCTTAGGCGGCCCGCGGGCAGCCCGGCCGTCAGAACACTCTTGAGCAGTTCGCTGTACTCAGCGATCAGCCATCACGAGCTCATCCAGATCGGCTGGCTGCCCGGTCTGCGGAAATGGGTGCCGGGTGCTGTTGACGACGTTGAATGGCGCCCTCGACGGGCGAATCTAGGCTCATCGCCAGATTCCTGGCTACGACATGGGTGTAGCCAGGCCGCAAGTGCAAGCCGCCCTGGGCGGCAAGGTTCGGCGTGGCCCCCGTGCAGCCGTCTCTCAGACCACGCCGGGAGAAGTCATTGGAGGCGTGCTGCTTCACCTCTAGGGCCGTGACCTGGTGAACTTCGCGAAATGGCCGCAGTCTCGAAGGCGATCTGAGCCCGCAGTGCGCGCAGTTCGTCCTCCAGTTCCGTCAGCTGGCGATCGATCTCGGAGTCCGTCCCCGACGTGCCACCCATGGTGCAGTTCCCCCGCCTCACGGGTCGCACGCAGAAGAAGTATGTTGCCGTCATCGCAGCGACTGCGGTCAGCGCGGCGAGCAAGGTCGGCATCAGAGTGTTTCCTGCGCCCGCTGCGTAGCGCGCTCGGCTTTAAGCTGTTCGACTTCTGCACGCAACTGCGCAACCTGCTGCTGGCTCGCGCTCTCCGTGCTCTTGCTCTTCCCGCGCATCATCAACATCATCGCGCCCATTCCGACCGGGCACGCGAGGATGGCCACGCCGTACAGCAACGACTCCAAGGTTCCCCTCTCGTAGAGGGTGCTCGCGCTTCGTCCGCGAACACCTACCTGCGCGCCGATCTACTACCTACTATCTCTGTACGGAGATAGTAGTGTGTCCACGCGGGTCTGTCACGCAGCTACGGGTCCGGCGCCTGGCGCGGCGGGCAGCGGAGGATTGTTGGTCGCGTGCTATTGGTTCGCTTTCGATCTCACGGTCTCGGCTGCGCGGCAACAGCGATGCCGGTTCGGGGGCGCCGCTGGCGTTCTAGTCCTGGTTAACAACCGAGTGGAGGCCGTTGCCCTGCGGGCGGGGGCGGGCGCAGGGACGGCGCGCGATGGTGAGGCTGGGCGCTCGGACTCAGCTGAGGTGAATCGGGAGGCGATGGATTTGACCTCAGGGTGTCCATGGGGAATCGAGGTCGGGGCATACATGCTCGGCGGCCTGGAGGCCAACGAGCACGAGGCGTTCCTTGGGCATCTGGGCGGTTGCGCGGATTGCCAGGCCGAGGTGGCCGAGCTGACGCCCGTGGTTCGCGCGATCGCCGCGGTTCGGGGACGCCGTCGTCGCAGGCAGCGCAGCGAGGGCCGCCCGCCTTGGAGCGAGGACGGACTCCGTACCGAGCCGGACGATGGCGGGCGCGAACTGGAGTGATCTCAGCGCGCCGAGCCCACAGCGGGATCGAGCTCGTCGGGGAAGGCAGGTGCCGGCGCCGCTCGTGCACTCCTTCGTCCGCGAGCTGCGCTAGCACTTCTCGATGCAGCCCGCTTGACCAAGACACCATGCGTCATGGTGTCGGGGTAGCCCTGGAGGCTTCGGAAGCCTGCGCTTTTGTAGGCACGAACGTTCGCCCTGCCGCTGCTCGCGCCGGCGGCGGGGCGGGGACACCCCGTCGTCTTGCGATGCGCACGCACGCAGGCGCCGTAGGCGTGTCGACCACAGGCGGCTCGGCAGCCGGGCCGCTCCCCCTTGGCCCTACCGCTGCTCGAGGACATGTGGATGCGGGGTGGGCCAAGACCGTCGTCTTCCGGTCTGATGATCAGCCCGGACACCGGCGGCGCGGCCCGGCGATGTAAACGGACGGCAAAAAATACTCCGCCCCCCCGTTGCGGGTATTTGTTCCATTGCCGGTGAACTCTACCCAGGGTATCCGTAGGGGTGTAGCCGGATCGCGCGGAGTGATCTGCTGAGGCGCGCAGCAGCGTCTGCTGGATGAGGAGCCCATGATCGCTGTACCCGTAGAACCCCTCCGCACACAGCCGGGGCGGGTGGTGTGAACGATGCCTTCTACCCCGGCGAGCTCCGACCCCGAGTTCGAGCGCGTGGTGTCGGCGTTCGGCAGCCAGCCCGAAATCCCGCTGGGCGACCTCGTGGTTGTCGATCGGCATGAGGCGCAGGGCTGGCGGGTGCGCAGGCATGAGCGGCTCGACTATGTGTTCGAGGAGCGCTGCGACTGGATGCGCGAATACGGGCGCGAGGGCCATCTCGCCGTGGACGGGCCAGAGACCTCGCTGACCTATGACGAGCTCGATGCACGCTCCAACCGCCTCGCCCGGTACCTGCGGTTGCACGGTGCCGGCACAGGCGACCGTATCGCTCTGCTGTTCGACGACCGCGTCGATTGCTATGTCGCGCTCCTCGCGGTGCTCAAGATCGGCGGCAGCTGCGTACCCTTGGACCCGGCCGCGCCGGTAGACCGGTTGACCTTCGTTCTTGCGGACGCGGCGGTGCGGATCGTGCTCAGCTGCTCGCACCTGCCGGGGAGGGTCGCGCCAACGGGCGTTCTGCTGGGGAGTTCGGCCGAGGTAGTCGCCATCGACGAGGCGGCGGCGCTGATACGTGAGATGAGTCCGCAACGCTTGCAGCCGGTGGAGCGCGGCGGTCTCACCGACGACCGCCCCGCCTACATCGTGCACGTCGCCGACGCCTCCGGCTGGTCGGAGGCTGTAGCTGTCGACCACCGCAGTATCTGCAACGCCGTGCGGATCGCGTCCGAGACGTTCGGCGTCCGCGGACATCGCCTCTACCAGGGCGGGCCGCTCTTCTCCGGCAGCGGTGTCGGAGAAGTCTGGATGGCCTGGGCAGCTGGCGCCACCCTCGTTCCTGCCCGCCATGGCCCCCCGCAACGCGGCGCGGCGCTGGCCGCTGAGCTGGCAGAACGGCGGGTGTCCGCGTTGTGCACCACGCCAGCCGTGCTGTCCACACTCAAGGCGGATCTGCCGGCGTTGCGGCTGCTGCTGGTGTCCGGCGAGCCGTGCCCGCCGAGTCTCGTCGCTCGCTGGGACCGTCCTTCCCGACGTGTCCTTTCGGTCTACGTGCCGCCCGGAGCCACGGTGGCCGCGGCCTGGACCGAGGTGCACGCCGACGATCGTGTGATGATCGGCGTGCCGTTGCCGACCTACGCAATCGTCGTGCTCGACCCGGACTTCCCGCGTGCCCTCCCACACGGCGAGACGGGCGAGATCGGCCTCGCCGGACTCGGGCTGGCCTGTGGATACGCAGATGCCTCCGGCGACGCGTTCATAGAAGACTTCCTGCGCATACCCGGAAATCCGAGTGGACGGATATTTCGCACCGGCGACCTCGGGCGTGTCGGCCCGACAGGCGAGGTCGAGTATCGTGGGCGCCTTTCCCTACAAGTGAGCCTCAACGGTGAGCGAGTCGACCTCACCGCGGTTGAGTCCGCGATGCTGGCGGTGCCCGGGGTGGCCTCAGCTGCTGTGACGGCGCACAGCCCGCAGGCAGCTGTTACCGAGCTCAGCGGTTTCTACACCTGTTTCGGCACGCAGCCCGCGGCCGACGAGCAGGCAATCTGGTCGTCGCTGCGGGACCGGTTGCCGGCCCGCCACCTGCCGGCCCGGCTGCACCGAGTCGATGCCCTGCCCCTGACGGTCGAAGGTCGAGTCGATCGATCGGCGCTTCCGGCGTTGCTCTCGACCGAGGAGAGGAATCGGCTACTTCTCGAGAACACGCAGTTACACGATGAGCTAGAAGGACTGCATTCAGCGGAAGACCTCGGCGAGCAACCGGCGTCGGCCGTGCCTCCAGACCCGGTCCCGCCAAGCGTACCGAGCCAGCATCCTGGGATTCCTAACCCCGACATCCTCACCTTCGACCAAATCCTGCGGCGTACAGAGGACGCGGAATCCCGTACGCAGCCTCAGCCCGCTCAGCCGCCTAGGGAACAGCCCGAGATACTCACGTCGGATCAGATCGTCGGAACTCCACCACCGGCACCACCGCCTTCAGCGCCGTACTCATCGCCATCTCGAGAGAAGGCATCTCCGGCCCCACGGCCCTCGCCGTACCCCCGCACGACGGCAACCGGCGCACCCCCGTCGGCAGGACCCACTCCGTATCCGCGGACGGCGGCCCCGACAGCAGCGATCCCGACACACCCTGCACGCGCTTGGACTGCTGCGACACCGCTCGCCGCGCAGGAAACGGCGACCGCCACAGCCGGCGACGCGACCGCGACAGCGGGTCTCGCTGCGGCTCTCGCCGGAGTGCTGGCCGAGGTGTTGGAGGCCGAGCACGTCCCGACCGACAGCAACGTCTTCGACGACCTCGGCGCCGACTCGATGATGATGACCCGTTTCTGCGCGCGCCTGCGCAAGCGGGGCGACCTGCCGTCGATCTCGATCAAGGACGTCTACGCCCACCCAACGATCGCCGGGCTCGCCACCGCCTTCGCGCCGTCCACGCCCGCCGCCCCAGTAATGCCGTCCGAGGTCCCTGGCAACGACGTCGTCCAGAAGCTCGCCCAGGTCCTCGCTGAGGTGCTGGGCGTCGACAGCGTGCCGACCGACCGCAATGTGTTCGACGACCTCGGCGCCGACTCGATGGTCATGACGCGATTCTGCGCGCGGCTGCGCAAGCGGGAGGACCTGCCGTCCATCTCCATCCGCGACGTCTACGCCAATCCCACCATCGTCGGCATGGCTGCCGCGGCAATGCCGGGGGCGCTCATGCAGGCCCGGCCGTCTCCCTTGCCGTCGGCGCCCACACCTGTGACGCCTGTACGACACAGCACGTTCGGGTACCTGCTCACCGGTTTCCTGCAGCTGTTGGGCTTCTTGCTCTACGCGACCGGCGCCGGGATCGTCATGGACCGCGCCTACGCGTGGATCTCCACCAGCGTCGGGGAACTCGAGATCTACGTCCGCTCGGTCACCGCCGGTGCCGCCGCGTTCGTGACGATGGCCCTGCTTCCCATCGTGCTGAAGTGGCTGCTGATCGGGCGTTGGAGGCAGAAGGAGATCCCGGTCTGGAGCCTGCGCTACTTCCGATTCTGGCTCGTCAAGACCTTGGTGCGGGCCAACCCGCTCGTCTTCCTCATGGTCGGCTCGCCTCTCTACACGCTCTACCTCCGAGCGCTCGGTGCGAAGGTCGGCAAGAACGTCGCGATCTTCACCCGGCACCTGCCGATCTGTACCGACCTGCTCAGCATCGGATCGGGGACGGTGATCCGCAAGGACGTCTACTTCCAGTGCTACCGCGCGCATTTCGGGCGGATCCAGACCGGGCGGGTCACGCTGGGGCGCGACGTCGTGGTCGGCGAGCGAAGCGTGCTCGACATCGACACCGTGATGGGCGACGGCGCCCAGCTCGGCCACGCGTCCGCCCTGCACCGCGGCCAGAGCGTGCCGACCGGGCAGAGCTGGCATGGCTCGCCCGCGGTGTCGACCGGCACCGACTTCCGTGCGGTTCCGCCGACCCGGGTACGGGTCCTTCGCAAGATCACCTATGTGACGAGCCAGCTGGTCAAGTTGTTCGGGATCTACCTGCCGCTCGGCTTCGGCGGGCTGTTCCTGCTGATCACCGAGATACCGCGGCTGGCGGAGCTGCTCCAGCCCGGAGCGGTCGGCTACAGATCCGCGCCGTTCTACCTCAACGCGCTGATCGAATCGACTATCCTGGTGTTCGGAAGCCTCGCCGTCGGGCTGCTCATTGTGTTGACGGTGCCCCGGCTGTTGGCCTTGTTCGTGCGGCCAGACCGCGTCTATCCGATCCACGGGTGGCGGTACTCCATGCAGCGCACCGTCACCCGCCTGACGAACGTCAAGACCTTCGTCTACTTGTTCGGCGACAGCTCCTACATCGTCGGCTACCTCTACCTGCTGGGCTACAACCTGGGTAAGTGGGAGCAGACGGGGTCGAACTTCGGGTCCAACCTGGCCCAGGAGTCGCCGTTCCTCGCCTCGGTGGGCCGTGGCACGGTCGTCGCCGACGGGCTGTCGGTGAACAATGTCGACTTCACCAGCACCTCGTTCCGCCTGTCCCGGGTGTCGATCGGCGATCACAACTTCCTGGGCAACAACATCGCCTATCCGATCGGCGGCCGCACCGGCGACGACTGCCTGCTCGCGAACAAAGTCGCGGTGCCGATTGACGGGCCAGTACGTCAGGGGGTCGGGCTGCTCGGCTCGCCGGCCTTCGAGATCCCCCGCACCGTGCAGCGCGACCGGACGCTCGAGCTCGACGCGCGCGAGCGACGCCGGCGGTTACGCCGCAAGAACGGCCACAATCTGCGCACCATCGCCCTCGTCCTGCTCGTTCGTTGGGGAAACGTGCTCGGGCTGCTGTTGCTCGGTCTGCTGGCGCTGGACCACTTCCAGGAGTTCGGCGCCGCGGCCTTCGCAGCCGAGCTGGTCGCAAGTCTGATGTTCACCATCCTCTGGTTCGTGCTGTGGGAGCGGCTGGTCGTCTGGTTCCGCCGGCTTCGTCCGCAGTCGTGCTCGATCTACGACCCGATCTTTTGGCGGCACGAGCGCTTCTGGAAGATGGTGGTCCCGCCCTTGGAGCGGCTGCTCGGCGGAACCCCGTGGAAGAATCTCATCGCCCGGATGCTCGGTGTGCGTGTCGGACGGTGCGTGTTCGACGACGGGTCCGGGCTCACCGAGCGCACGCTGACCACCATCGGCGACGACTGCACTCTCAACGCCGGCGCGATCATCCAGTGCCACTCGCAGGAGGACGGCGCGTTCAAGTCCGACCGCACCACGCTCGGCGCCGGCGTGACAGTCGGTGTCTATGCCTTCATCCATTACGGCGTGTCGATCGGTGACGGCGTGGAGATCGCCCCCGACTCCTTCGTCATGAAGGGCGAGGAGATCCCGGCCGGCGCCCGGTGGGGCGGCAATCCCGCTCAAGAACTGCCCGAGCCGCAGCCGCTGGCGTCATCCGGCGATCGCGCATACGTCCAGGCCCAGCCGATGAAGGCGAGGGCTACCGGTTGATTCCGCAGGCGGGCGCGAGCCGTTGCTCACGGCGGCCTGCCCCGCTTGCTCAGGTTCTCGTTCGCACCTTGCCGATTGACGCGGGACTGCGCCCGCGGGTACGGTCCTGCTGCCGCCAGAACAACTTGGATCGTGCATCGAGGCGTGCATCGCGTGTACCCAGACCTGCACTGCTGTGCAGACGTGTGTGTCAGTGAGCAGAACGTCGCCGAGCTGACCAAGTGCATTCGGTCGAACAACGACTGCGCAGACATGTGCGAGACCACCGGGCGGGTGCTGTCACGGCACACCGGCTACGACGCGGAGCTCACGCGCGCAGTGCCGGAGGCTTGTGCGAGGCGTGCAAGAGCTGCGGGGACGAGTGTGCGCAGCATGCCGAGATGGGTATGGAGCACTGCCGAGCCTGCGCCGAGCAGTGCCGCCGGTGCGAGACCGCGGGCCGGGAGCTGCTCGCCACGCTCTGACATATCTGACCCTCCTGGCGGTCATGACGAGGCAGCGGCTGCGGGCGACCACTGGCCGGGGCGCGGCACAGGATCGGGTCGAAGCCCGTGACCTTCGCCGGTGGCGCCACCCCAACCCCTAGCCTGCTCGCTGAGGGAAGGAGTTCGGCGGGCGGCCTCAGCGCCGTCTCAACTCACCCGATTAGGCTTCCCGCTCGTGACTCGAGCGCCGATGCGGCTGCAGGGGGCCGCACTCCGCAGCGGAGCGGCCCCTCCCCGAATCGTGCGCGGCCGCCGTTGGGTTCTGCACTGGGTTGCCCTACTTGCGGCCACGGTGCTGGTGGGCGGAGTGCTCGCTCTGTGCTGCTGTACCGATCACCCGGTCGCTGCGATGTCGAGCACCACGTCCTCCTCAGTCGTCCTGGCTGGCCACAGCAAGGACGGTGACACCGCCGACGTTCACGCGCGGATGCTTCCCCCCTTGGCGGCAGCTGACCCCGTCGTGCCGGGTTCCCCCGCTGACGGCGACCTTGCCGCGTCTTGGAGGCCGTCGAGCGGATTCGACGCCGACAACGCCCCGGATCCCGCAGACCGCGACAGCGCGGCCCGGTTCACCGGCATCGCCGCGGACTGCGGGCCACCCGTGCCCACGCCGACGCTCGAAGCCGGATCGCCCGCTCGGCTGTTCCTCCCCGCGCTCGCGACGTCCCTTTCCGACTCGGCAGCCACGATCGCTCGGGAACTCCCGGCCAACACCCCGCACGACGGCTCTCCACCCGCGCAGTGGCCCTCGCCATACGCGCTCTGCGTGATCCGCACGTAGGCCGACCTCCACGCTTCTGCACGTCCTCACCCGACGCCGTCGTCACGCCCGTGTGGGCAGCGAATCCTTCGAGGCGTTCGGCGTTCCCCTCCTTCCCGCCCTTCTGGCGAGGTGACTGAGCTGTGTCCTCCCGGCAACCTACGGGTGCGCCGCACCCGAATTTCGACCTTCCCACCGAACAACTACAGCGCCGCCCCTCCACGACGACCGGCGAGACGCCATCCGCTGACACCGGCCCCGCAACAACGAGGCTGGCCTCCCTGAGTTGGTGGGTGCTGGCGATCGCCGCGGCGGTCGTGGCGCTGTCGGTCGTGCGCGCTTTTGCGCCGATGACCTACCCCGGCGACATCTGGCGGCAGTCCGACACCGCCACGATCGCGCGCAACTTCGCCGTGAACGGGATGAACATCTTCTTCCCGCAGATCAACTGGGGCGGAGCGGGCCCGGGGTATGTGGAGACCGAGTTCCAGCTGCTGCCCTGGCTGACCGCGGTCACCTACCTGATCTTCGGCGAGCACGTTGTGCTGGGTCGGCTGATCTCGCTGACCTTCATGCTCATCGCTGCCGCCGCCTTCTGGGGAGTCGCCCGGCGCGTACTGCCCTCTATCGCAGCCCGCTGGGCGCTCGCTGCGTTCTTCCTTTCCCCCGCATTCATGCGCTGGGGCACGGCGTTCATGCCCGAAGCAACCGTGCTGGCGTTCTACCTGCTCGCACTCCTCGGCTTCCTGCGCTGGCTCCGCGAGGACCGGCCGGTCTTCCTGGTCTGGGCCGCGGCAGCCACCTCGGTCGCAGCGCTGGTTAAGCCCACGTCATTGCACCTGGGGCTGGTCATCGGACTGTGGGTGGTGTTCGCGGCCCGGGACCGGCTACGCCGCCCATCGCTCTACTTGGCCGGAGTCGCGGCCCTGGTGGCACCTGCGCTCTGGCTCCGCCAC
This sequence comes from Pseudonocardia oceanicola, assembly GCF_047200735.1. Classification (NCBI taxonomy): domain Bacteria; kingdom Bacillati; phylum Actinomycetota; class Actinomycetes; order Pseudonocardiales; family Pseudonocardiaceae; genus Pseudonocardia; species Pseudonocardia oceanicola. The sequence continues at coordinate 171,273 of NZ_JBJZON010000005.1, forward strand.
GCGGCGTCGCTGCACGCCACCTACGGCAACACCTTCGGTGTGATTTCCGGCGGCGACAGCAAGTGGGGCAGCCTGTCGTTGTGGCTGAGCCCGGCCTTCTACCTCGGTAACCTGCGCACTGAGACGATTTTCGTCTACGGCCTCGTCGGCCTCCCGCTCGCGGTGCTGGGGGTGGTGTGGCTGTGGCGGCACCGTTCCCTGGTTTCCCCGGCAAGAACTGCTCCGCTGCCGCTGTTGGGGGCGGCCGCAGTGGCGTTGACGATCTACTACTTCGCCGCCGGTCGCTACACGAGCAGCGACCTGGGCATCCAGTACCACGTCTACTCGTTGCCCTACGCCGCCCTCGCCGTCGGCGCGGGTGTCGCTGCGTGCCTCCGCTGGGCGCAGGCACGGATCGCGCCGGCGATCACTACGGTGGCCGGAGCCTTGACGGCCGTGCTGCTCGGCGCCCAGTCAGTCAACGTGTTCGTGCAGTCGCTCCCGGACCAGGCCGGCGTGTTCGGTACCTGCGCCACCGAGCTCGACGCCGTCTCCGCGCCCGACGACCTGGTCGTGGTCAGCACGACCAGCCGCACGGTCGAGGACGGCGTGACCAACAACTACCAGGAGCCGGTCGTGTTCTTCCTAGCCGACCGCAAGGGCTGGAGCCTGGCCGCCGACAACCACACCCCGGACAACGTGGATATCCTGCGTGCGGCCGGCGCACGGTTCCTCGTGGTGGGCGACCCGGAGCTCGTGCCGCCGGGCAGCCCGCTGGCCGGCTGGCTGGCCGACAACACTCGCCAGCTGCGCAGCACCGAACAGGACGGCTGCGCCATCTGGGACCTGACACAGCAGCCTGCCGTCCCCTCGCCCGCTCCTGGTGGCGCCGGAGGCGAGAGGGGCGCTTCGTGATCGTCGGGGCAGCCGACCGGCCGGCGCCCGGCCGGACCGGCCGCCGCATCGTCGCGGCGGCAGTGCTTGCGACCATGGCCGCTGGGGCCGGCGCGGCGTGCTCGGGTCCGGCCTCGGATGAGGCTGCGCCGGAGGCCGCCGCGTTGGCCGGGCACGTCCACGGTGTGGCCGTCAACCCCGGCGACGGGCTGGTGTATGTCGCCACGCACGGCGGGCTGTTCCGGATTGAGGCCTCCGGGGCGGTCCGGGTGAGCTCGGCTCATCACGATCTCATGGGCTTCGCCGTCACTGGGCCGGGCGAGTTCCTCGCCTCCGGCCACCCGGACCCGGAGAACCCCGTAACACCGGCGGCTTCGTCGACCGGATCCATGGGGCTAGTGCGCAGCCATGACTCCGGCGGAAGTTGGTCTGCGGTGTCGCTCGACGGCGCCGCGGACCTGCATGCCATCGCGGCAGCAGGCCCCGTGGTGTACGGCTGGGACTCCGCAACGGCGAGAGTGCTGCGCAGCGAGGACGCCGGAGCGACGTGGCAGCCGGGCGCCCAGGGGGACCTGACCGATCTTGCCGTGGACACGAAGAATCCGCGACGAGTGTGGGCCGCCACTCCGCAAGGCCTGGCGGAGAGTCTCGACGGCGGGCAGTCCTTCCAGCTCACGACGTCCGATGCCGCCACGGAACCACCCCTCGTCTTCCTGGATGCCGTGCCGGCCTTGCACGGTGACCAGGAGCCCGACCTCGTGGGTGTCGACGCCATCGGCGGGGTATGGGGCCGTTTCCGTGACGGCTGGCGGGCCACCGGGAAGCTGGGAAGCCCCCCGACCGCGTGGTCTGCGACAGGCCCCGACCGTTACCTGGCCGCCACGACCACAGCGGTGGTCTCCTCGGAGGACGCCGGTAGGACCTGGACTCCTCTGGCGCCCGTCAGCCGATGACGTCGTCACTCGTCGTCTACTGATGCGACGCCAGCGCAGCGGTCGGCAAGGTGCCCACAGCGTCGCGTCGCGCCCAAGGCGGTCGCGCGCGTGTTGACCGGGCGAGAGCACGCCGTGCTCGCGGCTCGTCGACTGGGGCGGCGGCTGCTGGCGATGCTGGTCGTGCTCGTCCTGGTGGGTGTCGGGGGGCTCTTCGCCTTCGTCGGGGTGTCTTGGCTGATGACCGTCCCGGCGCGAGTCGGCAGCTGCGAGCCCAATCCGGAGCGGATGCCCATCCAGGCGTCAGGAGCGAGCGGGCTGACCACCGAGCAGTTGACGAACGCAGCGGCGATCGTCTCGACCGGTCGCTCCTTGGGGGTGCCGGAGCGTGGACTGTGGGTCGGACTCGCCACTGCGCTGCAGGAGTCCGGGCTGCGCAACTTGGATTACGGTGACCGCGACTCCCTGGGCTTGTTCCAGCAGCGGCCCTCGCAAGGCTGGGGCACATCGACCCAGGTACGGGAGCCGTCCTACGCGGCCGGCCAGTTCTTCGAGCGCCTGCTCGCCGTTCCGGGTTGGACGGAGATGCCACTGTGGCAGGCGGCGCAGACGGTACAACGTTCAGCCTTCCCGCTCGCCTACGCCAAATGGGAGCAGACCGCCGCCGACGCTCTCGCCGAGGTCTCGGACAGCCCCGCCGCACTGCCTCGCTCTCCGGCGGCGGGACCGAGCAGCACGGGGTCGACGCCGCGCTTGCCCGGTCCCTGCCGGGGTGAACCGGACGACATCGATCCTGCCGCTCCGTTCGCCGGCAACAGCAACGGCTGCACGGAGGACGACCCGACGACGAACGGATGCGTCACCCGTGTGACCCGTTATGCGCTCGAGCAGGCCGAGCGAGCCTTCGGCGGGCTGCGGCGCGGCGAGATCGTCCGCTCCGCGGGCTGCCACGCCGCACGGCCAGCCAACCCCACCAGCGACCACCCCCTGGGCAAGGGATGCGATTTCTTTCCCGGTATGCCTGGGCTGGGCGCCCAAGGGGTTGAGCTGGCCAACGGATGGCGGGCCGCCGACTGGTTCCGCACCAACGCCGACGCCCTCGAGGTCGCCTACGTCATCTGGCAGGGGCGGATCTGGACCCCGGGTGTTGCGGACGAGGGCGGTTGGGGCCGCCGCTACAGCGGGGGCGGCGTCTACGATCCCAGCGACCCCGTTGGTGGGCACTACGACCACCTGCACGTCAGTTTCGCACGATGATGCGGCAGCGACAGTCTCTTCCGCCCGCGGCAGGGCGGGGCGCGCCAGGCCTGGCCTCACACAACGCCACGTCTCGACCCGTCTCGGCCTTGTTCGGACGGCGTTATCAAGAAGCCAGCGGACGGGGCTCCCTGGGCGCTGATACTGACGGCAGAGCCTCACCGATCGAGGAGGCGAGTCTCGCCGCCCGACGATTTCTCGGTCCGGAGTCTTGTTGACCCGATGTCGCTCCAGGCCGCCGACCCTGAACTCCGGCGCTGAAGCAGGCAGCTGGTCGACACCCGTGTAAGAGCTCGTTTCAGAATGATCCCGGCGTGTCTGCTGTAGACGAAAGCTGACCTCAGCCACGCTGTCGGCCGTGGTGGAGGATCTTGTTCCGGACTCGTTGTGGGAGCGGGTCGCGCCGCTGCTGCCCGCGCGGGCGCCGCGGCGGCGCCGGTTCCCCGGGCGGCTGCCGGTGGACGACCGGGTCGCGCTGGCCGGGATCGTCTATGTGCTGCGGACCGGGATCACCTGGAACCAGCTGCCCGCTGCCTCCATCGGCTGCTCCGGGGTGACCTGCTGGCGGCGGGTGCGGGACTGGACCGAGGCCGGGGTGTGGCCGGCCCTGCACGAGCTGCTGCTCGCCGAGCTGCGCGCCGCGGGGCTGCTCGACCTGGACCGGATGGCGGTCGACGCCTCGCACGTGCACGCGCTCACAGGGGGGACCATGTCGGGCCGTCCCCGGTCAACCGTGGCCACCCCGGCTCCAAGCACCACCTGATCGTCGACGGGCACGGCCTGCCGCTCGCGGTCACCCTGACCGGCGGCAACCGTCACGACGTCACCCAGCTACTGCCCCTGCTCGACGCGATCCCGCCGATCCGCGGCACACGCGGGCGACCCCGGCGCAAGCCCCGCGAGCTCTATGCCGATCGCGGCTACGACTTCGACAAGTACCGGCGGCTGCTGCGCGAGCGCGGGATTACCCCGCGGATTGCCCGCCGCGGTGCCGGGCACGGCTCGGGGCTGGGCAAGATCCGCTGGGTCGTCGAGCGCGGCATCGCCTGGCTGCACGCGTTCAAACGCCTCCGCACCCGCTACGAACGCCGCGCCGACATCCACCTCGGCCTGCTCCAACTCGCCTGCACCCTGATCTGCCATCGACAGCTGGCAAAGTCATTCTGAAATGACCTCTAAGTGCGTCAACGTGATCGCGGGTCGTCGTCGGGCTGGGTCTCCTGCGAGACGCCCTGGGCGGCCACCTCGGACGGGGCGGGGTGCCCGCCGACGTGCGCCTCGGCGCGGGCCCGTTCCACCAGGTGCGGGTAGTGCAGCTCGAACGCCGGGCGCTCGGAGCGGATCCGGGGCAGCTCGGTGAAGTTGTGCCGCGGCGGCGGGCAGGAGGTCGCCCACTCCAGCGAGTTCCCGAAGCCCCACGGGTCGTCGACGGTCACGACGCGGCCGTAGCGGTAGCTGCGGAACACGTTCCAGATGAACGGCAGGGTCGAGGCGCCCAGCACGAACGCGCCGATCGACGAGATCGTGTTCAACGTGGTGAACCCGTCCGTCGCCAGGTAGTCGACGTACCGGCGCGGCATGCCCTCGTTGCCCAGCCAGTGCTGGACCAGGAAGGTCAGGTGGAAGCCGATGAACGTGGCCCAGAAGTGGAACTTGCCCAGGGTCTCGTCGAGCATCCGACCGGTCATCTTCGGGAACCAGAAGTAGATGCCCGCGTAGGTGGCGAACACGATCGTGCCGAAGAGCACGTAGTGGAAGTGCGCCACCACGAAGTACGTGTCGGACACGTGGAAGTCGATCGGCGGCGAGGCCAGCAGGACGCCGGTGAGGCCGCCGAAGAGGAACGTGGCGAGGAAGCCGACCGAGAAGAGCATCGGCGTCTCGAACGTGAGCTTGCCCTTCCACATGGTGCCGATCCAGTTGACGAACTTGATGCCCGTCGGGATCGCGATGAGGAACGTGGTGAAGGAGAAGAAGGCCAGCAGCACCGCGCCGGTCGCGTACATGTGGTGCGCCCACACGGCGACGGACAGGGCCGCGATCGCGATCGTCGCGAACACCAGCGTCTTGTAGCCGAAGATCGGCTTGCGGCTGAACACCGGGAAGATCTCGGACACGATGCCGAAGAAGGGCAGCGCGACGATGTAGACCTCGGGATGGCCGAAGAACCAGAACAGGTGCTGCCACAGGATCACGCCGCCGTTGGCCGGGTCGAACACGTGGGCGCCGAGGTGGCGGTCCGCCGCGAGGCCGAACAGGGCCGCCGTGAGCACCGGGAACGCGATCAGGATCAGCAGCGACGTGATGAAGATGTTCCAGGTGAAGATCGGCATCCGGAACATCGTCATGCCCGGGGCGCGCATGCAGACGATCGTGGTCACGAAGTTGACGCCACCGAGGATCGTACCCAGACCACCGACCGCGAGGCCCATGATCCACAGGTCCGCCCCTGCGCCCGGCGAGCGGATCGCGTCGGACAGCGGGGTGTAGGCGAACCAGCCGAAGTCCGCGGCGCCGCCCGGGGTCAGGAAGCCCGAGAGGACCGTGAGCCCGCCGAACAGGAACAGCCAGTAGGAGAAGGCGTTCAGCCGCGGGAACGCCACGTCCGGGGCGCCGATCTGCAGCGGCACGATGTAGTTCGCGAACCCGAACAGGATCGGCGTGGCGTAGAGCAGCAGCATGATCGTGCCGTGCATGGTGAACAGCTGGTTGTACTGCTCGCTCGACAGGAACTGCTGCCCGGGACGCGCGAGCTCACCGCGGATCAGCAGCGCCATCGCCCCGCCGACCATGAAGAAGGCGAACGACGTGACCATGTACAGGATCGAGATGTCCTTGGGGTCCGTCGTCCGGAGCATCTTCAGGAACGTGGAACCCTTACCCGTCCGACGCGCCGGGTACGGGCGCGTCGTGATCGGCTTGGGCGCGACGGCTGTCACTGTGCCTCCCCTGAGCAGCACCGCCGCCGGTCGGCGATCCTGCTACTATCGACGATAGTAGTTGGTCTGGCGCGTCGTGCAGCTACTGCACCCAGCCAGGCGGGCGGATCAAGCGCCCAGCGGCGATCGGCAGACACCACCTCGTGGAGGCCAGGATGTGGTTGAGCAGGCCGTTGCCGGAGGAGTCAAAGCGTCGGCGTCGCCGCGAAGATCTGGAGCGGGCGGTTGGCGAGGGGCGGCGGCTCCCCGTGGATGAGGACGGGTGGCTGTCGCGGTCCGGCGAGAGCTGCCCGGAGATCGACTGGGCCGCCTTGGCTCGCGCTCGGATCTCGAAGTCCGCCGAGGATCCCGAGGCCTAGCACGGCAGACTGCGAGGGCGCGGTCGCCCGAGATCGAACCGGGTCTCACGCCCCCCGAGCGCCACGCCCGCAGCCCGATGGCGATCGAGTGCTCCGATCTACCGGGCGGTGGCCGTTCACAGGGACGAACAGACCACCGCCCCAGGTCACGGCCTGGAGGAGATCACGTTGCGAGCTGCTTGCGCAGCTTGTTCATCGTGGCGACCTGTCGCAGTTGGCCATCGCGAATCTCTCTTTCGAGCTTGGCGGCCGTTCCACCTGCGGTTCCTGCAAGAGCGATCTTGGTCATCATGATCGCGGCCATGTGGTGGCTACGGAACACGTCGAGCCAGTAGCGGTCGAATGCCTCACCGGACATTGACTTCAGCTTCGCCATCTGCTGCTGGTTGAACTGCTCGAGAGGAGCTTCGGGGGGTTCAATCGAGCGGCCGCCAGTCTTGGCGACAGATTGGAGCTGAGCGATCTGGCGTTGCTGATCGGCCTTGGACTGCTGCGCGACCTTCTTCACCCCGGAGGTGGTGGCCTTCCGTCGCGCGAGGTCGGCCAATTCGATGCCGGTGCGATGGTGAGGAACCATCATCGCGGCCCACCGAGCGTCGGTGGCGGATACCTTTCTGTCTTGTTCGCCTTGGGTCCGCTCATCGCGCTCGGTACTCCGAGTCGCGCCGCCTCCGGTGGATTCCGTAACAGGGCTCTGGACGGCAGCAGGACGGGGTTGGGTGCCCTGCTCCTCTGCGAGTGCCGTCCCGCTGATGCCCAAGAAGCCGACGGCTGCAACCAATGTGATTCCAGCCAACCTAGTTCCTGTCGTCATGAAGTCGTTCCTCCTCGACTGTTCCTCATCAGAGGTCGGCCCGGATCACCCGGGCGTGGGAGGCGCGTACCCCGTCCGCGACCTACTACGCAGGTCCGTAGATCGCTCTTCTTCGGCGGACTGCGTCTACTCGGCCTTCGAGCTGATGAGCACGTTGCTGCCGGCAGGGCGGCGTGTCCTTCAGGGCACGCTCCTTGCTTTGAGCGGGGTGTGCGTGCCGGCTCGGGTGCGACCCGTGGTGAAGGACTTCGCTGCGCTCGTCCTCAGCTTCCGAGGAGCAACAGCTCGCCGAGGAGGAAGACATTGAGGCCGATGATCAGGACCGCGACCATGACCGCGGCGGCGGTGGTCAGCCGGTGGTTGACCAGAGGGCCCATGATGTCGCGACGTCGGGTGAAGATGACCAGCGGCACCAGGGCGAAGGGGATGCCGAAGGACAGCACGACTTGGGACCAGACCAGCGCCTCGGTCGGTTCTACCCCCAGGCCGAGGACGACCAGCGCCGGCGCCAGGGTCAGTCCCCGGCGGACCAGCAGCGGGATGCGGCGGTGGATGAAGCCCTGCATTACGACCTGGCCCGCGTAGGTGCCCACACCGGACGAGGCGAACCCGGAGGCCAGCAGGGCGATCGCGAAGCCCAGAGCGGCCCACGGGCCGACCGCCACCCCGAGACCCATGAACACGCCGTCGAGTGTGTCGGTGTTCGGAAGGGCCGATCCAGCGAACACGGCCGCGGCGATCAGCAACATCGAGGCGTTCACCACGCCTGCCGTGCCCATGCCGACCAGGACGTCGAGGCGGGTGGCCCGCGCGATGAACGCCTGCTCCTGCGGCCCGGCCGGACGCAGCCGGCGCTGGGTCAACGCTGAGTGTAAGTAGATCACGTGCGGCATCACGGTCGCCCCGAGGATCCCGGTCGCCAGCAGCAGGCTGTCAGCGCCCTCGAACCCGGGCACCAGCCCGGCCACGGCGTCTCCAGGAGAGAGGTCAACCTGCCAGAGCGTGGCGAGCAGCCCAACCAGGACCACCAGAAACAGTCCGATCACTGCCCGCTCGAACGGGCGATGGCCGCGGCTCTGCAGCGCAAGCAGCCCGAAGGCCACGATTCCGGTGATCAGCCCACCGGTGAAAAGCGGTATGCCGAACAGCAACTGCAGAGCGATCGCCCCACCCAACACCTCAGCCAAATCCGTGGCGACCGCGACGATCTCCGCCTGTACCCACATCCCCCAGCTCACCGGGCGGGGGAAATGCACGCGGCACTGCTCTGCCAGGTTGCGGCCAGTGGCCAGGCCGAGCTTCGCCGACAAAGTCTGGATCAGCATCGCGAGCAGGTTCGCCGCGACGATGACCCACAACAGCAGGTAGCCGAACCGCGAGCCCGCGGCGAAGTTCGTGGCGAAGTTCCCGGGGTCGATATAGGCGATCGCGGCCACGAACGCGGGGCCTGCCACCCGCATACCGGCTCGAAGCCGATTGAGCTGGTGCAGTCGTGGCTCTTCGGCAAACGCGCTGGCGGGTCGAGGTTCCGCCTGAGCTAGATGCCCGTGAGACGAGTTGTGCGCAGCTGGTGCCTCCGTCGAGCCGGCCCCGAGCCGGAGTCCCTCTGGCTGGTCTGCCTGCTCGGTGGAGCTATAGCGCCTCGAGCGGGCTGGATCCACGTCAACGACAGTAGAGGACTCTAACAGCCTCTGGTAGCCACTGCTCCAACTTGAGATGACCTGCCCCGGCGGCGGCGAAGAACCCGCGCTGCGCACGTCGGAGCCGACGAGCCGCCCGTGGCCCTCGGGGCAGACCCCCGTGCGAGCCCGAGGATCAACGCTCCGCGACGGAGGGAACGGAAGGAACGGCATGGTCGTGGTCGACCAGCGCACCGAACAACAGCCCGACGACCGTCCACAGCACCAGGTGGATGCCGAGGGTGGCGACCCGGAAGTCGTAGAGGACGGAGGGCGGGAAGTTCTCCGGCGTCTCCGCTACGGAGGGCAGCAGGGCTCCGCCCACGCCCACGACCACGACGTAGACGAGCGCCGCCAGCGGTACCCCGTTCCACGCGCCGATTCGCCTCGCCAGCCCGCGCCCGAGAACCACCGCGCCGACGGCGACGGCCGCGGAGAGCGCGAGCATCAGAACGAACCCGGTGGTACGTGCCCCGATGGTCGCATCCACGCTTGATGCTGGCGGGTTCGATGGGTACTTGAGGAACGGTACGAGGACAATCACGACGTATCCCGCGCCGGCCAGAACGCCAGCCGTCGCCCGTGGATTCGTGCGGCCGAGACGGCCGTGCACGGCGGCGTAGACCAGCGCGAAGATGCCCCCGAGCACCACGCCGTAGACCAGCAGAGCGACACCGAGCCCTAGCGTGCTCTGGACACCGCGGGTGACAAGTTCCGCACCGCCATCCTCTCCGACGGTCCCGGCGAGGCCGTTCTCGTACGCGATACCACCCTCGAGCGGACCTTCACCGATCAGGTAGGCGAAGACCGAGGCCGCAAGGGCCGCTACGGCGCCGGTGAGCATGCCGCGGACGAGCAGCGGACCCATCACTGTGGTCACGCTCCTAGTGGCAGGGGAAGCCGAGCAGATGCCGGCCGTCATGCATGAGTTCGTGCAGCATCTGCCCCGGGAACACGGAGGTCGCCCCCTGGTCCACGCCGACGAGATACAGCAGCGCCAGCAGAGCCACACCCGCGAGTACCGCCCATGGCACGAGCTCGCGCAGCGGAACGGCCTGCACGGCCACGACGGGGCGGCCCGGAAGAGAAGCGCCTTGGGACATCGCAAGCTCCTGTACAGTTGAGTAACCGCTCAACTGTAGGGTGTGTCACCCGGGGCCGGCAGTCAAGAGCATCGGTTGGTGGGCCCTTGTTCATCAGCAGGAGCCGCGGGGCGGGGCGGGGCGCGGTGTGTCCGAGGCCCGGCGCAGTGCGCACGTTCTGGTATGCCGCGCCGGTTCGCCAGCTCCGGATCCTGCACTTCGGCCAGGTACTCGGTCCTCTCGATCTCCCATGACACGTCGAGAGCGACTGAAAGCAGCATGTCGACCGACCCCGAGCATGTCGGAGGTGTGGACAGGCGATCAGTCGTCGTGGGGGCGTGATCATCGGTCGTCGTAGTGACGTTGACACCAGACGCCCACGGTCAGACAGTTGAAGATCGGCGAAGGCGTTTAGCTCGACGATCAGCCAGGTCATCGGCGCCGGTGATTTTTCGGCTGCCGCGGAAACCGGTGTGTCCCCGAGTGCGGCGGACGCAGCGGCCGGCTGCTGCTCCGGGTCCAGACCCACCGGTGGGCTGCAATGGCCATCCCGGAGGGCCGTTCTGCGTCCTCTCGGAGCGCCCGATGCTGGCCCGCCCGAGGGCGCAGTCTGCCTGCAGCGAGAGCAAAAGCCCCGCTTCCATCGCATACATCGCGGTCCGTTTAGGTCAGGCCCGCGTACGAGTGCAGGCCCGCCACCACCATGTTGATGAAGAACAGGTTGAAGATGATCGCGGACAGGCCGAGGATGTTGATCCACGCCGCGCCGACGTGCCGCCAGCCCGCTGTGGCCCGGGCGTGCAGGTAGGCCGCGTAGATCACCCAGGCCACGAACGCGACCGTCTCCTTCGGGTCCCAGCCCCAGAACCGGCCCCAGGCCGCCTCGGCCCAGATCGCCCCGGCGATCACCGCGAACGTATACATCGGGAACGCGACGACGGTCACCCGGTACGCGAGCCGGTCCAGCACGTCGGCCTCGGGAAGCTTCGCCGTGAACCCGGCCGGCTTCCCGGACCGCCTCATCAGGTACAGGATGCTCGCCACGCCCGGCACGAAGAACAGCCCCGAGGCCAGCGTGACCGTGGTGACGTGCACGGCCAGCCAGTACGACCGCAGCGCCGGGACGACGGGCGCGGCCTGCGCGTAGAGCACCGTGCCGGCCAGGAACATCAGGATCAGCACCGGGGCCAGCACGAACACCCCGAGCTTGCGCAGCCCGCGGGTGCGCTTCGCGGTCCGCTGCAGCACGACCAGCCACGCCACCATCGCCGCGAGGCAGACCGCGGAGGTGAACTCGTACATGTTGCCGAGCGGCCAGCGCGTGGTCGCGAGCCCGCGCAGCACGATCGACCCGAGGTGCAGCAGGACGGCGAGGATGGTGAGCGAGACGCCCATCCGGCCGAAGCGGTCCGCCCGGGACCGGGCGGGCTTCGGCGCCTTCGCCGGGGGCGGCGGGACGTCCGCGTTCTCCTCGCTGATCGCCCCGAGGTCGGCGCTGCCCGTGCCGCGGGCGCCCACGGCGGCGGGCTCGTGCGCCGCCTCGGCCTCGGCGACCGCCGTACGCACCCGCGCCCGGCTCGAGACGTACTCGACGGCGTGGAACACCATCGCGAGCACGTAGACCGTGAGCGCTCCCTTGAACAGCAGGTCGCTGTACTCGGAGAGCATCGGATCGACCGGCATCAGTCTCCACCGTTCCTCGTCGTCGCCGGCGCCGCCGCGGCCGCAGCCGTCGGCTCCAGCAGGTCCGCCCGCAGGCGGTCGAACTCCTCGCCGTACCCCGCCCGGTCCGTCCGGGCCAGTCCGCCCAGCTCGACCCGGCTGCGCGCCCGGCCGTCGGGGCCGTCGTCGGCCGGCACCACCCGCACCCAGAACCGCCGCCGCTTGACCGACAGCGACAGCCCCAGCCCGAGCAGGACCAGGATCGCGAACACCAGCACCGTGACCTGGCCCGGGTCGTGGCTGACCTGCAGCGCCACCCACTGGGTGACGCCGTCGAACCGGACCCTGGTGCCGTCGTCGAGCGTGATCTCCTGGCCCGGAACCATGTTCTCCCGCGCGACCCGGACCAGCTCGCCGGAGTCCACCTTCGCCTGGTCGACCGAGAAGATCGACTGGCCGCGGCCGTCGTCGAGACCGAGGTCGCCGCGCATGACGTCGACCGCCGCCTCGGGGGCGAGCAGGTCCGGGAAGGTCGAGGTGACGACCTGGCCGCCCGAGCTCGTCGGCGCGAACAGGCCGGTGATCGCGATCGAGCTCTTCTGCCGGGTGGCGTCGTCGGCGATCCCCGGCCGCTCGAACTTGGTCGCCCCCTGCGACAACAACGTCTGCAATTGCACGGGCTGCCACTGGATCTCGCCGGTGCGCTGCTGCCCGTCCGGCCAGGTCACCGTGAACCGCGGCGCGTAGCCGTGACCAAGCAGATAGAGCCGCTCACCCGCCAGGCGCAACGGATCGTTGACCTGCAGCCGGTAACTCCGCCAGGCACCGCTGCCGGAGCGGACGTCGTCGCCGGTCTGGTAGCCGAGCTGCGCGGTGTACTGCTCGGGCTGGCCGTTGGGCAGGTACTCGGCGGTGAACGAGTCGACCTTGATGCAGAACGGGTCGAGCTCGGTGCCGTCGACGCGCAGGCCGGCGCGGAAGGAGTCGTAGCCGAGGATCGAGGTGTTGCAGAACTGGCCGCCGTTCGCCAGCACGATGACCTGGCCCTCGTACCCGAACAGCTTGCCGACGGCGATCCCGACGAGCAGCCCGACCAGGCTGACGTGGAAGACGAGGTTGCCGGTCTCGCGCAGGAAGCCGCGCTCGGCCGAGACGCTCCGGGCGCCGCTCTCGTCCCGCTCGGTCCGCCGCCAGCCCTTCAGCACGGTGCGGACCCGCCCGAGGACCTCGTCGGGCGTGCCGTCGACGACGCCCTCGGCGTGGTGCGGCATGCGGGCGAGGTTCCGCGGGGTGGCGACGGGTTTCTGCCGCATCGCGCGCAGGTACTCCAGCGACCGCGGGGTGAGGCAGCCGACAAGCGAGATTATCAGCAGCAGGTAGATCGCGGCGAACCAGGGCGTCGCGAAGATCTCGAAGGCGCCGACCTTGTCGAGCAGCGGGGCCAGCCGCGGGTAGTCGGCGAAGTACTGGTCGACGAGCTGCTGGTTGAGCGACCGCTGCGGCAGCAGCGCGCCCGGCAGCGAGGCCAGGGCCAGCAGGAACAGCAGCACCAGGGCGGTGCGCATGCTGGTGAGGCCGCGCCAGGCGTTGCGCAGCAGGGCGAGGACGGCGCGCCCGCCGCCGGGCCGGCGGGGTGGCTGCGGCGGGGCCTCGGGCGGGGCGGGGGGCGCGGTGGGCGGGCTGCTCATCGGCGGTCACTCACGTCGGCGGCTTCCAGGGCGGCGGGAGTGCCGGGCCGAGGACTCGTGCCAGCGACCTGTCCTCTGGGATGCGTGATCAACATCGTAGTCAGGCCGTCAGGCCACGCTCAGCGCGCTCTTGAGAGCCCTTGACCACCTGGACCTGATCACCGATCTGGAGATCGTTGAACCAGGCTTCCGCGTCGGCGGGCTCAAGCCGGATGCAGCCCGCCGAGGACCGTGCGGGGTCGCCGCTGTGGAAGGCAATCCCTCCGTCTTCGAAGAAGACCGCCCAGGGCATGGGGGCGGGATCCCCGTTCGGAAGGCGGAACTCCTGGCTCTTGTGGTCCTTGTCCTTGCGGTAGACCCGCAGGGAATGACCAATGGGTGTCTCCTGCCCGTTCCCGCCCGACGCAATCCGGACGGGGCCCCGCGTCACTTGGCCTTCTCGGATGAGCCAGGCCTGCTGGGTTTCGAGGTCCACGCAGGATCGTGCCGTGATCGAGCATGGTGTGCCAGGTGTCAGTGGTTGAGCGTGCGCTGCGTCGGCCGCGGACGTCCCGGCGGCGGCCTGGCCCGCCAGGCCGACACTCGAGAGGACCATCAGCGCCAGACCTGTGATCAACAGTGTTTTCCGCTTGCGGAGCATCGCTCTCCCGCGTGCTGTGAGCTCCCGACTGTCGGGGACAGTCGGCGAGCGGTTTCGTGCGAGCTGGTTGTTCGCGGCGGTTCACCGGCTAGCACCTACTATCGAGGTACGTAGACTGTAGAGGAGCACGCGGGCGAAGTGTCAGCAAGGTCGGAGAAGAGCCCGGGTGTTTCACCGGCCCGCAGGTGGGGAGGCGTGCGTACCACACGTCCTCCCCCGCTCATCGCTGCGCGGCAACGGCGGCATTGAGGTGCTGGATCGCAGATCCTGGCCGAGCAGGAAGACCGGCAGGCAGGCCTGCAGTCTCGGCGGTGGCACCCGGAACGCCGCGTGATTCGCGACATCATCCGCACCGAAGGGCCGTCTGCAGGGAGCGGTCGAGGCTCAGCGTCGACACAGGGACCGTTCCGTACGTTGCCACCCGTGGTCGGAAGGTCTGCGGTTAGCCGTGCTGCTCTGGCGATCTCGGCAGCCACGTATCAAGGCCTCGGGCTGCTGCTGCTGAGCGCGGCGGTCGTCCTCGCAGTCACCGCACTCCTGTCGTACCACTGCCCGTCCGCAGAAGCGGCGGCGTCGCCCGCGGCAGCTGCGACCACCGCGAGCAGCGCGACGTCGAGCACTTCGGTGTCATCTGCAGCACTCGCTTCCTCGCCGGCGACGCGGAACTCTGCGGCTCCGCTTGAGGGCACGAGCCACTCCGGCGGCCAAGCGTTGGGTTCCTGCCAGTTGAGCTCGCCGTCCGCGCTGCCGACGGGAAACCAGCCCAGCCTTGAGCTCGCTCTTGGACCGACGAGCCAAGCACGGGCGCTGACCCCGGCTTGCGACCTGCCCGCCGTCGCGCCTCGTCCCACTCATCTCGCCGCGGAGGAGCAGATCTACCGGTTTTGCGTTATGCGGAATTGAGGACACAGGGAAGACTCGCGATTTCGTCTGATTCTTTATAGAGAGCGGACTATCGGCTTGACGTCCTTGGCGGCCGCACGCTTTGAGTCACTCGTGTCCGCGGTTTTCATTAGTCATCTCAGGTCTAGGAGTACGTGATGGACAAGAATCAAACTCGGCAGCCCTTCGTCGATGCCCGCGGAAAGGAGCATCCAACGCTGTCTGCTGGGTTGCGGGCCGAGCTCAAGGAGCTCTTCATCTTCTTCCGCTGGCTAGCCAGGCGACGGTTACAGCGCTGACCCGCTGACGACACCACTAGCGCAGGCAGTCGGGCTGCGTGCCACCGGGACTCGCGGGAAAGTGCCAGCTAGGAATAGTCTCGACCAGGAGTCCCACAATGGATGCGTTGACGATGCGCGAGGCGGTTCGACGCGCCGGCCTCCACGAGCGCCCTCCCTAGGAGCGGGTCGTGTGGCAGCGCGCACCAGAGGCGCCGCGAAGCCAGCCAGCACCTCCCCTCCGTCAGGTGCACTAGGTGCCAGGCTCTACTATCTACGTACAGAGATAGTAGAGCCTGGTATGGGGAGCGCGATCTACAGGAAGGGAGACGGAGGTGGTCCTACTTGACCTGGACCTCGGCGCCGACCTGGAGATCGTCGAAGAAGGCGCGGGCGTCTGCGGTCTCGAGTTTGACGCATCCAGCCGAGGGCGTGGTCTGCCCTCCCTGATGGAAGGCGATCCCGCCTGGGGCGAAGAAGACCGAGTACGGCATCGGGGTGCCGTACTCGCGGCTGGTGTATTCGCGAGCCTTCCATTCGACCTTGAAGGTCCCCGGGGGGGTCGGGTCGGCGGAGTCGCCGTCGACGAAGCGAACCGGTCCCCGGCTGATCTTCCCGTCGCGGATCAGCCACGCATTGTGCGAGGCGAGATCCACACAGGCGCGGGCCGTGCTGGAACACGGCGTGCCGGGTACCAGCCCTTGACGGTCGGCTCCCGATGTTGGCGTGTAGGGAACCGCCGCCGCCGGTACGTCGGCGGTGGCTACACCGGTAATGATTCCCAGCACGAGGGTGGCGACGGCCAGGGGGGCCGCCACCGCCGCCACCCGAAGGCCTGTGACCCGTCCCCGCCTGGGCGGGACGTCGAAGCGGTGACGACGTTCGATCATGGTCGGTCTCCCGTTGACCTGGAACGATTGTATGCACGGGCTGTAACGAGACACGGTCACGAAAGTGACGCAACCGGTTGCTGCGTGTTCCCGTCCCGATCGCAGCGGGTGTGGCCCAGCCCTTGCCATGATGGAAGCAGCGCGCGATGAAGAGGCAGCTCAACGCCATGGCACCCCGCCCTTGGCGAGGGCGCGACGCTTTTCGCTCTCGGAGGGTGCCGACGCCCAGCGCCTCCTTCGGGGCGAGGAGGCCCCCGTGCTGCTCACTGACGGTGTCCTGCACCGGTCTCGCGAGGAGGACCTCGGCCAGGACCTGCGCAAGCACGTCGGAGGCATCGGAGCCGCCGGGTGCCGTCCCGCTCGCCACCTCACAGCGGCTGCAGAAGGTGGTCGCGCTCAAGATCAACCCGAAGGATGACCGCGCCTACGGGGCCTCGCCCCCGGGTGTGAGCCGTCCGCCCTCCTGCTGTTCACCGCCGACTGTCTGCAGCCGCCGCTCAGCCCGAACCCCCGCAACAGGAGCTCCCTGATGTCTCGACCAGAACGCGGACAACCAACCGCGTCAGAAGCGCCACACGCTGCGACGCCCTACGCACGCTTCGACACCGATGATCCGCGAACCCCGCGACCCGCAGGTCGGTCTTACCGTGGCGCCGCGGTCTTCCTGGCTGTGGGAGCTGCGCTGTTGCTGGCCGGGGCGGTCGGCGTAGGGATTGTCCTGTCCACTGCCGGAAGGCCCCCGTCACACGACGCGGCTCCGCCGACTCTCACGGACTCCGGGCCCGAGCGGCGGACCGCAGACCAGATCATCAGCGTGTTCGAGAACGGCGTCCCCGACATTCAGTACGGCTATATCGAGGACCTCCAGGACGGCCGCGGCTACACGGCCGGCCGGGCCGGGTTCTGCTCCGCGTGCGGCGACATGGCCGAGGTCGTGCGCCGCTATACCGAAGCTGCACCGATCAACCCGTTGGCCTCCTTCCTGCCCACCCTGATGCAGCTGGCCTCTGAAGGTTCGGACAGCCGTGCCAGCCTGGAAGGCCTGCCGCAGGCATGGGTGCAAGCTTCGGCCGATCCGCAGTTCCGGGCGGCGCAAGACGCCGTCGTCGACACGAACTACTATCGCCCGGCCCTCGACCTCGCCCAACAGCTCGGTCTGGAGAGTCCCCTCGCGCGCCTCGCGCTCTACGACACCGCCGTCCAGCACGGCGTCAACGTGGGGCCGGACAGTCTCGCCGCGATCGCCGACCGCGCTACCCAGGAAGCGGGCGGCCTCCCCACCGCCGGTACCCAGGAAACCCTCTGGCTGGAAGCCTTCCTCAACCGCCGGCGAGCCACCCTTGAGCAACCCAGCAATCCGGACACGCAGGAGGCCTGGGCGGCCTCCGTGGGCCGGGTCGACGCTCTGCACGCGCTGCTCGACGAGAGCAACCTCAACCTCGACCTGCCCCTGAAGGTCAACCCGTTCGGCACGCCGGTGGAGATCCGGTGAGCACGCAGCCCGCCACAGCCACAGGCAGCCGTCGGTCCGGGTTCACCGCGCTCCTTTCGGCGCGCCGCCGACCCGTGGGGCGGGCGAGGCCGCGAAGCCCGCTGGCTGCTCCGCCGGCGCGGTCCCTGGCGTCCTCGTCGAGCCCTGGAAGCGGAGATCATCGTCGCGGCGTGGGTCGGATCGTGACCGTTTTGCTGGCGGCCAGCCTTACTCTGACGGCCTGCTCATTCGCCAAGCCCAATGGCTCTGCGCCCAGCACGATCAAGGAGTTCACCTTCACCGCCCCAGGTGGGCAGACACGTATCCTCTACGACCCGCCCGGTGATCGTGGTTACGTGAGGGAAATGTCGGGCGAGAACCTGACCCAGCCCGGACAGACGATCAGCCTGTCCCAGTTCACCGGACAGGTCGTCGTCTTGAACGTGTGGGGCTCCTGGTGCGGCCCCTGTCGGGAGGAGATGCCCGGACTTCAGCAAGTCCACGAGCAGACGCAGTCATCCGGCGTCACTCTGCTGGGCATCGACGTCCGCGACGATCGACAGGCAGCCCGAGACTTCCTCCTCGACCGCGGCGTGACATACCCGTCGTTGTACGACAATCCCGGGCGGTCCCTCGTCGCTCTGAACGGGTTCCCGCGCAACACGGTGCCCTCGACGATCGTGCTCGACCGTGACCACCGAGTAGCGGCGGTGTTCCTGACCGCCGTACGGGTCGCAGAACTGCTTCCCGTTGTCCAACGGGTGGCCGCTGAGCCGCGCAGCTCCGGTGACATGCCCGCGACCACGCAGCAGGGACGGACGGGAACATGAGCGAGCTGACCCAACTCGCCATCTCCGGGCCCCTGCTTCTCGCCATCGGGCTGGCTCTCGCAGCCGGCGCGATCTCCTTCGCCTCTCCCTGCTGCCTCCCCCTGGTACCGGGCTACATCGGGTACCTCGCGGGTCTGGCCGGGGTACAGACACCGCCAGAGGATCGGCCCCACGCCGGCACCGATTCCGCAGCTGCCACCGCAAGCAACGGCAGCGGCAGCGCGAACGCGCTCCGCCTGCGCGCCCCGGGGCGCTGGCGTCTGGCCGGGGCCGCAGCGCTGTTCGTCGCCGGATTCACCGTCGTGTTCACCACCGGCGCACTTCTCGTCGTCGGCGTGTCGGACTGGTTGATCACCAACGAGCTGCTGCTGCAGCGCATCGGCGGCGGGCTGACCATCCTGATGGGTCTGGTGTTCCTGGGCTGGATCCCCGCTCTGCAACGCGACGTGCGTATTCACCGCCTGCCACGTCGCGGATGGGCCGGTGCGCCGATCCTGGGCGCTGTCTACGGCCTGGGCTGGACCCCCTGTCTCGGCCCGACCCTGACTGGCGTCATCGCCCTCGCCGCAGGCACCGAGCTCGGGTCGTCAACCGTGCGCGGGCTGCTACTGATTCTGGCCTACTGCGCCGGACTCGGCGTCCCGTTCGTCCTGATCGCCCTCGGGACCGGCTGGGCGGTGCGCACGACCGGTTGGCTGCGCCGACATATCCGCGCCCTGCAGCTCGTCGGAGGAGCCATGCTCCTCGTGCTCGGCACGCTGCTGGTCACCGGTGTGTGGGGCGCCTTCATCGCGTGGCTTCGCAGCCCGATCGCCGGCTACACCCTGCCCCTCTGAGACTGCCCTCCGAAGCGGCCACATGCGCTGCAGGCACCCCGGGGCGCCTCGGGTCGCCTGCCACCCCAGGCCCATTCAAAAAGGTGCGGACTCAAGCGCACTCGAGCAGCGCCCCCCCAGTCGCGATGCCGTTCAACGATGCGCCACCGATGACGCAGCAACCACAGACGCCCACGCCAGTCAGGAGCCAACGATGAACCGCCAGGAGCGCCGTCGAGCTCAGCGGGCCGCGCGCCGCAAGCCCGCCCAGAAGGCTCACGGAGCGAGCAACCAAGCCGGCGGCGGCCGACAAAAACCACAGCGACAGGACGGGAGCCCGAGCTCGACCGCCGCGCCGACGAACGCCGACGCCGTACCCGATCGAGGACCGGCTGTGGCGACACCGGTCGTATCGACACCAGCTGCGCCGACACCACCGCCGCCACAGCGCGGTACCCAGCAGCCGGCACCGGTGCCGGCGCAGCGCTCCGTCGACACGATCGACGGCGCAAACTCCACGACCACGGCCCGCAGCTTCGGCGCGATCAGGCTGACTGCCTCCTCGCTGTCAGCTACCCGGGTCACGTGCTCGGCACTCAACGACGCCGAGCCGCAGGCGCTAGGGATCACCTACACCTTCACCGCCGCCGATCCCGCCAGCACCGACGCTCCCTACCCCCTCTCGGTGACCTTCACCGGGCGGCGGCGGGGGGCGGGTCGGGAGCCTGGCACAGCGGACACGTTCGAAGCCACCGAAACCATCGGTGACGTCCTGCCCGGCAGTGGACGGGTTTCGCTCACCACACGGATCGAGAACATTCCGGCAGGAGACTGGGAGATCACCGCCCGGCCACGAACAAGCGCCGCCACCAACAGTACCCCGAGCCATCCCTCGCCGGCTGCCGCCGCCACGGTCGGACAGACCGGTTTCCTGCCCGTGGTGAGAGTCCGCGCACCGGGCGTGCGACCAGGCGCATGGCCCGCCCTGGTGGCCATCGGCGCCGCGGTTGCCCTCACCGTCCAGAATCTGTTCGCCGTTCGCCTGGGCCTGCCGGCACTACCCGTCCTGGCGCTGTCGCTCATCGCCTGTCTGCTCGGACTGGTGGGCGCGCGCGTCTACTACATGATCGAGCATCCTGCCCGCGCGCGCGGTTGGATGAGCATGACCAGCGGGATGTGCATCCAAGGGTTCGTCCTGACGGCCGTCGCCGTGCTACTCGTCGGCTCGGTGCTGGTCGGGCTGCCGGTCACGACCCTGCTCGATGCGACGACCCCCGCGCTCCTGTTCGGCATGGGAATCGGCAGGCTGGGCTGCTTCTTCGGCGGATGCTGTGCCGGGCGTCCCACCGCGTCGCGATGGGGTCTGTGGTCGTCGGACCGTAAGCTCGGCCGCCGAAGGGTGCCCACCCAACTCTACGAGTCCGCAGCGGCCCTGCTGCTCGCCACGGCGGTCTCGCTCGTCCTCGCTGCCATACACCGATCGATCGGTGGGGCGCTGTTCGTCGGTGGGTTGGCGGCCTACCTCACCGCTCGTCAGCTCCTCTTCCCGCTGCGCGACCTGCCTCGCCACACTGCGCACGGCCGCAGTGTCGTCCTCGTCGTCTCCGTCCTCGTCGTTATCGGTGCCGTGCTCGTGGGCGTCCTCGGCGGAGCGGGCGGGTGAGCGGCCTGAGCCCTCCCCCACCCCGCTGGCCACCCACTGGGCCACTCCGTCGCCCACTCCCGCCGGCTGGCTACTCCCGCCCAGACTGCCGGCCTCGTCCGACCCGTTCCGGGGTCCGACCGAGCGCCCATGCCACAGCCCGCGACGCAGCGACGGCTGCGTCCACCGCACACCCATGAGGAGACCACAGATGAGACGGTCCGATGACCCGAGCGTGTCCGTCGTGATCCCCACCCGCAACGAGGCCCGCAACCTGCAGGCCGTTCTGCCCACAATTGCCTCGATTCGTCCCGCGGTGCACGAGGTGATCGTGGTCGACGGCAACTCGGTCGACGGCACGGTGGAGACCGCGCGGCAGGTGCTGCCGTGGGTGCGGATCGTCGAGCAGACACGCAAGGGCAAGGGGAACGCGTTGGCGTGCGGGTTCGCCGCCGCCACCGGCGACATCATCGTGATGTTCGACGCCGACGGCTCGGCCGATCCGGCCGAGATCCCGGCGTTCGTGGCGGCGCTGAAGGCGGGGGCTGACTTCGCGAAGGGCAGCCGTTTCGCGCGCGGCGGCGGCAGCGCCGACATCACCCTGCTGCGGCGGACGGGCAACGCGGGGCTCAACGGCGTGGCCAACGCGCTGTTCGGCACCCGGCACTCGGACCTCTGCTACGGCTACAACGCCTTCTGGATCGACCTGCTGCCGCAGCTGCAGCTTCCGCCGATCGAGACCCCGGCCACAGATAACGGGCTGCTGCTGTGGGGCGACGGCTTCGAGATCGAGACCGTGCTGGCCTGTCGGGTCGCGGCAGCGGGGCTGCGGGTCACCGAGGTGCCCTCCTACGAGCGGCAGCGCTACTTCGGCGTCACCAACCTGCGGACCTTCGCCGACGGCCTGCGCGTCCTGCGCACGCTGGCCGCGGAGCGACGGCGCGCTACCCGGCAGCGATCGGTGCATGCGGGCCCCGGGACGGCGGGACCAACGAGCAGCTCGCTCGACACACGCGCGGACAGGCCGACCACGACTGGGTCGATGAGGTGAACGAGGCGTGCCGACAGTCGTCTGCGGGTTCGCCATTGCCGGCGCCCGAGGGTGAGCCGCGGCCCCGCGGTCGATCGGCTGCACAGCTGGTCCCGGTGCTGCGGCGTCAGACCAAGCGAAGGGTGTGGCGTGAGCAGCGCCCGGGACGCCGTCCTCGCCGGTCCTCTGCAGCAGGTCGGCTCACCTGGCCGTCGTCTCCACTCGCCGCGGCGCTGTTCGCCGCGGCCGGCGGCGCCATGTGGGCCCTGGGTGCTCCGCCCCGCGGCTGGTGGCCGATGTTGCCTCTCGGTGCTGCGGCGTTGACTGCCGCCCTTCGGTCCCGCGGCTTCCGCGCTCGCCTGGCGCTGGGCGCCCTCACCGGCGCGATCTTCTACACCGCCACGCTGACTTGGCTGAGCGACTTCACTCCGGTCGGGTACGCCGCTGTGGCACTGCTCGAGTCGATGATGTTGGCCCTGGCGGTGGCCCTGGTACCCGCTGCCAACAGCGGCCGATGGGCCGGAGGCTGGTGGACGACGCCGCTCGCCCTCGTGGTGGTCGAAGCCGTTCAGGCGCGGTTCCCCTTCGGAGGATTTCCGCTGCCGTCGCTGTCCCTGAGCCAGCCTGGTGGCCCCTTTGCTCCGGTCGCCGCGTTCGGCGGTTCGCTGCTTGTCACCGGAGTCGCCGCCGCGGCCGGGGTGGCGCTGGTGGCCGCCTGCTCGGTACGGCGTGCCCGAAGGCACACCATTCTGTCCGCAGCCGCCGCTGTCGCCGTTGTCGCTGGTCTGCTTGGCCTCGCCCGGATAGCCCAAACCGATCCGGCCGGAACCCTCGATATCGCGGCGGTGCAAGGCGGAGGGCCCCGAGGGCTGCGTGCAGTGTTCACCGATCCCCACGACACGACCGACCGTCAGTTCGCCGTAGCCGAAGGCATCGAGCGATCTCCGGATCTGGTCCTCCTGCCGGAGAACGTGATCACCGTCGAGGGCCCGATCAGCGGCACGGCCGAAGATCAACGAACAGCCGACCTGGCGCGTCAGCTCGCCGCGCCAGTGCTGGCGGGCGTGGTCGAGCGCTACGACGACGGCTTCCGCAACCTCGCGGTCCTGTGGGACCGAGCGGGCGACATCAGCGGCCGGTACGAGAAGGAGCACCGCGTGCCCTTCGGCGAGTACATCCCCGCCCGCGGCATACTCGCCCAGCTCACCGAGCTGACCCAGCTGGTCCCCAAGGACGCGATACCGGGATCGGGCCTGGCCCGCATCGACTCATCGGCCGCACCGCTGGGAATCGCCATCTCCTACGAGGTGCTCTTCGCCGATCGAGTGCGAGAGGGCGCCGCCGGCGGCGGGCAGATCGTCCTGGTTCCCACGAACGCCGCCTCCTACGTCACGGACGAGGTGCCCGCCATCGAGCTGGCCGCGGCCCGCATGCGGGCGATCGAGTTCGGCCGGACCGTCGTTCAGGCCGCGCCGACCGGCTACTCGGCAGTCGTCGAGCCGGACGGTGGGGTGCGGGTCCGCAGCCAGCTCGGCGCGCCGGCGCTCCTTCGCGAACAGGTGTCGCTGCGCACCGGACAGACGATCTACGCCCGCGCCGCGGATACCCCCGTACTCGTTCTCAGCGGGCTACTCCTGCTGTCCGCTCCAGCCTGGCGGCTCGTGCGGACACGGCGTACCCGAGCCCTGGCCGATGCATCTGGACCCGGCATCTGATCTCCTCGATCAGACGACCTCTGCAGCTGTCGCCTCTCGCATGCCCGTCGTGTTCTCGGTGTCCTTGGTGGGCGCCACATCACGGATGCTGTCGAGGCGGGGGCTTTGAGCCCCCCAGCTGGAGGCGACCGCGAGGGCAGCCGCCAGCAGGCCGCTGAGCACGACCACCCCGGACCACAGCTCGACCGGCCAACCCAGATCCCCTACGGCCGCCGCTGCACCAAGCTGGGCCGGCCACAACAGCACCGGAGCAGCAGCCGCGGACAACACCAGCCGGGTCATCGCTGAGGCGTTCAGCCGGTCAAGCCCGACGACGACCATGTCCACCAAGCCTGCCGCGACGGTCACCGCGGCTGCCGAGACAAGTCCATAGGCCGTGGGCGCGACCGCTGCCGAAAGCCACGCGACCACCGCAACCACCAGTAACGTCGAGCCAGGTGGACGTCGGTCGAGGCGCTGCGCCAGCAGCAGCGGCACCACGACAAGCACGGTGGTGATCAGATAGGCGCTGAGCCCCGCACCGGCCGGAAGCTCGGCCTGCTCGTGGCCGGGCATCCCTTCGGGGATGGTGGTCAAGGCCTCGGCTGCGACAGGCCGGGAGAACACCGAGGTGTAGAGCAGGAAGAACGCCGCCAGGGCAGTAGCGAGCGCCAACGACAGGATTGGCGGGAGGTGCTCGATCAGCAACCTGAGCCGGGCGGCGCCCACCGAACTCGGCCACGGCCGTGCCCAGCCCGCCCGCAGCGGCGTGGTCAGGAGCAGCATGCCCCCGAACAACAGCACCAGGTGAGTCGGGCTCACCAACGCATCAAGGCCTGCCTCTACTCCGAACAGCCCGTGCCAGCCCATGTCGGCCAATCCACCGAAACCGAACACCCCGACGCCCACCGCTCCCAAGCCGTAGCCGGCAGGCAGCGACCGGAACCAGACTCGCCCATCTCGATGGCGGCAGGCCAGCACGCCGAGCCACCCGGCGCCCGCGGCGAACCCGCTGTAGAGCAGTCCGTGCCACGGCGTGAAGAACGACTCCAGGCCGGGCACGTTGAAGTGCGCCCACCCGTCGGCGAATAGGCCAACGATCATCCAGGCACCGAACGCGGCGGTCACGAGGTCCTCGCCCGCCGAGCTCCGGCGCCGCTTCTCCCCGCGGACATCCGTACCCATAGGGGGTATCCGTACACCAGTTGCGGGGGGGACGTCAACACGAGATCCCGGGACCTGTGGCTGTTGGGGGTATGCGGTCCTGGTCGGGCCTGTCGCAACGCCGCCTGCCTGCGTTCGGTGGCCTCCGCGAAGCTGACTGGCGAACCGGTCTACTATCCAACTCCGTAGAAATGTCGACGGAGTGGTGTCGAGGTGAAACCCAACAGTGAAGAGCGGCCGCCATGGCGCGGCTCGATCCCGCGCGAAGTCTGGTGGACAGCTGTGGTAATCGCCCTCGCAGCGGTCGGCATCGCAGCCCTCTGGCCGAAGGACACGCAACCTCGCGCCACACCCTCCGAGCCCTCACGGATCCAGACGGCGCCCGGCGAGGTCTATCGACTGGGCGATTCCGAGCTCGGCGAGCCAACGAGATTGCCGTCCGATGACCAGTTGGCCGGCCCCCGAGCCGCCGCTCGACTCAAGGACTGCCCTAAGCCGTCCGAGACCGACGCCTCGCCGAGTCCCCTCGCGGGTCTCACGGTCCCCTGCCTCGGCAGCCCCGGAACAACAGACCTCGGGGCCGCTCTGGCGGGTCGCCCGGCCTTGCTCAACGTCTGGGCTTCGTGGTGTCCGCCGTGTCGCGAGGAGATCCCCGCGTTGCAGGCGTACTCGATCCAACCCGGCGCGTTGCCGGTGATCGGAATCAACGTCAAGGATGACCCGTCCGCTGCGCTGAGTTTGATGGCCGAACTGGGCGCGAACTACCCCTCGGTCGTTGACCAGGAGAACCGGCTCTGGAGCACCTTGCAGGTACCCTCTGCGATACCGGTCAGCTACGTTCTGCAGGCCGACGGGACGTTCGATCGCGTCGAGCCCCTGATCCCCTTCCGCGACGCGGATCAGATTCGCGTCACTGTCCAGCGCCACCTGAAAGCGTCGTGAGGCCGGTTCGGCTCATATCGAAGGGCGTCCCGGCGCAGACGGTGACGGCCGTCCCTGCTCACGACCGTCCTTCGCGACGCATCACGCGTCGCGGGTGGAAGAGGAGCACGCCGCGCGGAACAGATCTCGAACTCTAACTTGCGCGCCCCGATCGGTCGCGCGCGGTCGTGGCGCAGCGTGGCCGACGGCATTGCCTCCTGTGCTGCTACCGCTTCAGTGCTGCTACCGCTTCATCAGCCACCCTGACCGCTGCTCGCCGCATGCCGTCGAAGTGCTTCCAGTACCCAATCGTCGGGAGGGGTGCCGCGCAGCCCGCCTGGGGCGGAGTAGAGGCGGCAACTCAGACCGTACTCGCGCCGGTGCTCGGCGGTGGGGTCCACGTCGCGGCCGTTGACGCGGATGCTCGGCGATCCCAGAAACCGCTCGCGCTGAGCCTGGTCGGGGTCGGCGATCAGCCGCACCCGCAGCGGCTCGCTGCTTCCCGCCTCCGCTACGAGCCGCAGCAGTCGCGGTAGGTACTCCGCGGCGTGGGGGCATGCCTTGGTGTGCAGCATCTCGATGGTCATCGAGGTCTCCGATCAGCGCAATCGACGGCTCCTGGCGCGCGCCGCCCACCTGCAGCGTGACGGGCGCCGGGGAGCCGTCCCAAGTGGCTCCGAGGTGTCCGTCAAAGGCGACTTCACCACTTGGCCGACAAGACAGGACGATCTCGATCCGGCCTTGAGTCGCGCTGGGGCGGATGCCAGTGTCGGGCGTCCGCCCCAGCGGCCTCCCGGGGAGGGGTTCCCGGAGGTCGAGCGATCCTCGGGGATTACGCGCTCTGCGGGGCAAAGAGATGCAGGCATCGGCAGGGCCAACCTTGAGCGGGCCAAACCGGGCCCGCACTACTTCACGATCGAGGGGAGGCCGCCGGCGCACCGGCAGGGGGCCGGGCTATTCGGCTACGCACCAGCAAGCCCTCGGACGCACTGAGCAGCCGCGCCCAGAACAGCTGGAAGAAGCCAAGTTCCACGGACGGTAGAGCCATCTCACTCCTCCGGAGTCGCTCATCTTGCAGGATGAGCTTGGCGTCGAACTCGCCACCGGCGGCAAGCTCCAGCGCTGACTAGCCCTACTGCAGCCGCCGCGGCGTTCCCACGTTCGCTCCCAAGAGGTGCGCAGGAGCACCTCTACTATTAAGGTACGTAGATAGTAGCCGCAGGTCCATCCTGGCGTGACACCGGGGTCACTGAGAGCGCCTACACCGGCACTGCGTGTAGCTGCGGGATTCGGGTCATCGACAGCCACAGCCCGCCGGTTCGACATGTGCCGCTCGCGGTGGTCCGGCGCCCAGCAGCCGGAGAGGATCCCGCTCGAAAGGGAGGGTCAGTCTCCGGTCGGATGCTCAAGGGCCTTCTTGAGGCGATCCTGCTGGTCCAGCGTGAGACCTCCGGCGAACTGCAGGAGGACCGAGTCTGCGTCACCGCCGCGCATCATCGCATCGCGCATCAGCTGCGCTGCGTACTCGGCCCGACTCATCACCGCGTGATAGCGGTGCGCCCGACCTTCGGAGGTTCTCCTCAGGTAACCCTTATCGACCAGGTTTCCCATGGTGGACAGGATCGTCGTGTAGGCCAGATCGCGCTGCGTGCGAAGTCGATCCACCATCTCCCGGACCGTGCCCGAGCCGCCGACGGACCACAGCTCGTTCATGACCACGCCCTCGAGAACCCCGAGCTGTCGCACCAGTCCCCCGGTTCACTATGGCCGACGAGTCGGCAGGTCATGGCTTACCCCATCAGAATAGCGACAGCGCACATGCTGCCCGCACACTCGGCTACTATCCTAGTCCGTAGATAGTAGTAGTGGTGCACCGGGTGAGGCGGACATGCCGAAGAAGAAGGTCAGAAGGAGCCGGCCCGGGGGACGTCCAGGTCGAGCCGCGCCATCACCTGAGCCGACGCGCGCGGCCGGTTTCCTCGCCCGCCCGGCCGCAACGCCGACCGACGCCGCATTGTCGTTCCGAGCCCAGTACCGGCGTTGGGTTCTTCGTCGGGCCCTGGGCTGGGTCATCATCGTGGCCGGCGTGGCCATGGTGGTCGTGCACGTCGTCGCTCACCTTGCGGACCTGGAACTGATCAAAGGCCAGGACCTCCTCATCGGGTACCCGATGGGCGCCTTCCTCGTAATGCTCGGGATGGTCATAGCCACACGTCGATGACGTGAGCGCGCGGGCGGTCGCGATCCGGCAGGCTTCTGGTGCGCTACGGCGGCGGTTTCGCAGCCACCGAGATGTCGAGCGTTGGTCAAGCTTCCGCGGTACCGCGCGTCCGTCTCACATACACGACACGACCGCGAGTACGGCAAGGCTGCCCGCCCCGGTCAGAGCCGGAGCCAATGCGCCGACCGCGACGAAGCACACCTTCTCGCCGAGACGAGCGGACCAGGCGGCTGTCCGCCCAGCATGGCTGAGCCGGGCAAGCCGGAGCTCGATGGCGGAGGTCGCGGCACCTAGGGCCGCAGGCGGAAGTCCGTACCGGCCGCCGCTGGCCACGCGAACCAGGGCCTGGCGCACGACGGGAGCCCCGACATGGCGGGCAGCCTTATCGTCGGCGGCCAGCTCAATCAGCCGTCTGACCGCGGCCGGTGCCTGCCGGAACAGCGGAAGCACCGGGAACGCCGCGGCCAGAGTGTCGGCGAGCAACACCTGCAGGTGGTGACGTCCGGACAGGTGAGCGCGCTCGTGGGCGAGCACCGCGTTGGTTTCGGCAGGACTGAGGTGCTCGCGTAGCCCGGTGCTGGCCACGATCGCCTTCGTGCGTCCTCCGATGCTGAAGGCGAGAGGTTGCTTGTGCTCGAGCCAGAGAACCCCGTGTTCCCAGTGGCCAGCCGGTTCCAGCATCCACATCGTGGTCTCGGCCTTCTCCCGGACCGCACGCCGGCTGCGCACCACACGCCTGATCACTCGGATCAGACCGACGGCGATCATGGTGCCTATCAGCCCCCCGACGACGGCATCAGCGTGCATCCTGCTCGAGGTCAGTGCAGTCCAGCAGCTGGCCAGAAACCGGACCAACGGCGCGAGCTTCTCGCCGTGGCCGGGTACCAGCACGACACCGAGCGCGACCACGACACTGGAGGCAACGCCCGCCAGAAGCGACCACCAGACGTAAAGCAGCCCGGCGGGACTGGCGGGAGTGCGTTCCAACCCGCTGAGTAGGCGCGGAGCCAGGAAGGCGGTCAACACCGCGCCCAGCACCAGAACAGTCGCAAGGATCATTCGGGCTGGATCCTTCCTGCTCCGGCACGCCGCGCGCCACGACGACAGACCTGGCCGACGGTCACCGCCCCGCTGAGCCTACCGTGCCCGGTGTACCACTCCCGCGACGCGACCGGCCCGACTGTCGATGACACCGACCCGCACCGGTCGTGCGCGACACATGCGCCAGGTTGAGCCGGTTAGGACACGCCTGCGGGGCGGGCCTGGGCCCGGCGAATCCGAGCAGGGACGGTCGGCCACCCAGGCGAGCGGCTCCTCACAGCAGGCGCGCCCTCCCCGACGCCTCCTCGGCGAGCAACTGGTAGGTCGGGTCGAACAAGGCTGCCGGCCGTCGGTCTTCCTCAAACCCGGGGGCGCCTCCCCCGAAATCGGTGTCACTGGCTGGGCCACCCCCCTCGGCGATCACCGGCCTGGGCTCGTCCTGTCGACTGAGCGGCTCCGCCGAGAAGCTCGAACGTGCGGGAGCCGAGCCGGCCGGTCGTCCCGCAGCCGATGACCCCTGAGGCTGCGCTCGAAGCACCGGATGAGCACGGGGCGGGACTTTAGGACGTGCTGGTCTGGGGACGGACAGGCGCTGAGCAGGCTGCGGTGAGACGGAGACATAACGAATGGGCAGGGGTTGCGTGAGGCCCTCCGGGAACCACGGGCCGCCGTAGCGAGAGGGGGTCGATGCGTCGAGGTAGCGAGCAGCGGGTGCGAGGGGCGCGGTGCAATTGGTGACGTCGCCGGCGTCAGAAAGCGGCTCTGGGCGGTCCATATCGTTGTTGCTGTGTTGCGCGTCGCAGGGCTCGGCCGGTAGAGGCTGCGCTGTCAGTAGCCCCCGCCGTTGCAACATCGCCAACGCCGCCGCCGAGAACACCCCGATGATGATCAGGACCGCCCAGGGCGCGGGTGCCGCTCCTGCGCTCCTGGCAAGGTCGAGCGCCCAGCCTGTGCCGAGGTTGCCCAGAAGGATGCCGACGCCGCAGACGGTGTTGTAAAGGCCGTAGTGCGTGGCCACCAGACGCCCGTGGGACAACGTCACGATGGTGTCCATCTCGAAGGGGAAGACCACCGCCGTTCCCAGAGCCAAGATGGCCGCCGCCAGCAGCAGGCACACCGCGGCGAGGATTGGCCCGGCGGTACTGCGGGCGAGGGACGGCAGCACCCCCAGGAGGAGTTCGCCCAGCAGGATCGGCACGAAGGCAAGCGCAAGCACGAGCAGCCCCCGGCTGAGCGCCCGACCCGGCCCCCAGTGGGCCCGGCACCACGCCGTGACACCCATCTGGGCTGCGATCGTGACCCCCCCGGACACCGCGAACACGGCCGCGACCACGACCGTGGGGTCCACCGCCGCGAGTGCGATGGCCCGGGCCTGCAGGGGCAGGGCGAGATACACCTGGAAGGACAGCACGTACGAGCCGATCATGGCCAAGGAGAACAGGAGGAAGCCTCGGCTCGACGCGACCTGGGCCCATTGGCGGAGGACGGCGGACGATCCGCCCGTCGAGTCCTCGCCCTGCTGCGGATCGTCGCCGCGTCGTGCCGGTAGAGCCCGGAGCTGTAGCATCGTGAGCAGGGCGAACACGCCCGCAGCGACCAAACAGGTGATCGAGAACGCCAATCCGGTCAGCGCCAGCCCGACGAGGGGCCCGATCAGGATCCCGGTCTGGTAGAAGACGCTGAACAACGCGAACGCCTCGACCCGGCGTTCGCCTGAGTCCTGCGCCAGATAGGCACGCACAGCCGGGTTGAACAGTGCCCCAGCAAAGCCTGTGGCCGCCGACGCCGCGATCAGCGCGGGCACGTTGTCCACCAGGCCGAGCAGCGCGAACCCTGCTGTGCGCAATGCGCACCCGGCCACGATCAGCGGCTTGTAGCCGTACCGATCGGCCAGGCTGCCACCGATGAGGAACATGCCCTGCTGGGAGAAGTTGCGCACGCCCAGGATCAGCCCGACCAGCCACGTCGCCAACCCGAGACCTTGCGAGAGATGATCGGCTAGGTACGGGATGAGCATGTAGAACCCGACGTTGATCGTCAGCTGGTTCAGCAGCAGCAGCTGGACCGAGCGCGGAAACGACCGGTACTGGCTCAAGGTCCTGATCACGAGGGGGTCCTGCCTGCGGTGCGTGGGTCGATCACGGTCGAGCACCGGGTCCACCGGTCCACCACCCGCTCGTGCGGGTGGGCCAGCTCATCCGGTTCGAGGGCCGGCTCCTGGGCGAGGAGCCCATGACTCCGGCAGTACTCGTCGTTGTAGACAGTGTCGAAGTAGCGCTGAGGACCGTCGGGAAACACCGCGGCGATCCGGCTGTCCGGGGCTGAGGAGCGAGCCAGCCACCCGGCGACCAAGCCGACGGCGCCCACGCTCCACCCCCCGCTCGCGTAGCTGGCCGACGCCATGGCCCGGCACGACCACACGGCCTCGGCGGGAGCAACCCAGTGGACCTCGTCGAACGCCTCATAGTCGACGTTGCGCGGATGAATGCTCGAGCCCAGCCCCCGCATCAGGCGCGTCCCCGCAGGCTGCCCGAAGATCGTCGACCCCACCGTGTCGACGCCGACCACCCGCAAACTCGGAGTGAACTGGCGCAGCGTCCGAGCGATACCCGCCGAGTGCCCGCCAGTGCCGACCGAACACACCAGGGTGTCGATCTCGCCGAGCTGATGGCGCAGCTCGTGCGCCATCGGCCGATAGGCCTCCACGTTGTCGGGATTGCTGTACTGGTCCGGGCACCAGGCGCCAGGCTCGGCAGCGAGCAGAGCTTGAACCTTGTCGCGCCGAGCTTGCTGCCAGCCGCCTACTTCAGCGGGACGATCCACGGTGACGACGTCCGCTCCGTAGGCGCGTAGCAGCCGATACATCAACGGCTCCATACCCGGGTCGCTGACCAACGTGACCGGATGCCCGTGCGCGATACCGGCCAAGGCCAGACCGAGCCCGAGGGTGCCGCTGGTGGATTCGACGATGCGACACCCGGGGCGGAGCTCTCCGCGCTCGCGAGCGCATCGCACCATGTGCAGTGCCGGTCGATCCTTGATGCCCCCCGGATTGGCGCCCTCGAGCTTGGCCCAGAAACCGCGACCGCCGCCGGTGAACGGTGCGTCGATCCACACCACCGGGGTGTTGCCGACGGCGTCGCAGAGCCTGGGTGAGCGGTGATGCGGCGCAGCTGGGCGGACTGTGGACGCAGCAGCAATGTCAGTAATCATCAGACGGAACCTCGGGAGACAGGGCGGCGCCAGTGCGCCGCGGGGAGCGGTGTCGGCCGAAAGGCGACGAGACTGGCCGTCGCGGACCCGTCTCTAGGTCCGCGAGACCTCCACGAGCTGCAGCAGCGCCCGCCCGGCGACGGGCTGGGCCATGTGGGAGGCAGTTGTCGATCGCCCCTCGTCAAGCGACAGGCCAGGTGGCGGCCCCATCGGTGCAGCCGGCCCCGTGTCTGTCGCCGTCCGCTCAGCGATCCGCGCCGGTGTGGCCGCTGTTTGATGCTCGGGCCAATCGTGGCAACGAGGGACGCTGCCATGATCACCACTCGTCCCTGTGGACCTCTCCCCGTCCCCGTCCACGTCGCGAGCCTGGCTCGAGGCCGCGCCGGCCTCCGCGAACGGCGTGATCGCACCTAGCGTCAGGACAAAGGAGGCGTGCGGGTGTTCCGCCGGTGGCACGGCCAACGCCGTCGCGGGCTGTGAGGTGGACGAGTCAAACCCGTCGTCGATCGAACCGGCACCAGAGCCGCTGCAGGCTGGCGCGGGCAGCACGAGCGCCAGCAGGGCCAGCAGCAGGATCGCCTGGGGGCGGGGGACCCGGCGACCTCCCCCCGCTGGCCCGGGTCCGGGTCGACGGGTGCTCACAGTGACCGGACCGTATCAGCCAGTGAACAGCAAGGCCGCATGGCCTACTATTCAAGTCCGTAGATACGCTCTATCGTGCGACCGAGGAGGCTCCAGCCATGCAACCCGGAGGGATAGCGTGACCCTTGCGGCGACCGATCGCGCCGGCTCCCAGCTTCGTGTGCGTGCCGACCCTGGCGAGCAAGACACGGCCGGCCGATCCGTTGCCGAAGGTCGAATCGCCGGCGGCATCCCCGAAGCGCAGGGGCATCTCGTCCAGTTCTTCAGGCTCGGCCGTGCTGTGACGACCGGCCTACTCATCACGGCGGGTGCGGGCTTGCCCAGTGATGTCGTCCCGAATCCGATCTTCGCGCGGATGACGCCCGTACGCTGGTGGGACTACGCGCTGATCAGCGCCGCCGTGCTGCTCGGCGCGCTCTGGTCCGGCACCGCGAGTGACGCGCGCCGCCGACAGGCGGTCCGCTGGTCGGTTCTCATCGCCGGGGTCACCCTGCTTGCAGTGGGATGCCCCTCCTGCAACAAGGTCGCCGTGGCCCTCCTGGGGGATGCCGGTGCGCTGTCGACCTGGGGCACGCTCCAGCCGGTCCTGGGCTCGGCCACGCTTGTCGTCGCTGCAGTCGTCCTCATCGGAAGATCGACGCCTTCCTGGGAATCGCGAAGCGAGGCGAGGACTACTGGTCGACTCGGACTCTAAGGTCGAGCCTGACCAGGGTGTGCGGTGACCGCTGGGGCAGCTCGATTCGGAACTGCGCGGCAGTGAGGCCGGGCGCAACCGGACAGGAGGACGAGCCTCGGCCCGGCCTGGAGCAGTCGCTCGGATGCCGATCTCGGACGCGAGCAGCCGGCGCCGAGCGGCGAGGTAGTGGTGTCCGAGCTGCCCGCCCCGACAGCGAACGCTTGACCTCGTCTATCGGTGACCCGGTGCAGGTCAACTCGGCAGCATCAGCACTTCTGCTGCAGAGGCATGGCCCTTGTGAGCCGACACCTCCGACCCGAGCTCACCGAGCTCCGGTCGCCACGGCAACACTCGTGGCGACCGGGGCCGACCTGGGGTCACCGGCGGCGGCAGCCGACGGGCTTCGTGTGAGAGCCGCGGCCGCCGCCTCGGCGACTGAACCAGCCGTTACAGCGACGACAAGAGATTCTGCATCTCGCCGATCTCGGCCTGCTGGTCAGTGATGATCTTCTGGGCGAGCGCCTTCGCTTCAGTGTTCTGCCCACTGGTCAGTTCGGTCTGGGCCATCTGGATCGCGCCGTTGTGGTGCTCGGTCATCATCTGCAGGAACAGCCGATCGAAGTCGGTGCCCGAAGCCTGTCCGAGCTGCTGCATCTGCGCGTCCGTCATACCGCCCGACATGTTGGGCATGCTCGGCATGGCCGAGCCGCCGTGATTCATGCCTGGCATCGAGCCGGACATGCCGGCGTCTCCGGTCTCGGGCTCTCCCCACGCAGCGAGGAAGCCGCGCATCTGGTCGATCTCCGGCCCCTGGGCCTGTTCAATCTTGGTGGCCAGCTGCTTGACCTGCTCGTTGTTGGCCCGGTCGGTCGCGAGCTTGGCCATGTCGATTGCCTGCGTGTGATGAACGATCATCCCCTGCGCGAAGGACACGTCGGCATCGTTGTGCTCGGCGCTTACCGCGGCCGAGGACGGCGCCGCCGCCGTGGTGCTCGGCGCGGCGGTAGACGCAGGCTGAGTGCCGCCGCAGCCGGCGAGTAGTGCGGCAGCAGCGGCGGCTGTGGCGATTCCGAGGAGGGGCTTGCGGTACATCAGGAGGACTCCTTGAACGATGCGGATGAAGTCGGTGGCCAGCGCTCTTCCGCGCTGGAGGCCGATCAGTTCCGCATCACGCAGAGCCGAGACAAGCGTTCCGGTGTTCCTAGCGGAGGTCCCCGCGCACACACCACGCCGAGATGAACACCGCGTGGGCGAGCAGTTCGAAGGGACGCGCGCCCGGCCACGGCCACGAACGCCGCCGCAATCATCAAGCCGCCGATCAGGACCGCCAGACACAGGTGCAGCAGGGCGTGAAGTGCCGCGAGGGGATCGGAGTCCTGCGCCGTGGCGGGGCCATCTGCGGTTCGCCCAGAACCCGAGTCGGCCGCGTCCGCGTCGGGCGCCGCCTCATCGACCGATGACCGGGCGAGGCCAGCTGCCGCCCCGACGCTGTCCGACGCGCCGTCCGGGTGGTACGCCTGTGCTGTCGGGCTGGCACCGGGCATCGGCATCCCCGAATGTGCAAACCCGCCGGCGTGGGAGGACTGCCCGTGACCGCAGGCCGAGACAGAATGCATCGCGATCACGCCGAGGGCGACGAGCAGCGGCAGGAACAGCCAGCGCCACTGCGCACGTCCTCCCGTCTGCACAGCCACGACCCTACCGACCCCTTCGTCCGGCAGCGCGCCGACCCTCACCTGCGACAACCGCCGACAGCGGCGCGGGCGCGGGCCGGGTTGTCGGAGGAGGGCACGTGCACGGTGCGCAGCAGCTGGGCTTCCATCCGGATCACCCGACGTAGGAGACGACGGTCATCATGCCCGCCTCACCGTGATAGATGTTGTGGCAGTGCGTCAGCCACTGGCCGGGGTTGTCGGCGTCGAAGTCAACCTCGATGGTGGTCTTCGGCAGCACATTGACGGTGTCCTTGCGCGGGCCCGGGACGGCAGCGTTACGCACCTGGAAGGTGTGGCCGTGCAGGTGCATGGGATGGAACATCGAGGTCGTGTTGACGAAGCGCAGTCGGACCCGCTGCCCCTCCGAGACCGGCAGGCCGCGAGACGGGTCGTAGGTCTGACCGTTGATCGTCCACGTGTAGCGATTCGCCGGGCCGGCGATTTCCAGGTCATGGACGACATCCGGTGTCCGGTCGGCCAGGACGACCTGTTCGGCCGCCACCAACCCCGCGGCGGCAACCGTCGGCCGGGAAACAAGATCGGCGACGGCCGCCTCCACGGTCGTGGTGGACCTCGGGCCGACGTTCAACGTGACGTGAGCCGCGCCGCCCTTGCCCTCTGCAATCCCCACGAGCGGGAGGCTCTGGTCAGAAAGGGTGATGACTGCGTCGACGCGTTCGCCCATCCCAAGTAGGACGGTGGGAGCCGAAACGGGGCGCACCGGGAAACCGTCGGTGTGGGTGACGGTCATCGGGACCCCGGGGACTCCGACCCGGAACGCGGTGTCGCCGCCAATGTTGATCATGCGCAGGCGGATTCGCTGGCCCGGCTTGCCCCCGAACGTCTGGGCCGCGGCGCTCACCCTGCCGTTGGCCACGTAGTAGGGGTAGGAGACATCGCCGGCGTCCCCGCCGAGCGCCTCGGATTGGGGCATCTGCATGCCCTCCATCTCTCCCATACCTTGCATGTCACCGCCCATGCCGCCCATGCCGCCCATGCCGTTGGCCTTGAGACCGGCGAGGACCTGGTCGGGATCACGGCCGGTTCCGTCGACCCAGTCGTCGAACACGACGACGAGCTCATCGTCGTAGTCGCCGGGCTCGGCCGGGTCCTCGACGATCAGGGTCCCGTACAGGCCCCGGTCGAGCTGGGTGCCCACGTGCGGATGAAAGATGTAGGTGCCGGGGTCAGGGGTGGTGAACTCGTAGCGGAAGGTCATGCCGGGGGCGACGGGGTCCTGGGTGAGCACCGGAACGCCGTCCATGTCGTTGCGTAGGGCGATGCCGTGCCAGTGGATGGTCGTCGGCTGCGGCAACGAGTTTCGTAGGTCGGCGCGAAGCAGGTCGCCGGCGCGGAGGCGGATCTGCGGCCCCGGGACGGCGTCGCCGTAGCTCCAGGTGTTGACCGTGACACCGCCGAGATCGACCGGACCGGGCCGAGCTTCCAGCGCGACCGGAACGATCTTCTGATCGGCGGACTGCCTGGCTCGCTCCAGATCGAGCACACGGGGCGATCCGGCGCGAACGGGAGCCGGCGACGGACTGCTTGTCGTGCAGGCACTGATCAGTGCGCCTGTCCCGGCTGCGCCGGCGAGAGCCAGGAACCGGCGGCGGGAGATGCGAGAAGACATGGAAGGGCTGCTCCTTGGGCTTGCGGATGAGATCGAACCGGGAGGACCGGATCGATCAGTTCCGCAGCACGCAGAGCTGGGCGAGGCGAACCGAGGTGGGCGGCGGGCGTGGAAGCAGCCCGACGACAGCTCCGCCCAAGCGCGCGGAGCCGCCCGTGCTCGACCCGCCCGACCACACCAGCAACGCTGTCAGCACGATGGCGACGGTCGCGAGCACCGCCAGGCAAGCGTGTCCGAGATCGGTCATCGGGTCGGTGGACGTCCGATCGACAGCCGTTGCCGAGTCGACTGGGCTGACAGACCCCTTCGGCGCCTCGAGGTGGACACGGCCCATCGAGCTATGCGAGGTCGTCATGCCTGACGCCGGCACGCCGTCGCGCTGGGCGGCGTCCGCCCAAGGGCTCGCGAGGTCAAGGGGGTCGGTCCCCTCCGCGAACGAGACAGCCGCGGACATCGCGGAATGCAGGGGCTGCCCGTTGTGGACGGGTGCGTGGGCGAACGCGACGAGCGCGTGCATCACCAGCAGACCAAAGATCAGCAGCAGCGGAGCCCGCTGCGCCGATCTTGTGTGGTCTGCCATGAGCCCTACGATAGTCAACCGCGGCAGTCGGGGGTCGAAGCCCCGCGTCCTGGATCGGGCGAGGTCGAACGAGCACCTGCGATACACCCGCGGGAGATGGCGGCGGGCGTGACCGGCCGGTTCAGCTCCCCGCAGCCGTCCCGGTCGTCCTTGGTATCACTACTGCGTTGGCTGGGCCGGAGCCCGCAGCGCCTCGATCACCAGGTCGAGTAGTCGCTCCAGGGCCGGCTGCGCGGGTTCGCCGAGCGACTGGGCGGCGCTCATCGCGCTCAGGCAGAACGCGGCCAGCTCGGACGCGGGAACGTCGTCGCGCGCCGCCCGTTGGGTCTGCGCCTCACTGAGGTGCCGGGCGAGGAGCTCGGCCAGGCGCCGCTCAGCGCGATAGACATGCGTCTCGCCGTGCAGGCCAGCGTCAGCATGATCGGGTTGGGTGCCGAGTCCAGGTGGACTGTGTCGAAGGCGCGTGCCATAGGCCCGCAGGCCTGCGCGGAGTCGGCCAAGCACGTCCTGCTCACCCGGCGCCCCGTGTCGGGCCGATGGAGTGAGTGCCTGCTCGACGTGGGCGAGATGCTCGTCGATCAGCCGCTCATGCCAGGCGAGCAGGAGTGCCCGAACGTCCGGGAAGTACTTGTAGAGGGTGGCGCGCCCGATCCCGCTGCGCGCCGCGACGCCCGACATCGTGACCCCGGTTAGGCCCTGTGTCGCGGCAAGGTCGGCAACCGAGTCGAGGACTGCGGTGCGTACGGCCTGCTTGTGCCCATCGATCGTCTCCGTCCACAGCCTCGGCACGCCCGAAATCTACAGCCACCACACGCCCTAGACATAGCGACCATAGTGAGACATACTGTCTCGGAAAATTACGGAGGTAGTCGGATGAAGTTCCGTCGGCGGCCCGGTGGCCCGGCGGGCCGGCATTTGGGCCGGGCGGCCGCGGACCTGCCCGAGGGTCGGCAGGCCGGCTCGGAGGGGTACACCGAGCCGCTCGAGGTTGCCGGACCCGGCCGGGCGGTCCCCCGCTGGGTGAAGGTGTTCGTCCTGGTCGCCGCGGTATTAGTGATCCTGCTGCTGGTCGTGTTCATGACGGGACTCGGCGGCCACATGGGCCCGGGCGACACCTCGGGGCTCCGCCCGATCAGCTGAGTACCGATGTCACCTGGGCGCAGGGGCCTGCCCTGTCGGCGCGGTGAGATGACCGACGTCGGAACGACCGGAGTGGCGCCATCTCGGCCGTTGCGTCGCGTCGCACGCAAGACAGCGCTGACTGCGCATGTGCTGTGTTCGGTGGGCTGGGTCGGTGCGGTGGGCGCGTTCCTGTCCCTGGTCGTCGTCGCCTCGACCACGATCGGTGCGAGACGGGCGGCGCTGTTGGTGGCGGCGGTGGTGGTGACGCAAGCTGTGATCGTTCCTCTGGCGTTGGCCTCGACGGTGAGCGGGGTGCTGTCTTCGCTGCTGAGCCCGTGGGGGCTGGTGCGGCACTACTGGGTGCTTGCCAAGCTCGCGCTGACGGTCGTGGCAACGGTCGTGCTGCTCCTACAGCTGCGTCCGATTCTCGAGCTGGGCGCGCAGCCCGTCCTCGATCAGGCACCGGGGCCCTCACCCACCGCGACGGTCTCGACGTTGCCCTCGCTACTGGTACATGCCGGCGGTGGTCTCGTGGTGTTGGTCGTCATCACCATCCTTGGCCTGTGGAAGCCGCGCGGGCAGATCCGACCCCACCGCCCCAGCCGCTCCACGCAGACCGCCAGGTGACGCCGAATCGGGGCCCGGCCATTCTGCAGGTGTGGCCCAGCCGACTCCGCGTTCTGCGCCGAGCCGGCGGCCAGGCTGGCGGCGTCGTGATACCGGGCGCGCTCGTCGAGTCGTGGGTTGCCCGTATGCCCGTGGCCGGCACGTCGACCGTGTCGATGTGCCGGCCACGAGGCACCGGTCGATCGGAGATCGACTCGGGGAAGACCCGGCTCACCCCGCGCTAGGCTTGAACTTCCTCAGCCGCAGGCTGTTGCCCACGACGAACACCGAGCTGAACGCCATCGCGGCGCCGGCCAGCATCGGGTTGAGCAGGCCCGCGGCGGCCAGGGGTAGGGCGGCGACGTTGTAGGCGAAGGCCCAGAACAGGTTGCCCTTGATCGTGCCTAGGGTGCGTCGGGACAGCCGGATCGCCTCGGCCGCGGTGCGCAGGTCGCCGCGCACCAGGGTGATGTCGGCGGCCTCGATGGCGACGTCGGTGCCGGTGCCCATGGCCAGGCCGAGGTCGGCCCGGGCGAGGGCGGCGGCGTCGTTGACCCCGTCGCCGACCATGGCCACGACCCGGCCGCGGGCCTGCAGGTCCTCGATCACGGCGAGCTTGTCGGCCGGCAGCACCTCGGCGATCACGCTGTCGGGGCCGGGGTCGATGCCGACCTCGCGGGCGACGGCCTCGGCCGCGGCGCGGTTGTCACCGGTCAGCAGGACCGGGGTGAGCCCCAGCCCCGTGAGCTGCGCGATCGCCTCGGCCGAGGTGTCCTTGACCGCGTCGGCCACCACCAGCACCGCCCGCGGTTGGCCGTCCCAGGCCACCGCGATCGCGGTCCGGCCCCGGGCGGCCTCGGTCCGGACGGTCTCGGCGAGGCCGTCGGTCAGGGGCTGGCTCCAGTCCTGCAGCAGCCGCGGGCGCCCGACGAGCACGGCGTGCCCGTCGACCACACCCTGCACGCCCAGGCCCTCGTGATTGGTGAACTCCGCGACCACCGGCAGCGCACCGACCCGATCCTGGGCAGCGCGTGTGACTGCCTGGGCGATCGGGTGTTCCGAGGCGTTTTCCAGTGCCCCGGCCAGCCGCAGCACCTCCTGCTCATCGACGTCCTCGGTGGTGTGCACGCCGAGGAGGGTCATCCGGCCGGTGGTGACGGTGCCGGTCTTGTCCAGGACCACCGTGTCGACCCGCCGGGTCGACTCGAGCACCTCCGGACCCTTGATAAGGATACCCAGCTGGGCGCCGCGGCCGGTGCCGACCAGGAGCGCGGTGGGAGTCGCGAGTCCGAGGGCACAAGGGCAGGCGATGATTAGCACAGCCACGGCGGCGGTGAAGGCGGCAGCGGCCCCGGCTCCGGTGCCCAGCCAGAATCCGAGGGTGACCGCGGCGAGGGCGATCACGATCGGCACGAACACCCCGGAGATCCGGTCGGCGAGCCGCTGGACCTGCGCCTTGCCGGTCTGGGCGTCCTCGACCAGTTTGGCCATCTGGGCGAGTTGGGTGTCGGAGCCGACCCGCCCGGCCTGCACGACCAGCCGGCCGCCGGCGTTCACAGTCGCGCCGACCACGTGATCGCCGACACCGACCTCGACCGGGACGGATTCTCCGGTGAGCATGGACGCGTCGACCGCGGAGCTGCCCTCGACCACGGTACCGTCGGTGGCAATCTTCTCGCCGGGCCGGACCACGAACCGATCGCCAACCGCGAGCTGCGCGACGGGAGCCCGCTCCTCGACGGTGGTGCCGTTGCGCTCGCGCAGGATGGCGACGTCCTTGGCACCGAGCTCGAGCAGCGCGCGCAGGGCCGCGCCGGCGCGGCGCTTGGAGCGGGCCTCGAAATACCGCCCGGCCAGGATGAACGTGGTCACCCCGGCGGCGACCTCGAGGTAGATGTTCCCGGCACCGTCCGACGGGCTGATCGTCAGCTCGAACGGGTGGGTCATGCCGGGCATCCCGGCGGTGCCGAACAGCAGCGCGTACAGCGACCACCCGAACGCCGCCAGGGTGCCCAGCGAGATCAGGGTGTCCATGGTCGCGGCGCCGTGGCGCAGGTTCGCCCACGCCGCCCGGTGGAAGGGCCACGCCCCCCACACGATCACCGGCGCCGCCAGGGTCAGCGAGATCCACTGCCAGGAGGTGAACTGCCACGCCGGGACCATCGCCAGCGCGACGACCGGCACCGACAGCACGGCCGACACCAGCAGCCGTTGCCGGGCAGCGATGAGCTCGTCCGGCTCGTCGCCGGCCTTATCGGTGCTGTCGACGATGTCCCCGCGGGTGGACTCCGGTGCGGCGGGCGGCTCGGGGAGCCGCGCGTGGTAGCCCGCGGCCTCGACCGTGGCGACGAGGTCGTCTGGCGAGAATCCCTCCGGGGCGCTGACCTTGGCCTTCTCGGTGGCGTAGTTGACCGTGGCGGTCACGCCGTCGAGCTTGTTGAGCTTGCGCTCAATCCGGTTCGCGCACGAGGCGCACGTCATCCCGCTGATGAGGAGCTCGACCTCGGTTATAGGGTCGGCTCCGGCGCCGGTGCCTACCGGCGCCGACCTCGGCGCGTCGGCCGAGGTGTGGCGGTCGCTGGTCGTGGACATCAGTGCCCCCCTGCGGCGGTGTCGATGTGCGTGTCGCCGTGCTGCGCTGCAGTTGCGCCGTTCTCGCCGGACGTCGGCTGTGCGGCGTTCACCGCGCCGGCCGGTCCGCTGGGGACGGTGAACTCCGCGGTGCGGACGGTGCCGGCGTGCTGGAAGTCGAGGAACAGTCGGTAGGTCCCGGTGGAGGGCACCTCGGCGACGAACCGGATCTGCGGGCCCGCGGGGGTGCGCCCGTCCCCGGGGCTTCCCTCGGGGTGCACGTGCAGGTAGGCGAGATCGGTCGCGCGCAGGGCGACGAGGTGGCCGTAGGCGCCGAGGTAGGGCTGCAGGTCAGTGACCGGCCGGCCGTCCCTCGTCACGGTGAGCGTGAGCCTGGAGGCCTGCCCGGCGGCGAGGTCGCCGTCGAGCCGGACCTCGTAGCCGTCGACCCGGGCGGTCCTACTGGTGGGAGGCTCGACGGGGTCGTATGTGCCCGCTGCGGACAGGTCCATCCCGAGCGTGGTCGCCGGGCCGCTGGTCGGGGTGAAGTCGGCGAAGGCCCGGTAGACGCCGCCGGCGGGGACGTCGACGCGGGCGCGCCAGGTGCCGTCGGGGTCCATGGTCGGGTGCAGGTGCTGGTAGCCGGCGGTGTCGCGACGCACCACGATCAGGTGCAGCCGCTTGGTGTGCTCCTCGTCGAACGCGGTCACCGGGGCCCCGTCCGGCCCGGTGATGCGGAAGGCGAGCTCGCCTGTGGTGCCGGCCGTCAGCGTCGCGGCGGTGGGCGTGAGGGTGTAGCCGCCCCTGCTCGACGCCAGCCCGGCGGGCTGGTCCGGCTGGTTCGCGGTCTCCGGGACGGCGCCGCCGTGGGTGTCCCCGTGCCCGGCGACCTCACCGCCGGGCGGGCCCGCGGACGCGGCCGTGGCCGTCGCGGTGCCGTCGAGGGGACCGACAGCGGATCCGGTCGCATATGCCCCGACTGCGAGCAGGGCGAGCGCCGCGCCGTAGGCGGAGAGCTTCGCAAGAGTGTTCATGGTCTGGTCCCTTGCTGTGGACCCGGCCTTCGATGAGGCGGGTACCGGGTGATGCGGCTAGGACGCCGCGAGCTGGTAGCCGGCCTCCTCGACCGCGGCGCGCACATCGGCCAGGTTGAGCGGGTTGTCGCTGTCAACGGTGACCGCGCCGGTGGGCAGGTCGACCTTGACCGAGCGCACGCCGTGCAACTCGCTGATCTCCTCCGTGACCGAAGCGACGCAGTGTCCGCAGGTCATTCCGATGACGGTGTAGGTGCTGGTGCTCATCCTGCTGGTCCTTCCTTGACAGGCCGCGACGACTACTCCAGAGCGGCCAGTTCCTTGGGTTTCGGGTAGGTCCTGGGCCGTGC
Source organism: Pseudonocardia oceanicola (assembly GCF_047200735.1). NCBI lineage: Bacteria > Bacillati > Actinomycetota > Actinomycetes > Pseudonocardiales > Pseudonocardiaceae > Pseudonocardia > Pseudonocardia oceanicola. Next base: position 214,216 of record NZ_JBJZON010000005.1, read on the forward strand.
ACAACAGGGATCGAGCAGCCGACGACTCGTCGCTGCCTTCACGGGATCCGCGCGCCCCTCTGGGGTGGGATCGCCCCGTGCGATCCAGGTGGAAGCCCCCCGCCGTGGTCAGGACTTGACGAGACGAGCGATCGCCGCGCTCGCCTCAGCCACCTTCTGATCGGCCACCGCCCCGCCCTCGGCGACGGCGTCGGTGACGCAGTGCTTGAGGTGCTCGTCGAGCAGATTCAGTGCGACGGCCTCCAGGGCCTTGTTCACCGCGGCGACCTGGGTGAGCACGTCGATGCAGTACTTGTCCGACTCGATCATCTTGGTGATGCCGCGGACCTGGCCCTCGATCCGACGCATCCGCTTGAGGTGGGAATCCTTGGTGTCCGTGTAGCCGTTCACGACGCCTCCTCCGCTCGCAACACGACCACCATACCCTGGGGGGGTACCGTACTCAAGTCATGGATTGCCGTAGTCCTGCCGAGCATCCGACACGATGTTGGGAGTGGGCGCGATCGATGATGCGCGAGCCCGAGCGAGGTGTCGACAGGGTCGTCAGTCGCGTGGCCCACTCCCCCGCCTCATCTGTGCTTCCGCACCTGTCGCGCTCTACCCCATGACGAGGTTGCCGAGATGGTTTCTTCGGGCCAGATCGGGAAGTGTTGGCACGGGAGCAGCGCCGGACGCCTCCGATGCCCGCTCGGGTGGTCCGGCTAGACAGGCGCCGCCGGGTGCCCCAGGATGCCCATCCTGGGTATGGGTATTCACGGGCGTGACTGCCGGAGGTGACGATGCGCGAGTTCGTACCGGTGCTTATCGCCCTCGGGATGGTGCTCGCCCTCGTCGCCGCGCTCTACGCGGTCACGGCGGCCACCGCCACCGAACGGGCAGCACTGGACGTCGTCCCGTTCGCAGGCGGGCTACCGCCCGCCCAGCACGCCTACTCACGATTCCACGTGCGCTGGTACCCGGTGACGATGGTGTTCCTGGCCTTCGACATGGAGATGATCTTCATGTACCCGTGGACGCTGGTCGTGTCCCGGGTCGGGCCGTCTGCGGTGATAGAGATGTTTCTCTTCCTCGGGATCCTGCTCGCCGGAGTCGTCTATGCCTGGCGGGAAGGCGCTCTGCGATGGAGCTGAACAGGTGGATGCTGCGCTACGCAGCCAAACGCCCGCACATCCTGCTCGTTGCTGCCCGCAACGGAACTGCCCTCCGCCTGGCTGCAGAGGCCGAACTCTTCCGTCGCGGCTGGCCTCTCGCGACGGCACCGGCCGATGCGGACGTGCTGCTCGTGGCAGGGACTCCTGGGCACGAGCTGGGCGCGGTGATCGCGACCGTCTGGGCGGCGATCCCGCAGCCCCGCACCCAAATCACTCTCACCACCATTCATGACCTCGACGCCGTGCTGGACCGGGCCGCCGCCGACCTCGCTGCGGGGGGCTCGTCGGCGGCCAGCCCGACCTCCAGCCAGACCACGCATGCTGGCGCACCGGTCGAGGACGGGCGCGCAAACGAGGCAGACCACACCGCGCGCGAGCAGAAGAGCCAGCACGAGCACCGCGGCCCCAACAGCGAGGAAAACGGGCACGACGGATCTGAGCCGAGGGGGAACCAGGGCGACCCAGCTGACCACAACGCCGCCGATGCCGCGAACCAGCACGAGGAGGCCAGAGAGCACCAGGACTCAGAGCAGCATGCGGGGGGCGCCGACCAGCACGGCGGGCACGGCGGGCACGGTGGGCACGGCGGGCACGGCGGGCACGGTGGGCACGGTGGACACGGCGGCCACGGTGGACACGGCGGACACGGCGGCCACGGCGGACACGGCGGACACGGCGGACACAGCGGGCACAGCGGGCACAGCGGGCACGGCGAGATGGAGATGCCCGGCGGTCTACCCATGGCCGACCTCGACGAGGACCGCGACGGGTTGATGCTCGACCAGCTGCAGGTGGCGATGGGGCCGGTCTTGCCGGACTGGCAGGCCGGGCTGGTGCTCGACCTGATGTTGCAGGGCGACATCGTGCAGCAAGCGCACGCGCGACTTGTGGATGACCCGCTCGGCGAGCCGTTCTGGACGACGCAGACGCCGACGACGGGCACTGGTCGTGGCGATGTCGGGGATCTGAGGCGGCGAGCCGCGGCCAGGGAGCTCGACGCTGTTGCGCGCTTCCTTGCCGTTGCGGGCTGGCCGGCGCCCGCGACGCGGTCTCGCCGGCTGCGCGATGGGCTTCTCGGCGGCGAGCCGCTCGAGCCCATTCGCGCCTCGGTTGGAGCGCTGTTACGGCAGGTGCGCCGCTCGCGAACGCTGCGGCGGATGCTGCGCGGTCTCCCGCACGTGCCCACGCTGTTGGCCCTCCGCCTCGACGCCCTCGAGAACGCCGCCACAGCGCTGTGCGAGCCCGCCACCGAAGCGGGCTCGGCCGAGACCTCCGCCTCGAGCTCGGGACCCGGCCACGCGCCGGAACGCGGTCGACTGCGACCGGGGTTGGGCGAGTTGGAGCGACTGCTGATTGGGAGCGACCTCGCTGCGGCACGCCTGCTCGTCGCGGCCGCCGACCCCTGCACTGACCGCGACACCGACGGCGACACCGACGGCACCACCGGCAGCAGCACCGGAGGCAGTGCCTGCGACACGGTCGTGGACGCGGTGACCGGCGCCGGAGGCGCTGCAGGCCGGAGCGAGGAGATCAGGCAGAGCGGCCGACAGCAGGGCGGGGGACACAGTAGGGGGCACAGACATGGATGAGTCGGTTCCGATGCCGCCACCGACTGAGGCGCTGCCGGTGTGGTGGGCGCTGCTGCTGCCGGTGGTCCTGATCGTCGTGGGATGGACGGCCGCGTCGATCGATGCCGCGGTGACCGCCCGCGCAGCGGGACGGCCCGCGGGGTTCGGTGCTCCGGCGCACGAGGTGGCGAGGCTGCTGGTCGGGCAGCGACGCCGCACCATCGCAGCGGATCCGGTGCTGTGGCGCGCCGGGCCGGCGCTGTTGCCGGTGGCCGCGGTGCTCGCCGCGGTCGTGGTGCCGCTCGGGACCCGTCCGGTCGCCGATCTCGAGATCGGGGTCGTGTGGTTCAACGCCATGGAGGTCCTGGCGTGGGCAGCGGTGTGGATGGCCGGCTGGGGGCCGAACAGCGTGCTGTCGCTGGTGGGCGGCTACCGGTTCGTCGCGCAGGGGCTGGCCTACGAGCTCCCGCACATGTTCGCGATCATCACCGCGGCGCTGGGGGCGCAGAGCCTGCGGATCGGCGACATCGTCGCTGCACAGCAGGATCTGTGGTTTGTCGTGATCATGCCGGTGGCGTTCGTGGTCTTCCTGGTCTCAGCGGCCTCGATGGCTTTCTGGGGGCCGTTCGACGCTCCCGTTGCCGGCGACCTTGCCGGCGGGGTGGCCGCAGAGCTGTCAGGGGTCGACCGGCTGCTGTTTGTCGGGGGCCGGTGGCTGCTGCTGACTGCGGCGGCGGCGATGGCGGTCCCGCTATTCCTCGGCGGGGGGGCCGGACCGCTGCTGCCGCCGTGGCTGTGGGTGGCGCTCAAGACCGTCGCGGTCCTGGTCGTCCTGGTGTGGGCGCGTCGCCGCTTCCCCACCATCCGCATGGACCGCTGGACCGAGATCTCCTGGATGGTGCTCGTGCCGTTAACGCTGGCCCAGGCGCTCGTGGTGTCCGTGGTCGTGCTCATGCAGGGAGGCCTCTAGATGACCGTGTTGTTCTGGGTGCTCGCCCCCGCGGCGCTGGTGTTCGGGTTCGGGGTGTTCCGACTCGGCTCAATGGCGCAGGTGACTTTCGCCCTGCTGGCCTCGTTCCTGGCCGTGGCCGGACTGGTGCTGTTGCTCGGACTGGGCTACCTGGGGACGGTGATCGCGCTGATGATGGTCATCGAGATGGTCATCATGGTCGTCTTCATGATCATGTACATGATGAACCCGGCCGGGCTGATGCCGATGGCGATGTACCACAATAAGCCCGGCGCGATGTCGATCTCCGTGGGCACCTTCGTGCTGCTCGCCGCCGGGATTCTGCTCATGGACTGGCCAGCGCGAGCGGGCGCCCCGGCTCCGAATCTGACCTTCGCGCTCGGGCGGTCGCTGATGGGTGAGCAGATGCTCACCATGATGACGCTCGGGATCACCCTGTTCGCCACCATCGTCGCCACGGTGGTGCTGGCGACCGGGCGGGGGCGCTACGACCGGCTCGGCGACGAGCTCGACGTGGCCACCGCCGACGACCCGCTCGGGGGAGGTGTAGGCCGGTGATGCTCGAGCCGTTCCTGCTGGCCGCGGCCGGGCTGTTCGCGATCGGACTGTACGGCGCGCTGTCCCAGCAGTCGATCGTGATGCTGATGATGGGGCTGGAGCTGATGCTCAACGGCGTCATCCTCGCCGCCGCCGCGCTCTGGTATTTCCTGGCCCCCGCCGGCACGGAGGGCCAGGTCCTGATCGTCGCCGTGGTCACCGCGATGGCGATCGAGATGGCCGCGGGCTTCGCTGTGGCCACCGCGATCTACCGGGCCCGCCAGGTCGACATGACCGACGGCGCCGCGGACCTCAAGGGCTGAGGACGTCGTGCTGCTGTGGTTGATCGTCATCCCGATGCTGGCCGGGGCGCTACTTGCGCTGGGTGGGCGGCGGGCCGACCCGCTCGCCCCCATCCTCGCGGTAGGTGCATCGGTCGTGGTGCTGGTCCTCGCCGTGGCCGCTGCGCTCACCCGCCCGGCCGCCGATGCCGCACTGTTCGCCGGGGTCCGCGCCGGATTCGCCGTCGACGCGCTCTCCGCGGTGCTGGTCGTGACCGTCGCCGTGGTGCTGGCCGCGGTGCTGGTGTTCGCCGCGGGCGAGGCGGAGCTGCGCACCGGCCGGTTCACCGGCCTGATGCTGATCTTTGCCGGGGCGATGCTCGCAACGGTGACCGCGACGGGCCTGGCGCCGCTGTTGATGGCGTGGGAGGTCATGGGCGCGGCGAGCTGGGCGTTGATCGGCTACCACTACCGAGACCTGGCCTCGGTGCGTGGCGCGCACACCGCCTTTCTCACCACCCGCACCGCCGACCTGGGGCTCTACCTCGCCGCCGGGGCGGCACTCGCCGGCGGCGGCGGATCCCTGGCCTTGGACGTGCTGCCCGCGACGGTGGCGGGCTGGCGGGACCTGCTGGTGGCCGGGGTGGTGGTTGCGGCGCTGGGTAAGTCCGCGCAGCTGCCGTTCAGCTTCTGGCTCTCCGGGGCGATGCGCGGCCCGAGCCCGGTATCGGCGCTGCTGCACTCCGCGACCATGGTCGCTGCCGGCGCCTACCTGCTGGTGCGGCTGAACCCGCTGCTGGCGTCGGTCGGTTGGGCGGGCCCGCTGGTGGCGTGGATCGGAGCGCTGACCGCCCTCGGCCTCGGGCTGGCCGCGTTGGCCCAGCGCGACCTCAAGCAGCTGCTGGCCGCCTCCACCTGCGCGCAGATCGGGTACATGATCCTCGCCGCCGGGGTCGGCGGCGGCTCCGCCGGCGTGCTGCAGCTGGTCGCGCACGCAGCCACCAAGAGCCTGCTGTTCCTGGCCGCCGGGGCCTGGCTGACCTCTCTGGGCACCAAGCAGCTCGACCGTCTGCCCGGCGCGGCCCGCCGGTTCCCGCTGGTCGGGGCGATGTTCACCGTCGGAGCGCTGTCGCTAGCGGGGATACCGCCGCTGTCGTTGTGGGTCGCCAAGGACACTGTCCTGTCCGCCGCGCTCACCCTGACCGGCCCCGCCCCGGCCGCCGTCGGTCTCTACCTTGTCGGGCTGGCCGGAGCGGCCGTGGCCGCGGTGTACAGCGCCAAGGCGCTGTGGTTCGTCTGGCAACCCGCCTCCGACGCCCCCTCGACGGACGATCGCCGACGAGCGGCCGTCCCGGGCCACACCATCAACCAGATGGAGGCCGAGTGCCCGACGGATCGCGGGCAGGCGAAGGGCCTGGAGCAGGAGCCGACCGGGCGCGTGCCGGCGATGGCTGCACCGCCGCTGGTCGTGCTCGGAATCGCAGCGGCCACGCTCGGGATTCTTCCGGTGCTCGGCCGCGGGATCCTCGCCCCTGAACCCGCGCCGCACTGGTGGGAACTGGTCGTGTCCGCGGTGGTGGCGGTGGCCGCAGCTGGACTGGCCTGGCGGGCCGGCGTTCGGCTACCCGCGCCCGATCTGCTGCAGCGTTGGTGGGGCCTGGAGCAGGCCGCGCACCTGCTGTTGGTGCGGCCCGTGCGTCGGCTGGCCGAGGGGCTGGCCAGGTTCGACGACCGCGTCCTAGACCGCGGGGTCGACTCAGCCGCGCAGGCGACGGTGTCGCTGGCCCGCCTGCTCGACCGCCGCGGAGAGAACACGGTCGACGGCGCGGTGCGTGCGGTCGCCGAGGGAGCCCGGGTGCTGGGCCGGTGGGCGCGGCGCCCGCAGACCGGGCAGCTGCACCAGTACTACGCCCAGGCCTCGGTGGCGTTCGCGCTGCTCGCCACGCTGGCCGTCGTCGTCATCGTCGTGTCCTGAAGGAGGACCAGCGGTGCTGTCGTTGATCGTGTTCCTGCCCGCCGCCGTGGCGGTGGTGCTGGCGGCGCTGCCCGCGCGGCTACCCGCCCGGGTGTTCGTCGGCACCTGGATCGCCGCCGCGCTGGCCGACCTCGCCCTGATCATCGCTGCCTGGGTGCGGCTGCCCGCACCGGCTGCGGGCGTCGGACAAGCGGGGCCGGGAGGCGCGAGCGGTTTCGGGTTCGAGGAGCGGCTGCCGTGGATCCCGTCGGCCGGGATCTCTTACCACCTCGGGGTGGACGGGCTGTCGCTGCCGTTGCTGGCCATGACCGGCGTGCTGTTCCTCGCCTGTGCGGTGTTCGCGCTGCGCGAGACCCGCCGGGTCAAGGCCTACGTGCTGCTGTTCCTGGCCCTGCAGACGGTGTGTCTGGGCCTGTTCGCGGCGCTGGACCTGATCCTGTTCTTCCTGTTCTTCGACCTGTCGATCGTGTTCATGTACTTCGTGATCGCCGGGTGGGGACACGCCGAGCGGGCCCGGGCGGCGGCGCTGAAGTTCTTCCTCTACACCTTCCTCGGCTCGCTGGCCCTGCTGCTCGGGTTCATCCTGCTGTTCCTCGCCGCACAGCCGCACACCTTCGACATCGTCGAGCTCGCCGCGGCGAACCCGCTCGCCGCCGGCGGCGCGTATGCCGCGCTCACGCTGCTGGCGATCGGCGTCGGACTGGCTGTGAAGACCCCGACAGTGCCGTTCCACACCTGGCTGCCGCCCGCGCACACCGAAGCCCCGGCCACGGGCTCGGCGATCCTGGCCGGGGTGCTGCTCAAGATGGGCACCTATGGCTTCGTTCGCATCGCGATGCCCCTGCTCCCGACGAGCTGGCGCCAGTACGCCCTGGTCGTGCTCATCGTGGGGGTCGTATCGGTTGTCTACGGCGCACTCGTCGCGCTCGCCCAGACCAACCTCAAGCGCATGATCGCCTACACCTCGGTCAACCACATGGGCTACGTCCTGGTTGGGGTCGGCGCCGCCGGGCTCGTCGCGACCGGCGACGTCCAGGCCCGCACGCTGGCCACGACCGGGGCGTTGGTGCAGATGGTGTCCCACGGGTTGATCACCGCAGCGCTGTTCCTGCTCGCCGGAGTGCTCTACGACCGCGGCCGCAGCTACGACTTCGACGCCTGGTCCGGACTCGCCGCCCGCACCCCCCGCTTCGCCGCGCTGTTCGCGGTCGCCGCGTTCGCCTCCCTCGGTCTGCCCGGCTTCTCCGGTTTCATCGCCGAGTTCCAGATCTTCACCGGCTCCCTGCCCGCGGCCCCGGTCCCGGTCGCGGTCGCCGTCACCGGGATCCTCGTCACCGCCGCGCTGTTCCTGGTCGCGCTGCAGCGGATCTTCCTGGGCCCGCTGCGCACCCCGGACGCCCCTGGCACCCCCCGCCTGCTCGCGGACCTGCGTCCCAGCGAGCTCGTCGCGATCGCGCCGCTGCTGGCGCTGGCCACCCTCATCGGGCTCGCGCCCCGTTTCCTGCTCGACCTCGTCGAACCTGCCGCGGCCGCCGTCAACACCTTGGTCGCCCGGTGAACCGCCCGCCGGCAGGCATCAGCCCGCAGAGGAGCAGAGCGGCCACGACCAGGCGCAGGACGCGGCCGAAATTGCCGGAGGTCGCGCTATGGAGATGATGAACGAGGACCCAGGCGCACTCATTCCCGAACTCGCCCTGCTCGCCGCCGCCGTGCTCGGCCTCCTCGCCGGAGCCTGGCTGCCACGTCACCGCCAATGGTTGATCGCCGCCCTCGCGGGCGTGGCCTGCGTGGTCGGGATCATCGCCACTGGCGTGGTCTACACCCGGCCCGCCGAGACCGTGTTCGGCTCCTACGCCATCGACTCCACGACCAACGCCACGCGGCTGATCGTGCTGGTCGCGACCTTGCTCGCCGTTTGCGCCTCGGTCGAGGCCGTCCGAGGGCAGCGTCGTGAGACCGAGTATTGGGTGCTGCTGCTGCTCGGCGCGCTGGGTGCCGTCCTGATGGCCGGGGCCACCGACCTGCTGCTGCTGTTCGCGGCCTTCCTGCTCGCCAGCATCCCGCTCTACGCCCTGGTCGGCTGGGCCCGGAGCGCGCCGGCGACCGAGGCGGCGATGAAGTACTACCTCTCCGGCGCCTTCGCGGGCGTCACCATGGTCACCGGCGTGACGCTGCTCTACGCCGCTGGCCGTGCCACCGCCTACGGCCCGCTGCGCGAGAACCTCACGGCCGCCGCGGCGGGCGGGCGGTCGATGCCCGCCCTGGCCGCCGTCGGGCTGGTCGCGGTGCTCGCCGGGCTCGCGTTCAAGGCCGGGGCGGCCCCCGCGCACTTCTGGGTGCCGGACGTCAGCGACGGCGCCCCCGCCCCGGTCGCCGGGATCGTCACCACCCTCCCCAAGATCGGGGCCCTGGTCGCGGTCTTCCGGCTGCTGCCCGCGGCGATCCCCGCCGCGGCGGTCGCCTGGCCGTTGCTCGTGGCGATCCTCGCCGCGGTGTCGATGACCCTGGGGAACCTCGCGGCGTTCTTCCAGACCTCCGTGCAACGTCTGCTCGGGTACTCTGCGGTCTCGCAGGTCGGCTACGTGCTCATGGCCGTCGCCGTGGCCGGCCGCTCCGCGCAGGCGGGTCCGGCCCTGCTGCTCTACCTCGCCGCCTACGCCCTCACCAACCTCGGCGCCTTCGCCGTCGCCGCCGCGGTCACGACCCCCGACGGGCCGGCGCGCACGGTCGACGACTTCCGTGGCCTCGCCCGCCGCCACCCGGCCCTGGCCGCCGCGCTCGTCGTCTGCCTGCTCGGGCTGGTCGGCACCCCGCCGACGGCGGTGTTCCTGGGCAAGCTCGCCGTGTTCACCGCCGCGGTCGACGGTGGCATGGCCTGGCTGACCGTGCTGGCCCTGGTCAACACCGTGGCCAGCCTCTTTTACTACCTGCGCTGGATCGCCCCGGTGTTCGTCCCGGCCCCGGAGGCCGGCGCGACCGCGCCGCAGCGGACCCGGCCCTGGGCGACCGTCGCCGCGGTCGCCGCCGCGGTGGCGACCCTGATCCTCGGCATCGGCGCGGGGGTCGTCGTGCCTCTGCTTCTTGCTCCCTGAGCCGTCCGGACCCCGGGTCGGCATGGGAGGCAAGCGGACAAGCTATGCCTGGAGGGCTCAGACTTATCGAAATCGCCGCCGCGACCTGGTCGATCGCCTAGTACTGCCTCCCAGTTCCTACTGCGAGCGACTTGCGTTTGACGCGGGATGGCGCAGGATCCATCGGGTGAGCAACTTCGAAGCCCCCAGGCGATGGTCGGACGAGGGCACTCGCCCACGTACGGGCTGGAGCCGCTCGGAATGGGGATCGGTCCTGGGTACGGGCGCTTTTGTCGTGCTGCTTCATGTCCTGGGCTGGGGGGTCCTTCTCCTGCTGGTCGTGCCACAGCACCTCGTGTTGGGGACGACCGGGGTGTTCGGCGCCGGGCTCGGCCTGACCGCGTACCTGCTCGGCGTGCGACACGCCTTCGACGCCGACCACATCGCCGTCATCGACAACACGACCCGCAAGCTGGTAGGGGAGAAGAGGCCCGCGCTCAGCGGTGGCTTCTGGTTCTCGCTGGGACACTCCAGCGTCGTCTTCGCCCTGGCTCTGCTCCTGGCCCTCGGGGTACGCGAGCTGGCGGGCACAGTGCAGAACGAGGACTCCGCCCTGCTGCAGACGCTCGGCCTGATCGGCTCGATCGTCGCCGGCGCCTTCCTCATCCTGTTGGGCCTGACCAACCTGATCGCCGTCGTCGGCATCGCGCGTGTCGCACGCTCGATGCGCGGCGGCCGGCTCGACGAGCACGAACTCGAACGACAGCTCGCCCGGCGCGGGGTCCTCGCCCGGCTCCTCGCGCGGGTCATGCGTCGAGTTCGCAAGCCCTGGCACCTCTACCCGGTCGGCCTGCTCATGGGTCTGGGCTTCGACACGGCCACCCAGGTCGCGCTCCTCGTCCTGGCCGCAGGGTCAGCAGCCTTCACCCTCGCCTGGTACGCGCTGCTCACCCTCCCCGTCCTGTTCGCCGCCGGTATGAGCCTCTTCGACACCATCGACGGCATCTTCATGACACGGGCATACAACTGGGCATTCCTCAGGCCCGCCCGCAAGGTCTACTACAACCTCACGGTCACCGTCCTCTCCGTCATCGTCGCGCTCATCGTCGGCGGCATCGTGCTCATCGGCCTCATCGCCGAGCAGCTCCACATCACGCAGGGCCCGCTGGCCTGGATCGCCTCCGTCGACCTGCAGTTCGCCGGATTCGCAATCGTCGGACTTTTGCTGGCCACGTGGGGTGTCGCCGTGGCTGTGTGGCACCTCGGCCGAATTGACCAGCGGTGGTCGCCCGAGCCCGCAACGGCGACAACCAGATCCGGCGACAACGCGTGACCCGAAAGCTCAACGGGCGCTCAAGAACGACGGAACTGGAACCCGTTCTCTCCCAGTACTAGCAGTGTAGTTATGAAGATCGCCCACGGAAGTGATCACAATTCGTGGCAGAGCCGTAGGCCTCCCACGGATGAGGTAGAGCCACCACCGATGTACTAGCTACGATAGTACGTCACCCGGACGTACTACGTAGATCCGTAGTTCCTCTTGCAACATTCGGGTGCCTCGTCTCGCAGCCGGGTGGTCCCGCCGCCGGACTGCAACATCCTGCCCGCCGACACGGCTACCTCGCCGTGGTAGCCGGGCCCTGTCCCCTGTCTGCACCGGCCGACCGACGGTGACCGACGACCATCGCACGTCCCTCGGCTCGAGGGGGTCAGAGGACGCCCGGCTACCACCCGGAGGGCGCAGCCGCGCTCCCCGGTCGAGATCCGCAGGATGAGGGGTTTCACATGAGTTGGGGTGGCTGGCACGACCGCGACGACCACAAGGACCACAAGCACCACAAGTGGGGCTGGGGCTGGGGTGGTTGGCGCGGCTGGGACAAGTCGGACGACCACGACGACGACAAGAAGCGAGGCTGGGGCTGGGGCGGCTGGAACGGAGGTTGGGACAAGAAGGACTGACCCCTAGCCATTCCACACCTGCGTGAGGAACAGTGGCCTCGTTTCCGGGCACGGGGGCGAGGCCACTGCCACAGCCCCTGCCGAGGCGAGGTCGATGTCGGTGCTGACCCGAATCCGAACGATGTTCTTCCCCGCCGCAGTGCCCGACGGACTCATCGAGGCCGCACCGGCTGTCAGCGTCCGCCGGATCTTCCGTAGGTTCTGGCCCGACGTCCGCCCCTTCCGCGGCTGGCTCAGTCTCAGCCTGGTGTTCGTGCTGTTGTCCCCCTTGCTCGAAGCCGCCGAGATCTGGATGTACAAGATCCTGGTCGACGACGTGCTCACACCACAAAACTTCAGCGCATTCTGGTGGGTCGCCGCAGCCTACGCGGGCCTGACGCTTCTGGGCGGTGCAGTCGGCTTCTGTGATCAGTACCTTGCCGCGTGGATCGGCGAGAACTTCCTGCAACGAATGCGCAGTCGCGTGTTCGCGCACCTGCACTCGCTCTCGGTCAGCTTCTTCGACCGCCGACCGCTCGGTGATCTCCTGAGCCGGCTCACCGGAGACGTGGCCGCCATCGAGAGCCTGGTGCTCGCCGGCGTCGCGCAGTTCATCTCCGCGTTGATCAAAATTGCGTTGTTCACCGGAATCCTCTTCTACCTCAACTGGAAACTGGCCCTGGTCGCGTTGATCGCCGTGCCATTCTTCTGGTCGATGGCGCGCGTCTTCGGCCGCAGGATCAAGGCAGCGTCGCGGGAGGTCCGCCAGCGCAGCGGGTCGATCAACGCGGTGGCCGAGGAGAGCCTCGGGAACGCAGTCCTGGTGCAGGCCTACGGCCGGGAACAGGCCGAGGAGGCCCGCTTCACCGCCCAGGCCAAGGGCAGCGTCCGCGCCGCGCTCGCCGCGACCCGGCTCGCGGCCCTGTTCCCGCCGCTGACCGACCTCTTCCAGGTCGTGGCCATCATGTCGATCATCGGCGTCGGAGTATGGCAGCTGACACTTGGTCAGATCACTCTCGGTGGCCTCCTGGTCTTCCTCGTCTACATCTCACAGCTCTACGGACCGGTACGGAGCCTCGGGCAGCTCTCCAACACCGTCTTCGCCGCCGCCGCGGGTGCCGAACGCATCATCGAGCTGCTCGACCAGAAGCCCGACGTGCACGCACCCGCGGACCCCGTCCGCCTCTACCGGTCGACACCCTCGCCCCGACCACGCGTGTCGGGGGTGATCGGTCTCGAGCACGTCTTCTTCCGCTACCCCGACACAGCACACGACGTCCTGCACGACATCAGCTTCATCGCGCGCCCCGGACGGATCACCGCGGTCGTCGGAGCGAGCGGGGCTGGGAAGACGACCCTGCTCAAACTGCTGCTGCGGTTCTACGACCCCACCGCCGGACGCCTCACTCTCGACGGCCATGACCTGCGCCGCCTGGACCCCGCGCAGCTGCGCAGCACCATCGCGATAGTGCTGCAGGAGACCCTGCTCCTCGACGGCACGATCGAGGACAACATCCTCGCGGGCCGCCCCGAGGCCACCCGCGCTGAACTGCTCGCAGCGGCACGAGCCGCAGATGCGGCAGAGTTCATCGAGGGCCTTCCCGAGGGCTATCGGACACGAGTCGGCCAGCGTGGACGCCTCCTGTCCGGGGGGCAGCGCCAACGTATCGCGATCGCTCGGGCCATGATCCGCAACGCCCCTATCCTCCTGCTCGACGAACCGACGACCGGGCTGGACGCGGCCGCGGGCGAGCGGGTCCTGACCCCCCTGCGCCGGCTCATGACCGGACGCACCACGATCGTGATCTCGCACAACCTGCTGACGGTCGCGGACGCGGACCAGATCCTCTACATCGACCAGGGACGGGTGACCGAGATCGGCACGCACAACGAACTGCTGGCCAACAACGACCGTTACGCCCACCTCTACCGGCTGCACCAGCGGACAGAGGGACGGACACCACATCAGCGGCCGCGCACTGCGCCACAACCGCAGCGAGTCTCGGAGGGGATCGTCTCATGAAGATCATCGTCATCGGCGGCGGACCGGGCGCGTTGTACTTCGCCATCTCGGCGAAGCTGCGCGATGCTGGCCATGACATCACCGTCATCGAACGCGACCCACCCGGCGCCACCTACGGCTGGGGCGTGGTCTACTGGGACGACCTTCTCGATGCCCTCTACGGCAACGACTCCGAAAGTGCCCGTGAACTGCGCGCGGCGTCGGTGCTCTGGCAGCAGCAGGAGGTGCGGCTGCGTGGAAAGACCGCATTCTACGCCGGCTACGGCTACAGCGTGGGCCGGGCCGCCTTGCTCGAGATCCTCGGCCAACGTGCGGAAAATGTCGGGGTCCGCATCCGGTACCAGGACAACGTCCAAGACCTTTCGGACTTCCGCGAGGCGGACCTGATCGTCGCCGCGGACGGTGCCAGCAGCCGTGTTCGGCAGCAGGACGAGTATTTCGGCACGACATTGACGACCGGCTTGAATCCCTACATCTGGCTCGGTACCGACAAGGTCTTCTCCAAGTTCCTCTTCGACTTCCAAGAGACGCCGGCCGGGTGGGTGTGGTGCCACGCATACCCGTCGAGCTCGGGGATCAGCACATTCATCGTCGAATGCCAGGAACAGACCTGGAGCAGGCTCGGGCTCGGCGCCATGTGCAGCGACGACAGCAGGAGCGCTTTGGAGGAGATCTTCTCCGACGTCCTGAAGGGCCACCGTTTGATCAGCGAGTCGCGCGGCCAACCAGCCCGCTGGCAGCGATTCACCGAAGTGCGTAACGAAAAATGGTATCACGGCAACGTCGTCCTGCTCGGCGACGCCGCCCACACGACCCACTTCACCATCGGATCCGGTACCCGGCTTGCGATACTCGATGCGATCGCCCTCGCCCAGAGCCTCTACGAGCGTGGCGAGAGCCTGCCACATGCCCTCGACATGTACGAAGAGCGGCGCCGCAAGCCCATGTACCGAACCCAAGCCGCAGCACGTAGCAGCATGGCGTGGTATGAGCGCGTCAACCTCTACACCGACCGGGACAGTGTCGCCTTCGCTGCCGCCATGGCAGCACGACAGGGCTCACTACCCCCGTGGCGCCACCAACTGCACCTACTCGAACAACTCGCGCCCGCTCGCGTCGCACACCGCTGGTATGAGACCGGAGAACGCTTCTACCTCGCACGTAGGAGAGGCGAAGCCCTCCGGTACACATCCTTCGCACCTCCCCGCTCACCGAGCGCACCGGCCGACACGGGGCCTCATGCCCGCCCACGGACAGAGGAGTTGCCGACGGCCGATGCACGATCAGTAGCGGTGTAGGGCAAGGTGGAGAGCACACTGATGAGGTGCCGCTCACCGCCGGCGCCTGCCGTTGCCCGGGAACTGGCAGAGCTGGGAGCACCTCGGCACCATCGATTTGCGGTAGGAAGAGCGTCCTCAAACTGGCGGACCGCGAGGCAACCAGCCGATGAGCCTGGTCCTCGGCCATCCCAGCGGGAAGCGGAATGCCGGTCCGAGGCCGGCGTGATGACCGTCGGCCCCCCGCTGAGGCCGGGCGGGCGGTCGCGCGCGGCCCGGCCGTTCCTGAAGTCCGGTCCCTCGTCGCGCCGGCCGACGACCCGCCACCGCGTCGCCGACGTCGCGGAGCCCCGACCCGAAAGGCGCCCTCGCCGTGCGGAGGCGTTGCCAAGCAGTCCGCGAGAACCCGTTTCGGCTGCAGCGCATCAGCTCACACGACCGCAGTGAGCCGCGTACGGCTCCCCGGTGCAGGTCGTGCTCCGTCTCGCCCATCCTCTGGACGGGGCGCGACCAGCTCGCCGCACCCTCGGTAACATGCGAGGCCGGCGCCGCCGAACGCGGCCGTGACGTGCGCGTCGCGGGTCGCGACGCCGTCGCCGCCGCGAACAGCCCCTCATCGTCGAACAGCCTGGGCCCTCCTCCCAGGCGTCTCCGAGCCGGACCAGCACCGCGAGGACCCCGCCGCGGGCCAAGTCGATGCCCCAGCCGCGGTAGCGAAGACGACAGCCGCTGCAGCGCAGCACCCTCGTCGGCCGTGGCGTACCGAGCGGGCTCGTACCCGCCCCAGCAGCGGACCGAACAGTGGCCACTGCTTCCAACTGCGGAACCGGGATACCCGACGCGACCGCAAGGATCGGGGCGCACAGGTCGCCGGACGCCTGATCGTTCCCTACCTGGCTCGGCGTCGCCGAGGTGCAGGCACCCAGCGGACTGGTGCCGCTAGCAGCTCAGTCACTCGAACCGTTGACGACCAACGGCCCGGTGTGCCTGCGACCAATGGGCGTTAGATCGCCACAACTGCCGAAACAGTGCCACAGCTGAAACAGTCTGTGAGCGGCGGCGACCATGCGGGGCAAGGGTCGAGTATGTCCTCACCGCTGGCTGTGACGCCCGGGCTCCCGTGGGGACGAAACCCAGAGGGAAGCGTGAGCCCGGTACTCTCAACCGATCAACCGCGCCACTTGTTCTTCAGCCTGAGGGCCACACGTTCGTGCAACTCGTCGAGCGCCTTTATCCCCGTCTGAACGAACGGGACGAGGTCCCGGATCAGGTCCACCAGGACGGCGGCGACGCCTCGTCTCCGTGACGGCGACGTCCATGTCTTCGGCATCAGCGCCACAGACCTACTCTCTTGCCTGACGGGGCTGCAGTCAACTGCGTGCGACTCGCCGGACATTGGCGCACCCGACCGCGCGACGCTGTGGCGGACCCGCTGAGGTCCGCGCTCAGCCCAGCCTGCCACGTGCAGCGAGCTGGTCGGTCGGTGCGTGGTCGTCGGTCAACACCTCGTGGCCCTCGGTCCGGGGGAAGATTTCCCTTCCACCAAGGACCGAGCCGGGCTCTCCGCGGGCGGCGGCACGATCTTCCAGTTGCGCAAGGTCGAGCGCTCCGTTCGTCGCGACGACGACCGCGTTCCCACCCTGCCGCCGGCCGAGCTGATCCGGCCGAACGAGGACCGCTACCTGCCAAAACTTCGTAGACACAGTTGCGGTCACAGACCACAGCAGCGAGTGCGGATACTGATCGATCACATTGAGGACGTACAGGCCTCTCGGCCGCATGACCCGCGAGACGTCTGCGACGAACTCCGTGGTCGCCAGATGCCACGGGACTGACCGCGCCCCGAAGGCGTCCCCGATCACCAGATCGGCTGATCGGTCGGGAAGAGCCGCCAGACTCGCCCGCGCATCTCCGATTCGCGTTGACACGCCGCTGATCTCGTCAACGCCGAGCTCGCGTCGCCCCAGCTCCACGACCCCCTTGTCGAGTTCGAGCACGGTAGAACGGGTCCCGGGACGGGTCGCGGCGAGCCACCGGGGCATGGTGAATCCGCCTCCGCCGAGATGCACGGCGTCGACTGCCTCCCCACCCGGCAGGCTGGTGTCGATCGCGTCGGCGAAGCGGCGCGTGTAGGCGAACTCCAGACGGCGCGGGTCAGAGAGGTCGACGAAGGAGTGGCGAAGGTCGTCGAGTACCAGGATCCGCTCGGTCGGCAAGACACCGCCCTCGACTTGAGCACAGTAGTACGTGGTCTCAATGTCGCACCGACCCGGTACCCAGGTCAGCAGGGTTCCCAGCAGAGCCGCGGTAGTCGCCGTGATCGCAACCTTACGACGAGGTCGCTTTGTAGCCATCAAAGCTGCAAGGAGCAGGCAGGCGCCCGCGCACACAAACAGGATCACCCCGACAGGGAACAGCGCCACAAGGACGAAGCCCGCTGCGAAGGTTCCCACGAGCGACCCTACAGTCCCCGCGGCCGCCAACGACCCGATGATCCTGCCGGCTCCGGCGACTTCGTTGAGCACCGCACGTGTCACGGCTGGACCGACTACTGCAAGAGCAATGATCGCGGGCAGGGTCGCACACGCGACGAGCACCACAGCCGCGGACGGCCCCTGTCCTACCAGAGGCCCGAGCACACGGACTACCGGGCGCACCGCCAACACGCCCAACCCGCCAACCGTCAGCCCTCCCACGACCACCGAACGGGGCCTGCGTCGATCAGCGAGTCGCCCCCCTAAGGCAGCTCCGGCAGCGATACCGCCGAGCGCCACGCCGATCACTGCCGTCGTGGCCTCAAGGGTGAGGCCAACGTAGGGGGCAACAAGGCGGGTAGTGAGCGTCTCGACGATCAGGATCACCGCACCACTCACGAGAGCCGCGGCACGAGCATCGAAAACACGCACCCGCCCATCCTCGCAAGCCGCGTCGTCCACCCAAGGCGAGCGTGTCCTGATGGAGCCGCAGTAGGTGCTGACAGCGGTCCCGAGCTCAGGTCGGCAAGCGCCCGGACGACGCCACCCGCGAGATGTCTCAGCCTCGTCCCGCGCTCAGATGTGGCCGTCTGTCCTGGCAGGTTGCGTGTCCCCTCTGCCCAGGGAACCGTGCTGGCGGCCAACCTCGATCATCGGCAGGAAAAGCGTGACGACGGGCGGGCTGTCCCGCGAGACGACCAGCCGGCCGTCCTGGTCCTCGGCCAGCCGGGTGGCGAGCGGGAGACCCAGGCCCGTCCCGTCGGGGACCGTCGAGTCGCCAGGCGGGCCGCCATCGCGCTCAAGACGACCGTCGTCGGCGAATCCCGACCCCTCGTCGCTGACGTCGACCGCCACCGCGTCGCCGACTTCGCGCAACCCGACCCGGACGGCGCCCTTGCCATGCCGCAGCGCGTTGTCCAACAGCACCGCCAGGACCTGGCCGATCGCAGCTCGGGACCCCACGACCGTCGACTCGCCGTCCAGCTCCGCGCACCCGTCCCGGTCCAGCTCGAGGCTGCGGCCCTCCGCTACCAGCCGCGGCCGATAGGTCTCCACCACCTCGTCGAGCACGGAGTGCAGGTCGACCGGGCCGCGCCCGTCGCCGCCCCGCGACCGTGCGAGCGCCAGCAGCTCCTCGACCGTGTGCGTCAGCCGCTCGGTCTCGACCACCGCGGCGTCGAGCGCGGGCCCGACACCGGCACCCGGTCGGGCGCGGACGTCCGCCCGAGCGTTCTCCAGCCGCAGCCGCAACGCCGCCAGCGGCGTCCGGAGCTGGTGCGACGCCTCAGCAGAGAAGGCCCGCTCGCGGGCGAGGAGGTCGTCGAGGCGGGCGGCGGTGCCGGCGAACGCGGCCCCGAGGGCGTCGACCTCGGCGAGCCCGGCCCGCCGCGGCCGCACGCTGAAGTCCCCCTCGCCGAGCCGGCCCGCCAAAACGGCCAGGTCCTCCAGCGGCTGGGCGAGCCGCCGGGCCTGCCGCCGGGCGATGACCCACGCCGCGGTCAGGACAAGCGCAGCCAAGCCCAGCATGCCCAACCAGATCGGGATCAGCGCGGTGTACACCACAGACACGGGCCGCGCAGCTCGGACCGCACCGAGGATCTCCCCATCGCCGATCACCGGACTAATGGCGACCAGCTCGCCGCCAATCTGCGCAACCCGTGGAACGACGTCGTTCAGCCCAGCCGCAACACCTAGATCTCCACCCCTGGGGCCCTCGCCGGCCAGGAGCAGGCCGTCCTCATCGAAGAGGCCGAGCGAGGTCGCGGCCGTCCCCGAGCCGGGCAGCACCGCGGGAACGCGGTCGTGGGCGAGGTCGGTGAGCACCGTCGCCGAAGTCAGATCGGCAAGCCGCTGCAGCGCGACGCCCTCCTCGGCGACGGCATAGCGGGCGAGCCCGAGCCCGAGCGGCACGCCGAAGAGCGCGACGGCGATCGCCGCGATCGCCACCGAGAGCGAGACGATCCGGGTGCGGACGCGAGCGGTCCCTCGCACGGTCCCTCCTCGGCCTCGCGCGCCGATGTTGCAGGAGGCGTCCTCGGCGGCGAGGGTTGCACGCTAGAACCTCAGCCACCCAAGGCGATAGCCCGCGCAGACGAACCCGGACCGCGTAAGGCGCCCCGACGAAGTATCGGTGACTCCGGGCGCTTCACACCACTGGACTCGCATTGCCGCTTCCCACGGTGCCGTCTACCAACCGTCCCCCGGTCCGCACGATGATTGACAGTCGATAGATATGGAGTGATAATCGATCGCGACTACCGTGGAACGCGTGCCCTAGCCTCCGGATCTTCCTGGTGCTCCTGTTCGGCGTCCCGATCGTCAGGCGATGGCTTCCCCGTGTCAGCTCACACACAACGCAGACCTCGCCGGGAGGCAACTACATGGATCCATGGGTGGACGATGGCTGTCGCATCAGGCTTCGTTCTGCTCTGCGGCCGAAGGATGGTCGTCAGCAGATGGAAGCTGCCGCGCCTGACACCCGTTACGGCGGGTTGTCCGGTCAAGCTTTCAGTCGTCGGGCTCGATGTCACACTCAGGAAGGGCGTCCCAGCCCGGCGCTCGTTGGCGTGTCCAAGTGGATCTTGCGTATCGCCGCTACAACGGGCGCCGCGATACTGCCGTCCCTCCCGACGAACGATTAGTATCGCGGCGCTGGGCGTGACCCCCATGCAGCAGGCTACCTCGCTGCGGATCAGCCCGAGGTGATCATCTGATGTCGATCGTCGTACGGATCGACGTTGAGCTGGCTCGGCGGAAAATGAGTGTACGAGAGTTCTCCGAGCGGATCGGGCTCTCGCCGGCCAACGTGGCAGTACTCAAGAACGGCCGGGCAAAAGCAGTGCGCTTCAGCACACTCGAGGCCATGTGTCGGGTGCTCGATTGCCAGCCCGGGCATCTCCTTGAGTGGGTCGAGACCGAGCATCGCCCGTAGGGATAGCAAGATCCGGAAACGAGGCAGCCATGCTAGATACCTCGAGCCGCAGTACCATCCTCGCCCGCGTCGCACTCTCATCCAGCCAGGTTCAGTACCGTCAAGGTGCCGCTGCTGCGATTGGTTACGTATCCCGATCGCCCGTCGGGACCGACCGCGACCCTCGTCGGATTGTCCCCGGTCGGCACTGTCGCAGTGACGGTGAAGGTATCTGCGCTGATCACAGAGACGGTGTCGTCATCGGCGTTGGGTACGTAGGCGAAGCGCCCGTCGGGGGCCCACGAGACACTCGCCGGATTCTTGCCGACCGGCACTGTCGTGATAATCGTGTCGCTACGCGTGTCGATCATGGCCACGGTGCCGCTGTCCTCGTTGACGACGGCGAGCAACGGGCGGTTCGGGTGGACGGCAAGACTGTGCGGACTCATTTCCACCGGCACCCGGGCGACGATGAGATGGTTCCTGGTATCGATCACGACAACTTCGTTGGATTCGTGGTCCGCGCTGTAGGCGCGAGCGCCGTCGGACGAGAACTCGATCCAGTGCGGGTTGGGAGCCACCTTGAGGTCCATGCTTACGGCACCCGTGGCGGTTTCGATCACCGAGATGGCCGCCGAATCGTGATCGGGAACGTACACCTCCGCGCCGTCCGGGGATACCGCCGGGATGTAGGGCCGCGAGGTGACGGGGATGGTGGCGATCACCGCGTTCGCCGACGTGTCGATCACCGCGATCACGGCGACGCGCCCGGCGTCGTCGAAGACGCTGACGTAGGCGCGACTTCCGTCCGGTGCGAACGTCACGTACTGTGGCGGACCGGCCGTAACCGGAATCGTCGCGGTAAGCTCATTGGTCGCCGTCTCCAGAACAGACACAACACCCGCGGTGCGGTTCGCGATGTACGCGAAGCGACCATTGGGCGCGATGGCGATGAAATTGGGCATAGGGCCCGCTGAAACCGTCGACTTGACCGTCGGGGTGGGCACGCTCTGGGCCAGCTGCGGCGGGCTGGACATGGCCGACGTCGGCGCGGCCGATGTTGGTGTGGCCGGTACCGACGTCCCGGATGTCGTACTGAGCACCGGCCCGGTCGGGATCCGCGCGGCCTCCGAAGGATCTGTGCTCGAGCGGGTCAGCGGGAGGACTACCGCGGAGAGTCCGGCCAACGCCGCGACAACCGCGACCAGTGATGCCAAGACCAGCAGCGGCCGTCGGGGACTGGCTGCCGCGTGCGCACGGCGTAGCCGGGAAACCAGGCCCGACTCGTCCCCGGCCGGCGGACCGGGAACCTTCTCGGCCGCACCAGAACCCACGGAGAGGGAGCTACTCGGCCCGGACGGCTTCGTCGACTCGGGCAGCGGGCCGCGCTTGTGCGCCGCCGGCGGCGCGAGGATCGACGGGGCAGACTCGGATGGCGGTCCAAGTACGGCGGCCGTATGCCCGGCCCGGCTGTGGCCGACGCCGTCCTCGGCGAGCCGAGCAGCGCCCAGCGCAACGCTGTGTTTGGGGTGCGCGTCCACGACTGTGGGACGGCCCAGCTCCTGGCCGATCATTCGCGCAACCAGGGGGATGCGCGACGACCCACCGACCAGTAACACCGCGCTGACCTGTTCAGGCGCCACGTCCGCTGACGCCAGCGTTCGGGTGAGCGCGCTGATGGTGGACTCGATTGGCGCGCGAATCATGCCCTCGAAGTCGGCGCGAGTGAGATCGACCTCGAAATGCTGATTCGGCAGGAAGACGGGGATGGTCGTCTGGACATCGACGGAAAGCGCCTCCTTAGCCGCGACACAGTCCTGGCGCAACCGCGCCAGCGCAACAGTGGTCTGCGGGTCACGCATATCGAGCTCAGCGAACGCAGCGGCCGCACTGTATTTGACGTGAGCCAGTATGGCCTCATCGAAATCTATTCCGCCGAGCCGCTCGATACCCTCCGGCATGCCCAAAATATCGATCCTGTTCGCTCGCCGGCGCAGCAGGGTAGCGTCGAAAGTGCCGCCGCCGAGGTCGTAGACCGCGACAATCTCACCGTCGGCCAGTCGACGGGAACTGGCGTAATGGGCGGCGGCGGCCTCCGGTTCGGTGATCATGCGAGCCCCCGGCAACCCGGCCAACTCCGCGACCTCTTCGAACAGCCCGCGGCGGAACGGACCCCAGTTGGCAGGATGAGTGAGGACCACCCCATCCGGCTCGGCCCCCTGGTGCGCAACCACCCGTTGCACCACGTCCTGCAGTAATGCCGCGAGCAGCGTCGTCACGCCATATGGCTGCCCCCCGAGTGTCACCGGAGTTGGATCGCCGAGGCGGCGCTTGAACTCGCGGCCCACCCGATCCGGGCATCTCACGGCACGCAGGCTCGCGGGATCACCCGTGACGACCGCACCGTCCTTACGTACGTAGACGACTGCCGGGCTGACGATCGAGCGTTCACCCAAGGTGAACATCTCGACCCGGGCCCCTTGGCCGATGGCGGCGGCCACGAACGTCGTACCAAGGTCGACGCCGAGTGTGTAGGTCACTTCCGCCTCCTCAAAGGAGAGCTCCGTCTCGACGAGACGACCCTGCCGGGTGGTGATACCGCGCGAGTAGAGCCTCTTGAGGTCGGAGCAACCTTTGTCGGCGTTAGCGAGCCGACCTGACGGACCATCCCGGAGAACCACAAGAGGAGCGCTGAGGCTCGCCCGGCTCAGCGGCCTGCCCCCGATAGAAGCGACCAGGCCAGGCCGGCGGGTTCGAGAGGTGGATCCCGGATGGCAGCCTACGTAGCGGTGGACGCTGGCCCAAACGAGGCCCGAATGCACTGACGCCAAGCCTTCACCAGCAGCCCTGACATAACGCCAGGTTCTCGGCCGCAGCCAGGCCGTCAGCGTCGGACGCCCCACGCCGTAGCCATGTCAAGCAGCGGCGGTGTCGGCGGTGGGCCAGGCGGTGGTCTCGTCGTAGAGGGTTCTGGTCTTCAGGCAGCCGTGCAGGATCCCGACAAGCCGGTTCCCTAGTTGGCGTAGCGCGGCGTGGCCGATCTTGCGAGCGCGCAGCGCGTCGTAGTAGACGCGGGCGCCCGGTGAGTTGGTCAGGGCGCAGAACGCCCACTGGTGGACGTCTGCGAGGCGTTTGTTGCGGGTGTAGCGGGCCAGCACCACGGTCCGGCGCCCCCACGCGCGGGTGATCGGGGAGGTCGCGGCATAGCCAATCAGGGGCTGCGCTTCAAGATCGCCGATATGGCGGCGCGCAGGTCGAGGCTGCGCGGGCACTGATGTACCAGGTGTGTACCGCGGTGAATGCGGGGCAGCCCAGTCCGACGCAGGCCTCCATGGTCAAGCTCGTGGCCTCCGAGATGGCCGAGCGGGTGACCAGCGAGGGCCCGCAGATCCACCCGCCGTCATGGCGGAACCGACGGATCACGCGGGCTGGTCCGCGGCCCGCTCCTCGCGCCACTGCTCGACCAGCGACCGCTTGAACCGGTTGTTGGACGGGACCTCGATCCCCTTGTCCTCGGCCCACTGCCGCAGCTGCTCGCGCTCCTCCGCGGTGAGCCCGGTGCTCGTGCTGACCTGGCCGCTCCCGCCGCGCTTCGTGGCCGACCGCAGGTCCGGGATCGACGCGTCGACCCGGCCGGCGTCGATGTAGGGCTGCAGCAGCCCCAGCAGCTTGCGGTACTCCGGAGCCGCCAGGTCGATCTGCACCCGCATCTGGTCGATGTTCAGCTCGTGCGACTCGACGTCCTGTTCGGAGCCCGTGAGGTCGCAGTACCGGATCTCCCTGATGCCCATCGATCAGCCCGCCTCGGCCGTGGTCCGCGCGGCGCGCTTCCGCCCGGCCGGGCCGCCTGCCTCCTTGGCGGCCTCCTTCGCGGCCTCCTTGGCCGCCTTGCGCAGGGCGGAGAGGGTCTGGCCCGCCAGCGCCTTCGAGGCCACCGAGTCGCCGATCTGGCGCGGTGTCATGCGGCCGCGACCGGTCTCCGCGAGGTAGGTCTGCCCCTCCGGACCGGTCCGGTACTCGAGGTTGGAGGCGACCCGGTGGAACCGGGTCCGACCCCGCTGCCGCACGCCCTCCCACCTCTCGACCTTGACGGCGAGCAGGCAGCACGTGCAGGTCAGTCGGCGGACGAACAGCCCCTCGTCGTCCACCTCGGTGAAGTGGATCCCCGCCTGCCGGATCGTGGGGAACAGGTGGCGGCCGCGTTCCCGGCACGCCAGCACCTCGTCGGAGACGCGGTCGACGTAGAGGTCGACGTCCTCGTCCGAGGCCCGAACGATCCCCGTCTCCTCCAGCTGCTCACCCTGGATCGACTTCGGCAGATCGGCGTCGCCGTCGGCCACCTGGCACCCCTTCCGTCGTGTTCGTGTGCAGTGTCGCGGTCCATCGCGGTCCGCGGAACCAGCAGATCACACCATCACCGCCGATCGGGCGCCCGTTCGGGCCCAACGATCCGCGACGATCGGTGGTTCCGCCACCCCGGCATGGGCACCACTGGGCCCAGACCTGGGTCGCGTCCGTCGCAGCGCGCGTCGGCGGGCGGCGTTGTCGCCGATGCAGCACGTCTGCTCCTGATCCAGCAAAGTTGATCGCAGATACAGGAACTGTCGCGCAGCTGCGCTTCCCGCGCGTCGAGAGGTTGACGGATAGCCGATCGAGCTCAATGTCGGACAGTCGGCGGCCAGTGACGAGCGCCGCGAACCGGGATCGTCTGGCCGGGAGCGGCAGCTGCGTGCATTTCGGTTCTCGCCGTCTCAGCGTCAAAGGGCGGATTACTGGCTACCGCTAACTGTCGTTTTCGTCATAGTGTCGGGTTCCCGGGCTGCTCGTGGGCACTCGAGCGCAGGCACCGGCGCAACTTGATCACAAACAGATTCGGCCCGCCAGCGGCTTTGGCACGAGCCGGACCCGCGACGTGCATCGCCTGGGCGCCCGGCCGAGCTCAAGTTCACAACCAACGCGGCCGTTTGGATCCATTCCGGGGCCGTTTCGGATGACGCCGGCGCCCAGGTCGTGCGGTCGGGCTGACGCTCACTGCACTCCAGGGTGTGCAGTTGGAAGGCCGGCGGACTCGGCCGCACTCAGGAGCCGCCGGTCGTAGGTGACGAACGCCGTGAGGTGCTTGCCGAACACGCCGCGAGCGGTGGCGAGATGAATCGCGTCGAGCGACCGCAGGTCGGGATCGGGGTACGCCGCGGCGGCGGCGCGCACAATATCGTCGATCTCATAGCGGGCCACCCTGGCCAGGGTCGCAGGTACGTCGACGAGGAGGGTGGGCTCGACCCGGCGCAAGGCTCGGGGCAGTTCGACCTCGACCAGCACCGAGGACACCCACGGCTGGTCGGGCCGCGCGTCGAGCCAGTCGGCCAGCGCGGTGCTCTCCGGTTCGGAGCGGACCAGCTTCACCAACGCCGCGGTGTCGAGATAGATCATTGCAGGTGTCAGTAGCGTTCCTCGTCACGCAGCTCGCGCAGTAGCTCGCCCGCCTCCTGGTCACGGCGAACCGGATCGTGCGGACGGGGTGCCGGGCCGGTGACCGTGGCCGGAATTAGCTTGCCGGTGGCGAGCCATTCGCTCAGCGGGTGGCCCTGGGCGGGAACCAACCGGGCAACTACCGTGCCGCGTTCGGTGATGTCGATCGGCTCGCCGAGCTTGACGCGGGCCAGGACAGCGGAGGTGTTCTGGTTCAGCTCGCGTACCGGCACTTCCGACATGCACCAACTGTACTACATATCCGTAGTACAGAGCTCCTGAGCTGTGTCGCCCGAGCCGGCCGACCGGATTGCGGCGACCTGCTGACATGGAGGCCCCCATCTACGCCTCCAAGTAACTCAATGACGTGCTCCAGCACTCCGGATACCGCTGTCAGAATGCGGGCTCCCTCGCCCGTAAGGCCTGCTAGATCCAGGCTCTGCACGGGGGCTAGGGGTGGCGTGCAGCGCCCGGCCGTGAAGCATCGCGCAGCCGGGTCTGCTCCAGGCCGTCAGCTGCGCACGGCCAGGTGCTCGTAGCGGATGGCCACTTCGTCCGGGATTCGCCCGCGCGCCGCGATCTGCAGGCCCTGGCTGCGAGCCCACTCCCGGATCGCGCGGTTGCGCTCCCGGTCGGCGCCGCTGGCGGCGCGGCGCGGGGCCTTCGGCGTCGTCTTCTGCGGCCGCCCGGCAGCCACGTAGGGGGTGAGCGTCGCCCGCAGGGCCTCAGACTTCACGCTGGCCAGGTCGATCTCGTAGTGGTGGCCGTCCAGGCTGAACCGGACCGTCTCGTCGGCCGGGCCGCCGTCGATGTCATCGATGAGCGTCGTCTGGAGCTGCCTTGCCATCTCTCCTCTTCCCGCCGGGGACCTCGGCTCCGGGTTGTACGGCAGCTCGCGCCAGGCTGAACGGAGGCGCGCCGGGGCGGTGAGGTCCGCCACCACGCTGGAGGTGGGCCTCGACCTCGGCCACCGTTTCCCGCCGCCCACGTCGGCAAATAGGAGGGCGGAGCCTTCGAGCTGGCTAGACTCGCGGCCATGAGCGCGGAGCAGGAGCGCGAGGAGCTGGCTCGCTTGGTGCAGCAGCTGCCCGACGAGGACGTTCCTGCGGCGCTCGAGCAGCTGCGCAGTCGAGTCGGTGCGGTGCGGGCGTGGCCGCCCGCGTGGTTCGGGATCGAGCCCGGCGACGGCACCCGTGTCGGAGCCGACAGCGAGGACATCCTCGCCGAGGGGTTCGGCAAGTAGGTGCTGGTCTGCGACACCGGCCCGCTGGTCGCCGCTGGACTGTCCCGAGATCCTGACCATCACGCCTGCGTCGAGTTGTTCACCGCCATGCACCTGGCGGGCCGACCGATGGTGCTGCCAGCTCCCGTGGTCGCCGAGGTCGGATACCTGCTGCACCGAAGAGGAAGCGCGCGGGCCGAGTCAGCCTTCCTACGCTCGCTCGCCGCCGGAGACTTCCGAACCGTCGAGCTGACGGGCGAGGACTACGCCCGCATGGCAGATCTCGTCGACACCTATGTGGATCTCCCACTGGGTACCAGCGACGCGGCAGTGATCACGCTCGCCGAACGGCTCGGCGTCGCTGAGGTTGCCACCTTGGATCACGGCATTTTCGAGTCGTTCGGCCCCGGCATGTTGGGGCTCTGACACTTCTTCCCTGAAGTGTGGCTATCGCTACGGCAGCGCCATCTACCGCAGCGCCGGTCCTTGCCTCGCTGACCTCGCATCACCCCAGGGGGTGGGAGAACGCTGTCCTTCGGTCGTTGACGACATCGATGAGGAGGGCTGCAGAGCGAGGTGCTCTACCCGCGGTCCGAAGAGAGAAGGACGTGGTCTTCGGACCGTCCCGTCGACGTCAAGCTGGCTTGACGCTCAGGTCGCTGTTAAGCAAGCTTGACGTATGGCCGTGAAGATCGAGCGGGCCGAGGTCGGCGAGTTGCTGGCGCTATGGGACGCGTACGGCGCCCGTCAGACGTGGGCCGAGGCCGTCGCCGAGGGCGCTAACCCGGCGATCATCGAACAGGCGCTCGCCGAGGTCGCAGACGTCTCACCGCTCGACGCCCTAGAAGCGAACCGGCGCGTGGTTGACCTGCTCGTCGCTCGACGCTGGTCCGTGATGAGGGAGGCTCGAGAAGCCGGCGCAAGCTGGACTGAGATCGGCCGGGCTCTCGACATGACCAAGCAGGGCGCGCAGGACTGGTATCGGCGCAAGGTCGCCGAGCAGGAGCGCTATGTTCCCAAGCCCACGACGCTGAGCAGGCCCAGGCAGCCCTTGAGGAAGAGTGATCACGATGCCCGCCGTGGCTGAGATCGCCGAGATGGTGCGCAGGTTCGGTGGCCTCATCGCCGAGCACGACTGGACGCCGACCGGCTGGGAGGCGCAGTACGTCCGCCCGCACGACGGCGAGTTGTCGGATTGGCGGGCGGTCTACTTTGCTGACCTGGCGAACCCGCTCCGGGAGGAGCCCACCATCTACGGTCGGCCTGTCGAAGGCTGGTCGGCTGAGGGTGAGGCGCTAGTCGTCGACCAGCTCGCCGGACGCCGAGTCCCTGCCGACTCGCTCGATGGCTTCGTGCAGCTTGTACCCACCGGGCGCCTGCAGTCGGTCGTGGCTGCCGAGCCGGGCTGGACGGTGGAACTTGACACCAACGACGAGCCGACCACCGTCCCGGTGGTCGCCTGGATGGCCGATGCCTCGGGCGCTATGCGCCCGGTGACGGAGGGCCTGATGACGGGCGGGCGACTGCTTGAGAACGAGGGCGAGCTCATCGCCCCGCGCCCAATCCAGGTGCTGCGGGTCATCGCCCCCGAGTAGCCGCGGACAGCCCGCGCGCCGGGGATCCATCCATCTGCTGGCGACACAGCCGACAGGTCAACTGTCCCAGACCGTTGCGGCGCACCTCCTCCAGCGGGTGCGGACACCCATGGCAAAGCGCGAGCACTGCAAGTGCGTCGCTCGGTGCTCGGTAGGGCCTCGGTGCGTCAGTGGCTCGCATGCGGCGAGCCTTCCACTGCCCACCGACACAACCTGCGACTCTTGATCGGCAACGACACGGTACACGTCTTGCTGAAGATGGGGTCGGTGAAGGAGATGCAGCCGCCGCAGCCCGAGGTGGAGGCGTTGGTCCGCGCGCATCGCGACGCGCAGGCCGATCAACGCGCCGCGATTGCGACCGAGCGCGACCGCGACCTGGGCCGAGCCCGCCTCCAGAGCGCCGCAATCGAGGCTCGGCTCCGTGCGCATGGCCATGACGCCCTGGCCGACCAGCTTGAGCACGAGGCAACCGCGGGGGCGGCCCTCGTCGCTGCTCTCACCGCCCCACACTGCAGCGGGGGCCGAGACGTCGACCAACTGGGGCAGGTCCTCACGGTCTTCGCCCAGCGGCGGGCCGCCGTCGAGCAGTCAACCCGCGCGCCTGGGGCGGTCGCCAGCTGACGCAGCGGCGCCACTGCGGCAGGGGTAGAAGCGCTCTTCCGCTGTCGGGCCGAGGGGCGACTCCGGGGACTGATGTACTGGATCGTCACCGAGGACGAGCGCGAGGCCAGGCCCAAGCCCTCCCCGATGAGCTGCTTCCCTACGTCGCACAGCGGCTCGACACGCTAGAGCTCGCCCCTTGGAACAAGGAAGCCAACCGCACGCGAGGTGCGCAAAATGGTCGGGCCCGCTAGCAGGCAAGCGGTGGCGGTGTTTCTCATCGGTCGAGGACGACCAGCGCGTCGAGCTCGTGCGGTTCCTCTGCCTTCACCAATCCGAGCTCCAGCGCTTCCGACGTGTCGGAGACCCTGCTCACCGCGTATCGCGCTACGGTGCCGACCGTCCACGCTATTCGATCAAGGTGGGAGTAGGCGCATGGCGGGCAAGTTCGAGGTGTACCAGGACCGGGCCGGCAAGTACCGGTTCCGGCTCAAGGCCAGCAACGGCCAGGTCGTCGCCAGCGGCGAGGCCTACGAGACCAAGGCCGCAGCCAGAAAGGGCTGCGAGTCAGTGCAGAACGCCGCCGCCGGCGCGACGATCGTCGAGACCGACTCCTAACCGCGGAACCAGCCGGCCGCAGCTCGCCGGTGTGCCGGACCGGATCGTAGATCAGGGACTGGAAGGACATAGGCGGTAGCCTGCCAGCGGCTCGGGCTCGTCCTGGCGGCAGACGTAGCAGTCATCGGCCCGCCCAGAGCAGCGACACGATGTGGACCTCTCGCTCCCGTTCGAGGATCAGGTACGTGACCATGCCGTTGCCAGCACCGAACGGCAGGTTCCGTAGCGGGGCGTCCGGGTTGGCGAGCGGCTTCACGGAAAGGCCGGTCCACGGGGACAGCTCGAGCAGGGCGAAGACCTCGACGAGGGCGTGCAGGCCTTGTGCGGGGAGGGCCTCGATCGCGGCTTGAGCCTCGGGGTGGACCTCAATCGTGTAGGTCACGGAGCGGAGGTCAGTCCGCGACCCCGAGCTCGGCCTTGAGCCGGCTCCACGAGACCGTTCCCTCCGGGCCGGTACGGGTGCGGAGCGTGTCCTCGGCCCTGCCCAGCATCCGTCGGTAGCCGTCCTGGCCGTGTGCCGAGGTCAGCCAGGCGACGCGTCGCCAGGACTCGAGGGCCTGGTGGACCTCGGCGAGGTCGAGGCGCTCGGTGGCGCGCTGCATCACCGTGCGCCACTGCTCGTCGAACCGCTCGGCGTCCTCGCTGGTGAGCGAGGCCCGGATCTGGGCCGGCGTGGCATCGGCGAACGGCGGGCCACTCGCGCCCGCTCCGCCTGCCACCGCCGCCGTCACAGTCAGAACTCTATCGCTCCTCGCCGTCGCTCACCTCCATGACAAGCCGCGGAGGAGCTGGAGTACACCAAGTCCCTGCTCTCCGAGCGGGCTCGCACAAACCAGGCAGGAAGCCGACACCGTTTGCGCGGAGGCGTCGCAGCTGCAGATGCAGCTCACCGCGGCCACGGCCGACGTGGAGCACCTGGAGCGCCGCCTCGGCGAGGAACAGAAGGAACGCGCCGAGCTCGCACGGCGCACCGACGTGGCC
Organism: Pseudonocardia oceanicola; assembly: GCF_047200735.1. Classification (NCBI taxonomy): domain Bacteria; kingdom Bacillati; phylum Actinomycetota; class Actinomycetes; order Pseudonocardiales; family Pseudonocardiaceae; genus Pseudonocardia; species Pseudonocardia oceanicola. The sequence goes on from NZ_JBJZON010000005.1 coordinate 244,877, forward strand.
GAGCAGCGGGCCGATCCCCCGGACCGGGGGAACCAGGCGCTGTCCACGCAGCTCGACGCCGCCCGCGAGGACGCCGCCCGGCACCGCGACGTCGCGGCGGAGCTGCGGGCCCAGCTGGCCACCGCGACGGCCACCGCCGAGGGGCTGCGCGAACAGCTCGCCGCCGAACGCGCGCACGGCCAGCAGCGCGTCGACGACGCCAACGCCCGCGCCGCCGTGCAGCTCGAGGACCTGTGCGTGCGCCACGAGCGCGACCTCACCGAGCTACGGGCACAGGTCGAAGCAGCCGCTGGGACGAACAGTCCGAGCTCGCCGGGGCGCGGACACCGGCGCCGCACGGCGCGCGGATCCGACACCGGCCCGGATGCGCGGACAGCGGCCCGGCGCCGGCGACCCCGGTGGGCCGGACGAGCAGCCCCGCAGCTGGTTTGATCTAGGGAGAAGGTGGTCGGTGATGTCCATGCAGCCGCAGCAGCCCGAAGGGGCGCAGCCGTCGCTGCTCATTGTCGCGCTGGTCCGCGTCCCACCGCGAGACCCAAAGCTGACCAGCGCGCCGCGATCGCGGCCGAGCACCAGCACGACCTCGGCCGGGCTCGGCTGCGGCTCGCGGCCATCGACGCCCGGCTACGCGACAACGGCGCCGCGGAGCTGGCCGACCAGCTCACTTGGGAGGTCGAAGCCGGGGCGACCCTGATCGCCGCGCTGACCAGCCGCTGCACAGCGACCCCGGCGACCGCGTGACAGGGCGGGGGCGACGAGCTGGACTCGGCGCTCGCCACGTACGCGTTGCGCCGCAACGAGGTCCACAGCGCCTACCCGCTGCAGCACCGCGCCGCGGGCTGACCGTCCCCCCGCCCGCGGCGGGACCGGCGACGGGCACAGGTCACGGCGGCGGCATGGTGCACCGCTGCTCCTCCCGGGCCCGGATCCGGCGCAGCGTCTCTCCCACCAGGAGCGCCTGCACCTGCGGCACCCGCGGCCGAGGAGACCCGCCGCGCGGTGTGTGCTGTCCATCCGGCCCGGGTGCCGGGCGCCTCCTGTCCGAGCTCTGCGGCCAGGTCCTCCCACGAGGCGCCTGCCGCGAGCTCGAGCGCCACCGCGCGCCGGAGAACCTCCCGCGCGAGCTCCACCAGTCTCACCGCGTCGCCCACGACCACGCCCGGCACCGTCACCGCCGCGCCGGGCATCATGCCGCGCGCGAACTCCGAGGTGTCCCTCGCGACCTCGGCCAGCGCCAGACCGGCCTCCGAACGGTCGTTGAGAGGCGCCATCACCGGCGCCGAGCCAGTCGTCTGCATGAGACGACCATGGCCCACCCGACGGCCCAGACCCTCGCCGCCGACGGATCTGTGAACAACTTCGCGCCCCCGGTCCGAGCACCCCACATCGAGCACTCGCCGCGCCGCCCGAGGGGACGGCGAACGAGGGGGCGATCGAGGGGCGCCGGCCGCGGGACGCTCCCGCGCTGCCGTGCGCCGCGGGCAAGGCCCTCCGCTGCGCTGCGGCCGCTACGCGATCGCCTGCGGCGAGCCCTGCCCACGCACCCGACGCGCGGGCCTGCCCGTCCCGCCGGCGACCCACCGATCGACGCCAACCCTCGCCGGCCCCGGCGCACCGCCGGGGGCGTCCGAGGAGGAACACGATGCCGGTCAGCTACCGCGTCTCCCACGATCGCTCCACCGGCCATGCCTTCGTCCCCGCCGAGCCGATCGTCGAGACCTCCGCGCTGGATCGCTGCCCGACCTGCGGGCACGTTCCCGACGGCCAGCAGGTCGCGGCCGAGTCGGTCTACGCGGGCCCCCTCGTGCCCGACGTCGAGCCCCGCACCGACGCCCGCCGGGCGGCACGGGCCGGTGTCCAAGTCCTGCTCGAAGCCGCCACCCTGCGCCGGCCGCTGTCCGCCGCCGCCCGCCACGCGACCCCGGAGGTGCTCCGCTACCTCAAGGCCCTGCAGCCGACCCTTCGAGCCCTCCCGCGCGGGGCCAGGGTGGCCCGCTGGCACGCCGCCCAGCCCCACCGCTGGGTGGTCGAGGCCAACGCGCTGGTCCTCCTCGACCGCCCCCAGGCTCTCGCCGCACGCTTCGAACCCGACGCACTCGGGCACTGGACCTGCACCGCGTTCCGCATCATCCGCGGCGGCACGGTCACGCCCGCGTAGCGCAGACAGCCCCGGCGCCCCCGTCCGACGTGCTCGATAGACGGGGGCGTCGTGGCCTTCACTCCTCGAGTGCCTCGCGCAGCGCCCCGGCCATCCCGCGGACGCTGCGGCGCACCTCGAGCGGCAGGGGACGGCCGTTGGCCAGCTCCCCCGCGGCCGCGGACAGCACACCGGCGACCTGCCACGCCAGGCGCCGGTCCGGGATCGCCCCGTCGTGCTGCTCGCGCAACGCCGCGGCGAGCGCCCGGAAGTCCTGGGCCTCGGCGACGTGCTCGGCATCGACCTGGACCTCGCGGTCATAGCGGCTCGAACCACCCACGCGCCCTCACCTCCCTCGTCCGCCCCGCGAGCACGCCAGGCTTGCGACCAGCGGAAACCTGCGCCGACGATGAACAAGCCGCGGTGCGCGGGATCTTCCCCATCCCGGCACCGCGGCCGCGGAGCACGCTACCCCATATCGAACATCAGTTCGACTCGTGGCGGTGTGGGTCACTCGACCGACCCCTTCCCCGGCGAGCTGCACCGGAACCGCCCGAAGGCAGCACACCCCCGCCCGGGGCGTGCCGGCGATGAACCCACCCGCGCGCCGACACGGGTGAGATAAGGCCCCTACGGGGTCGCTGACGCGATCACACCCGGTCCGGCGAGGCGGAACCCCCGCCGATCCCTGCGGGACCCCGAGCGGCCCGCGCTGGGACGAGCCGCAGTTCCACCACAACTCCACAGCGAAGGAGCATCCGATGGCCGAGAAGACCAGCGCCCCCAGCATCGACGGTGTCCCGCTCGACCTGAGCCCGGGCACGATCATCGACGTCGGCGACGCCTGCGACCAGGACTTCACCACCGACATGCGGCGAGGCCGCTACGATATGGGCGAGTGGATCCGCTGCCCGGACTGCGGGCAGGAGCACCAGATCGTCTCGGTGACCCGGTTCGACATCGTCCACAACATCCGGGTCGTGAGCTGATCTCCAGACGCCTCGAGGGGCTCGGTTCGCCGAGCCCCTCGAGACCTGTTCAGGACACGGCGCGACGCCGCCCCCGCCTGCGGGTCGTCGACGCGCGGGATGGCTGCGGCGAGATCCGTGGGAACCGCGACGTACCGTGCGGGTGTGGCCGAGCACGACGCCGACAGCTCCGAGACGCCGCCGACGCTGCTGCAGCGGATGGTCGCGGCGAAGATCAGCGAGGACCGAGCCCGGGAGTACCTGCGTGCCCAGTGGGTGAGCAGCGACGGGGAGGTCATCACCGACCCCGACGCCGTCGTGGTCAAGTTCGTGATCAAGCCCCCGCCGGTCACCGAGCACGTCTGAACCCCAACGGTCCGCCCGCCTGTCGTGAACGGCCGCCGCGGTGGTGGCGGGCCAGGGCGACGCTGGTCGAGGGGGGTCGACCAGCGCCACCGGCGAGGCTACGGCGCGGATCCGCTGCCCCCTATCCGGCCTGGGCACAGGTAGTACCTGGTCGTCATCGATGGCGGCGCCGGGCGTCCTCGTGGCGGTAGTCCCCGCGGCGGCGGCGCCCTGAGCTCGCTGCGAGGTGCCACCAGCCGCAGGCGGGGCAGTGGTAGGTCAGCTTCTCCTTGCGGCCGGGGATGCGGCCGCCGGTGGCGTCGAGGTGGCGGAGGTAGCGCGCGGAGCGCAGCGCGCGGGCTGCGGTCTGCGAGTCGGGGTGGCCGGTCTTGCCCGAGCTGCAGAACGGGGCCTTCGAGGCGAGCAGGCGGCGTGCGTGGTCGGTCATCTCGGTTCCTTCGGTGTCGAGGGTGGGGATCGAGGTCGGTGAGTGAGAGGTGGTGGACGGAGGGGTTCAGCTCGTGCCGTCGGTCGTGGCCTCGGGCCGGGGGTCGGGGTCGACCAGTCCGGTGCCGGTGAGGAAGTGGGTCCAGGCGAGCCAGAGCCGCAGTCCGTCGCGGAGCAGGCAGACCTGCTGGTAGTCGAGGACGGCGAAGGTGTTGTCGGTCCCGTCGGGACGCGTGTGCAGTGCCGCGAGGGCGAGGAGGGGCACATCCCTTCCGCAGGTGCGGACCTTGAGGCGCCGCCTCGGCGAGCCGTGCACGGTGGCGGTCGCGGGCAGCACCGCGGTCCAGTCGGTCTGCGCCGGGCTGGGCGACTCCCCGGTGGCGAGTGCCGCGGCGAGCAGCGGCACGGTCGCGGCCAAGGTCGACTGTGCCCACTCGTCGAGGTAGTCGACGAGCTCCTGCACGGCCGACGAGCCGAGGGCGATGCCGATCGCCGCGCTGCCGTCGTCGCAGGCAACGGTCAACACCATCTGGGCCGTCCCGGGGCGGGGGGACATCTGCGCCAGCACCACGTTGTCGCATCGCCGGTCGTGCAGCAGGGCGAAGGTCGACACCGTCCGACTGTCCCGGCCCGGCTCGTGCAGCGGCTGGTAGCTGCCGGTGCAGCGACTCCCGGCCCGGTCGAGGTGGCGGTGGAACAGGCCGCCGGCCCCGACTCGCCGGGTCCTCGAGCAGACCGGGCAGACCCCCCGGGCGGGGCCGACACCGCTGAGTTCGTTGCTGGTTCTGGGCATGGGAGTACCTCATTCCGCTTGCAGGATGGGCGCTGTATCGTGCTCCGAGTAGAGCGAGGCGGGCCCCTGGGGCCCCGGCAGTGACTAGGTTAGGCGCCATTCTTCGTAGTCGTCAACCCCCATTCTTTGGGTCGCGTTCGCAGCGGCGGAGGAGGTGCCGGTCGACGATCCGACGGAACACAAAGCTCCAGGTCAGAGCCTCTTTGAGCCTTGACTGAGGTATCTCTGGGTTATCCGCTTCGAAAGCTCACTCGGATAGCTTGATGCGATCCGTGAGTCTAAAGCTTGGATAGTTCTCCGAGTGGAAATCCGCTGCCAATTGTCGCCTTGTATCTTTGACGCTATGGGTTCCGTCAATACTCTGAGGACTCAGGTTCGGGTTATGCGTGGACCTCAGAAGTCCAGGTCTAATGCGAGAAGAAGACCGCTTAGGCAAGTGCTCGGTGAGCAGACAACCTACGAGATAGGCCTTGTGCTGTCGTGTGAGCGAGACTCGCAGGTGAGCGGGTATGGCCTCGCCGGGGGCGAGGGCGTGGTGACTCTGCACCCCGGCCGTGGCTTGCCCGGCCCGATGCCCCGCCTGCCCGGCCCGACGCGGGTGAGATCACCGCGGCGGTCGCGGAGCTCGGCTGCCGGATCGGGTGGTGATCTCACGCCGGTCGGGCGAGCGCGGTGCCCCGCCCGCGCCACGTCCGGGGCGCGGGCGAGTCACGCCTCACCACCGCGGTGAGGCCGCCCCGGGCCCGGTGCGCCCCCCTCGCCGGTCCCCGGGGCGTCCTTCGACTCCATCAGGAGTTGTCATGACCGCCACCGAGCTGCTCACCCGCCGCAACGCCGCGCTGCCCGAGATCGTCGAGGTCCTGCGCGCCCAACAGGACGCGAAGCTCGACGTCGTTGCGGCCGCCCGGAACCTGCGGGTCGTCGACGGGAAGCTCCGGGTCGCAGGCGTCGACCACCGGATCAGCCCCGACGGGGTCACCACCTGCGACGCCGTCCTGACCCCGACCTCGTCCGCCGACGCGGACCTGGCCGCCAAGCTCGACATCCCGCTTCCGTACCTGCGGCGGCTGCGCACCCACAAGACCGACCTCTACGACACCAACGTCAACGCCTGGCTGGCCGACAAGCCCGACCGGCGCTTCCTCGTCCGCGGGCTGCGGGACTCCGGGTCGCCGGATCCCGGAGTGCTCCGGGCGATGCTGTCGGACTCCTACCGCATCGTCGACAACCTCGACATCCTGCTCAGCGTCCTCGACGGCATCCGCCACGCCGGCGCCAAGGTCGACATCACCCAGGCCGACCTGACCGAGACCCACATGTACGTCAAGGTCCGCTCCGCCGAGATCGCCGAGCAGGCCCCCGAGCTGCTGGCCGACTACCGCAGCCCGTTCACCGGCGCCCGCGGCGCCGACAACCCGCTGGTCTTCGCCGGATTCGTGATCTCCAACAGCGAGACCGGCCACGGCAAGTTCAAGATCACCCCGCAGCTGATCGTCCAGGTCTGCAACAACGGCATGACGATCAACAAGCACGCCCTCTCGGAAGTCCACCTCGGCGGCAAGCTCGAGGAGGGCCAGATCCGCTGGAGCCACGACACCCAGGCCACCGCGCTGGAGCTGGTCGGGAAGAAGGCCCGCGACGCCGTGGCGAGCTTCCTCGACCGCGACTTCGTCCGCGTCCAGATCCGTGAGATCACCGCCGAGGCCGGGGTGGACATCGCCCAGCCCACCGAGACGATCGAGCACGTTTGCAAGAAGCTCAGCTTCACGAACGAGCAGCAGGACGCGATCCTGCGCGACTTCATCTCCGGCGGGGACTGCACCTCCGGCGGGGTCCTGCACGCGGTCACCTCCGCCGCCCAGCGGGTCGAGAACGCCGACACCGCCTACGAGATGGAGCGCCAGGGCCTGCGGGCGATGAGCCTCGCGGCCGCCCACGCCCGGGCCGCCTGACTGTCCGGGGCCGCCCCGCCTCATCTCGTAGTTCTTCCTGCCCTTCGCGCATCAGGCCGCCCGCGGCCCCGAAAGGACCCGATCACCCATGAGCACCGACCACACGCCGTCCGATCCGCCCAGCCGCTACCTCGACGAGGTCTTCCGGCCCGGCGCCAGGCTCCTGCCCCTGGCACTGGACGTCAGCCAGCCCGCGGTGCGGGCCATCCTCCGGCTGTTCCTGGAGATCAAGACCGCCGAGAACCACTGGCTGACCGAGCCCACCCCCCGCGGCGGGCGCGACCTGCAGGACGTCGTCGAAGCGTGGTTCACCGGCATCGGCCTGACGCTCGACCAGTCCGCGACCTCGCTGGTGCTCGGCCTGATCCGAGGATGGCGCGACCCCGGGATCGACGTCACGACCGAACAGACTTGCTACGGGCGGGACTGCTACGGCGAGGGCTGCTGCGAGCAGAACAGCGGAACCATCAGCGAGCCCGAGCCCGAGCCCGAGCCCGAGCCCGAGGCCGAGGCCGAGGCCGAGTCCGTTCCGGTGGCGCTCGCCCTCTACGGCGACCGCTGCAGCGGCGGACCGGCCGAGCCCACCGACCCGGACGTCCTCACAGAGGTCGCTGCGGACCTGATGGGCGACATCTTCGACCTCGCCCGACAAGCCGGCCTCGAACCCGACAGGCTCGTCGGACGCGCGCTACGCCTGCTAACGAGCAGAGCGCCGAGTGGCGGCCCGAGGCCGCCCTCGTCCGGCGGCCCGCCGGGCCCGCTGCGCCGGACACGGTGAACCTCGACGACGTGGCCGAGCTGGTGCGCGCGCGGTGTCGAGTGCCTCCCGCTCGACACCGTCGGTGGGCGGCGGGCCGCCCTCTGGGCCGGCCCCGGCCGCACGGAGCCCGGCCACGGGCCCCGCTGGACGGTGCGAGCCGGGCCCGCTCCGCTCTGCGGAGACCCGAGCTCGTCGGTCGTCCGGCTCGACGCCCTCGACGTCGGCCCGCACCGGGACGGAGCGGACGCGGTGAACGTTGATCGTATCGGCGCGCGCACCCCGCAGGCCATCGCCGCGGTGATCGTCGCCCAGGCGCGCAAGACCGCCGCGGCCGTCCTGGACTTCGACGAGATCGAAGCCCTCGGACTGGACGGGACCTGCCGCAGCTGATCAGGAGTCCGTGGCGGGATCGCCCGAGCTCCGCTTGGACGGCCGCCCGCTGTGTAAGCAGCAGCGCCCGCGGGAACGCGCACGGCCCGGCCGCCGGGGGCGGGCCGGGGCCGTAGCCGCGATCGGACCGCATCCTTCGTGGCCGAGCCGGGGCTACCCGCGCAGAGCCGCGTCATATCGATTCTGCCCGGGGACCCGGGCTCGGAGTTCGGGGTCAGGAGGGCGTGACCGAGATCGGCGTATCCGGCGCGGGTGGGCCGGCCGTAGTCGCGGCATCGGAGGTGTCGGGCGGGAGGGTGAGCGATGTCGCGGCCTTCCGCAGGGCGCTCCCACTCATCCTGGTGACGATGTCGCGTGGAAGGACACGCTGGATCACCGAGAGGATACGGAAGAGCAGGCCAGGGATGACCATCGTCCGGCTGCGCTCCCACCCGGCGAGTGCGTCCGCCGCGACCTGCTCGGGGGTCAGGGCGCCCGGGGCCGAAGCGATGCCGCCGTCGACCAGTCCGGCGGCGACGTCGAACTCTGTCACGGTGGGGCCCGGACACAGCGCGGTGACGCGCACCCCGGTCCCGCGTACCTCCTCCGCCAGTGCCTGCGCGAAGCTGGCGAGGTAGGCCTTGGTCGCTCCGTACACCGCCATCCACGGTGCCGGAGCGAGACCACCTACCGAGGACACCACGATCACCCCTCCGGAGCGACGCTCAACCATGCCCGGCAGGAGGCCTCGGACCAGTTGGGTCGTCGAGACGACGTTGAGCTGCACCATCGAGGTCGCGTCGACGGGATCATGGACCTGGAAAGGGCCGACGACGCCGCGACCGGCGTTCGCGACGAGCAGGTCGACCGGTCCCAACCGCTCGGCCGCGGCGACGACCTCGTCCGCCGCGCCCGGTCGAGTGAGGTCGACGACGAGTGGGACCACCGCACCGGAGGTCACGTCGCGGAGGGCAACAAGCCGTTCGGCCCGGCGGGCCACCGCCAACACCCGGTACCCCCGCCCGGCGAGCGTTCTGGCGAAGGCCGCACCGATGCCCGATGAGGCGCCCGTGACGACCGCGATCCTCTGCTCCATCGCTGCTCCCCTGCCGTTGAGTCAGAGGAACGCTCGGCAGCAGTCATCGCGGTGTTACTCAGCGTGGTCAAATCTGTGGAGCCGCAGCAGGGCCTTCGCACCGCTGGCGGCCCGCGTTGTGGGACTCGCACTCTGGCGTCCCGCGCCCATGCCGACGATGAACCGCGCAGGCTCCGGCGCAGGTGAACCCGCCCATCGGCCCAGGTGCGCGGATGTCGGCAACACCCGGCCGCGCAGAAGCGGGTCCACACCGGCCGGGCCAGCGCGAACCCCCGCCGTCCAACGGGCGACGGGGCGCCCCCGGCGAGTGCGTCCCACCCCGGGACGCCACCACACGGCCCCTGCGGGTCGTGGGGACCGACTCGCCCTTCAGGAGGTCCGCGTGAGCACAACCGAACGCGCCAGCACCGAAACCGACACGGCCGACATCACCACCCCTGCCGACACCGCAGCCGACACCGCGACGCCCGAAACCGCTCCCGAGACAGCCGCCGAGCCGGAGACCGATGCGGACGGCGATGCGGACGGCGAGGCGGAGGACCTCGGCGAGCTGATGTGGGCGGACCCGACCGAGCTGGTGGTCGGGATCAACACCCGCACCGAGGTACGGCTCAGCGCGCACTTCGTCGCCGACATCCGCGAGCGGGGGGTGCGGGAGCCGATCACCGTGCGTCGCCGCGACGACGGTGCGCTTGTGGTGCGCAAGGGCCAGCGCCGCACCCGCGCCGCGGTGAAGGTGGGCCTGCCGCGAGTGCGGGTGCTCGTCGAGGCCGCCCTCGACCCGGCTGAGGCCGACCGGCACGGCCAGATCGCCCGCATCGTCGACCAGCTCGGGGAGAACAACCACCGGGCCGGGATCGCCGATCACGAGGAGGTCGCCGCCCACCAGGAGCTGCTGGAGCTGGGGCTGACCGCGGCACAGATCGCCCGCCGGACCCGTACCCCGGCTGCGCGGATCCGCCAGACCGGGCGGGTCGCCTCCAGCGAGATCGCAGCCCGAGCGATGGCCCGCTACAAGCTGACCCTCGACCAGGCCGCGGTGATCTCGGAGTTCGACGACGGCACCGCGGAGGGCATCGAGGCGGTCAAGGCGCTCACCGTGTGCGCGGCACGCGAACCCAACCGGTTCGCCCACGCCGCGCAGCGGGCGCGGAACGACCGCGAGGACCGCCGATTGCTCGCCGACGCCTACGCCGAGGCCCGCGCGCAGGGCCTGACCCTGCTCCGGGCCGCCAGTGGCGGGGCCGACGGCGAGCAGGACAGCGAAGAGCACCCCACGGCGCAGCCGCTGACCGAGCTGCGCCCACACGTCAAGGACCCCCAGTACACCCGGCTCACCGCCGAGGACCACCAGGACTGCCCGGGGCACGCGATCGCCCTGGAGGTGCAGCGGAACTGGTCCGGCGCGGAACCGACGGTCGAGACCATCGCCTACTGCCTGGACCCCGCCGCCTACGGGCACGCCCCGTTCTACGGGCGCCGCCCCACCAGCACCGAGGCGGCCGCGACAAAGTCGGAGGAGGAGCTGGCCGCGGAGAAGGAGGCCGCCCGGGTCGAGCGCAAGCGGGTCATCGACGGCAACAAGGCCTGGGACGCCGCGGTGCCGGTGCGGCGCGAGTTCCTGAAGGCGCTGCTCACCCGCAAGTCCGTGCCGAACAACGCGGCACTGTTCATCGCCACGGCGATGGCCTCGGGTGGGCACGAGCTGCGCAAGGCGTTCGAGGGTGGCAACCAGCTCGCCTGCGAACTGCTGGGCGTCGAAGTGCCAAGTGGCTGGTACGCGGGCAAGCCCAACCCGCTGCTGAGGCTGCTGGAGAACGCGAAGGCGAGCAAGGCCACCCAGGTCATGCTCGCGGTCGCGCTCGCCGCCGACGAGGCCAGCCTGCACCGCAACAGCTGGCGCGAGGGCAACGCCGGGCGCAACCCGCGAGCGGTCGCCTACCTGAACGCGCTCAAGGCCTGGGGCTACACCCCGACCCACGTCGAGGAGCTCGTCATCGACCCCGACACCGAGGCCCCAACGAGCGAAAGCGGCAACCAGGCCGACGACGAGGGCATCTCGGACATCGAGGGCGAGCAGACCACCGGCCGGCCGGTCGCCGGGTCGGCCGTCTGACGTCTGCGTGGCGGGGGTCGGGACCTAGATCCCGACCCCCGCCTTGTCTGGTGCGCCACCTGAGCGTGGCTGCGCCTCGAGCTTCCGTCAGCGGCAGCTCCGGCATCTGCTGAGCAGGACCAAGGGCCCGGCCGGACCGGGGCCCGGCCCGACACCCCACCCGGTCCCGGTGCAACGACCGGGGCTGCCGGGGCGCCCCCGGCAGCTCGGGTGGCTATGGAACCGCAGGTCACCTGGGGTGAGTGGTGGGCGTGGTGATCGCGGCGCGCGCCTCCTGGTGGCCGGCGCGACTGGACCGCCCGAAGGTCAGCACAGACGGGTGGGGCGAGCGGTCAGACGAACCCGCCCGACCCATCCCGGTGAGACCGCGTGCCGGTCGTCGAGCTCGGCCGCCGGTCGAGGTGAGGCGGTCACACGCGGCATGGGCCAGCCGGAACCGCCTGCCCGTCCCCTGCGGGGACCCCACCCGCCCGCGCTGAGGCGAAGCCGCGTTCCACCCGCACCGACCACCAGGAGGCCCTGATGTCCCGCACCGCGACCACCACCCTCACCACCGCGCTCGGCTTCAACTCCGACAGCGCCTGGCGTGAGTTCGGCGACCGCGACGCCAACCAGGACCGCATCGCCTCCGACCTGGCCGGCGCTCTCGACGAGCCCGGCTTCTGACCCGCCCCGGACGGGCCCTCGGCGGGCCCGCCCACTCGCCTGGAGAGGAGGCCCGCGATGCTCGACCCGACCGGGAAGATCAACAGCTTCGACCGCTTGGACTACATGCGCAGCTACGTGCTGCCCGACACCGTCGACGCCAACATCCCGCGTGACCGCAGCCGCCCCGGCGGCTACGGCGCTCACGAGTACGCCCGCGGCCTGCTCATCGAGACCGCCCAGCAGCTGCAGGCACGCCCGGAGCGGCTGCGCTACTCCGAGCACCAGTGGGCGTGCACCGACCGCTGGGACATCTGCCGCGACCCCCGCGGCTGCCCCGCCGGGCCGATCGACCTGTGCGCGGTGACGTTGGACCTCGCGGTCCCGTGCTCCACGATCCGCGTCGCGGTCAGGTGGTTCCGATCCGCCCGCGACCACCATCAGGGCTGGCGCCTGAGCATCGACGGGCAGCCGGTCCCCGACGAGGACCGCACCCACTCCCCCAGCCCGCGCTACACCGGCGCGCTCGTGGCCTGGCACCACCACGCCGCCTGGGAGGCCCGGCTCCGCGGACACCGCACACACCACGGCTGACCTGCGCGCAGATCGCGCACGCCGTGGTGCGGGCCCCACTTCCCCGGGGCCCGCACCCCTTCTCCCCCACCTTGCCCCGCCCGACCCGACGTGAGGAGTTCCGTCCATGCCCGAGACGACCACCCGCACGACCGCCAGCGGCGGCTACGGCCGCTGCACCGGCTGCGACCAGCTCAAGTCCCTCGACCACCGCGGGCACCCGCACCCGCACAACCGCTTCAGCGCCGAGAACACGTCCCTACGCACCCGCCGCTGCGCCGGCGAGCACACCCCGGCCCGGAAGGGAACCTGACCATGACCAACACGTCCCAGCCCAGCGCCCGCCCGCCCATCCGCCTGACCAGCAGCGACGGCATCATCGCCTCGATCCCCACGCTCGTCGGTTTCACCCCCGCCGACTCACTCGTGATCATCACCCTCGCCGGGAGCCGGGTCGGCCTCACGCTGCGGGTCGACCTCCCGCCCGCCGGCGAGGAGACCGCGGCGGTGGCCGCGCACGCCGCCCGCACGATCGACCGACACCGGCTGAACGCGCAGCTCGCCGCGGTACTGGTGGTCATCGGCGAGGACGTTCGGGCCGACCTGGTCGACGCCGTCACCGAGCACCTGGCCACGGTCGGGGTCCCGGTCCGGCAGTCCCTGCACACCTCCGCGATCGCGGCAGGCATGCCCTGGCAGTGCCTCTGCGACTGCGGCGAGGTAGGCATCCTCGACGACCCGGCCACCTCGGTCCTGGCCGTCACCGCAGCGGCGACCACCGGCCAGGTCAGCTACCGCTCCCGCGAGGAGCTGGCCGCCGCGCTCGACAGCCGCATCGACACCGGTACCGCCCACCGGCGCGCCGAGCTGATCGGCGCCCTCGACGGCGCGGGCGCCGTGGTGCAGGGCGCCGTGCTCGAGTTCGGCGCACGCGTGCTCTCCGGTCGGCTCGACCAGCTCGACGAGAACACCATCGTCGGAATCGGGGCCGCCCTGCTCCAGCCCACGCGCCGCGACGCGCTGGTCAGCTGGACCGCCGAGATCACCGAACCCGGGGTCATGCGGGCCGCGTGGCTGCGCATGGTGCAGCAGCTGCCCGGCGAGGCCCGCGCCTATGCCGCGACGCTCTGCGCGATCGCCGCGCTCCTCGACGGCGACGGCGCCACCGCCAACGTCGCCCTCGACGTGGCCGAGGAGCTGCGCCCGGGCCTGTCCCTGGCCAGGCTGGTCAGCCAGATCACCGCCCGCGGGATCACGCCCACCGCTCTGCGCGAGCTGATCCGCGACGGCGTGCGATGACCGAGCCCCAGGGCCCGCCCCCGCCTCCGACCCCGGGGATGGGGCGGGTCCTGTGGCCGACCTGGGAGCGGTGCGAGTGGTGCCGCGCCCAGCTCTACATCGCCCCGTCGATCACCCCGAGGAATCCCCGCCTACAAGGCGCGTGGGTGCCACGGGACGCCCCCACCCAGGTCCTCTGCCCGGCGGCGCCCGCCGACCGCGCCACGGGCAGGGCAGGCACCGAGCACCGGATGGACCTGGAGTGGGCACGCCGGTTCACCGGCCCGCGCTGCGACGGCCAGATCCTCCTCGACGGGCCGGGACGGCCTGCAATCGAGTGCCCCCGTCGCCCGGTACGCCGGGTGACCCGGCACCTACCCGGCCCCCGTCCGCGCACGACCGCCCGGCAGGGCTGCCATGAGCACTTCCCGACCCTGCTCAGTGAGGCAGAAACCGACGACCAGGCCCGCCGCCGCCTGGGCCACAATGACCTGCCCCGCCTGCGCGTCGAGCAGGTGGAGCTGGTCGTCACCAACCGGGACCGCGCCCATGGCCGGAGCGGTCGGTGGGAGTCCACCCTCGCCGAGGGCCCGATCCAGCACCAGCTCTTCTAACAGCCGCGGGCGGGGCACCCGGGCCTCCTCGGGCTGACGAGCCGGTCGGGAGAAGCCCCAGGAGGTTACCGGGCCAGCCCGCAGGACCGGCCGATCCGAGTCTCGTCTGCGGGCAGCGGATCGGTGCACGCCCACGCGGACTCCCGCCAGAGAGCCGGTGTGGTTGATGGAGACGCCCAAAGGTCAGCACACACCCCGGGCCATGACGCGATGAACCCGCACCCATCCATCCCGGTGAGACCGCCGCGCGGTTCCCGAGCTCGGCCGCCGGTCTCGGTGGAGGCGGTCACGACCGGGATGGACGAGCCGGAACCCCCGCCCCAGACCAGGGGCGCGCACTGAGGCAAGCCGCGTCACCCCAACACACCGACCCCTCAGACAGGAGCCCCACCATGAACGAGAACACCTTCCACGGCACCGTCGGCCGCGAGATCCGGCTCAACCACAGCCAGCGCACCGGCACCGCGGTGGTCAACTTCTCCATCGCCATCAACTCCCGCCGCCGAGACCAGTCCACGGGGCAGTGGGTCGATCGCCCCACGGTCTGGAAGGACGTGGTCGTGTTCGGGCAGTTCGCCGAGAACGTCTACGACACCCTCACGACCGGCATGCACGTCACGGTCACCGGCGAGGAGGTCGACGACTCCTACACCAAGGAGCTCGACCAGCCCGGCCGCGACGACGTGGTCATCCGCCGCACCAAGATCGAGGCTCGCGACGTCGCGGTCAGCCTGCGCTACCAGAAGGCGACGGTCGAGAAGGTGCAGCGCTCCCGCGAGCAGGCCGGCGACCAGCAGAGCAACGGCCGGGCGACCACCGCGCCGCAGCAGGTCGGCTGACCGCCCGCACCGGGCGGCCCGCACCCGCGGGCCGCCCGGCCGGTGTGTTCACCCGCCCGAGCACCCGCACGGTCGGCTGGATGCGGCGGCGGGCGTCAGCGGTTGAGGACGTCATCGGTTGAGCGTGTCGGCGTCCCAGGCCAGCGAGTCGCCCGGAGAGACCGGCCACGCCTCGAGGCCGAGGCAGGCCAACACGGCATCGATCAGCCTGCGGGAACCACCGATCAGGGTCGAGTCGAAGTCGATCTCGGTGGCCACGCACCACGAGCGGTCCTGCGGCCAGAACAGGTTCGGGGACTGCGGCCAGATCCCCCGCGGGTCACCGAGACCCGCCGCGTCGGCCAGGGGGCCGGTGAACAGCAGATAGTTCCGCCCAGGCAGCGCCAGGCGAGGCCCGTCGAGGACCTCGAGCGGGAACGCCGACGGAGGCTCGCCCTCCTCGATCACAGTGCCGTCGGCCGCGCGATGCGCTGGAACCAGGCGCCGCGGGCGTCGACCCAGCCCAGGCCCTCCCACAGCGCGAACACGCACCGCTGCGGTCGGCTCAGCAAGCACGTCGAGCAGCGCGGTCAGCGACCGCACCGGGAGGTTCCCCTCCTCAGGCGGGGACCCCGACCAGGCCGAGCGCAGGGTCACCCCGCCGCCAGCGGCGGGGACATCGTGGGTGCGCGAGATCGTCAGCCACTGCATCAGCGGGTGGGCGATCGTGCCCGTGCTCGTGCAGACCTGCGCCCAGGTGCCCGGCTCGCCGGCCATGGTGTGCGGCGGGTGCATGATCCGGGCGTAGGCATCGAACACCGCCGGAACGTGCTGGCCCACCGTGCCGTCGAGCCGGTCCAGGCGCGCAGCGATCCAGTTCCCGGCCCCGACGTCCGGGAGCCACTCCGGGTGCCCCATGCCGGCCATGATCGCCGTGGGGAAGTAGGCGTGCCATTGGTTTGGCGCGCTGGTCGGGATGCGGGGATCGCGGCGCGCGCCTCGCGGGGTCGTGGGGGGCTCCTCGCTGATCGACGTCGCGATCCTGCCCGAGGACCCGCTCGCCCGCTCCAGGCCCTGCGCTGCGCTCCGGCCGCACGCGGTCGCCTACGGCGAGCCCGGCCCGGCTTCCCGGGACCCCGGGCCTTCCGGTTCGCGCCGAAGCGAGGAGAGGCCACCCCAACCCCGGACGGCTGCCGCCCGCGTAGCCGCCCGGCGGTCGTCGGATGTCCAGACCGGCCTCACTCGGAGGGCACCAGGTGGCCGTACAGGGCGGCGACCAGCGGAAACGGAAGGAGAAAGCGGATGAAGCTCAGCAGGAGCAGTAAGCGTCAGAGCACCCGTGACGGCGGCGAGGAGAAGCGGTTCTGCCGCGGCTGCGGCCATCAGCTGTTCGTGACGAGGTGGGGCTACCAGGAGGTCTGCTCGAAGCCCCGCTGCCAGGCGATCGTCCTGGCCCGCACCGAGCACCGGCTCGCCTGACCGGCGCGTGCCCCGACCCGAGACCCACACGATTCGAGAGGAGACCGAGATGGACTGGCGGAACGAGGCCGCTTGCCGCGGCCAGGAGCCCGAGCTGTTCTTCCCCGTCGGGAACGCCGGGCCCGCGCTGGCGCAGACCGCGAAGGCCAAGGCGGTGTGCGCCCGCTGCCCGGTGCGCCGGCAGTGCCGGGACTGGGCCCGCGCGCACGAGGACAGCGGCGTCTGGGGCGGCGAGGACGAGTACGAGCGCCGCGAGGCCCGCGATCAGCACCGCCGCAGCCGCCGCTCGTTCCGAGCCGCATGACCATCACCCACCCGACGACGGGCTGGTGAGACGGGCCAGGAGCTAGCTGGCCCGTCTCACCGGAACCGTACCCGACCAGGGAGAACACCCGGTGAGCACGAACAGGAGCACGACGACGATCCCGCCGGTGAGCGAGCCGCGGGACTTCCCCCGCAAGGCCGCGCTGGTGTCCTGTGCCCGGCTGGCCATGCACCCGCGCAACATCCGCACGACACTCACCGATCTCGACGAACTCGCCGCATCGATCCGCGCCGAAGGCGTGCTGCAGCCGCTGCTGGCGCACGCCCGGTTCGAGCGCCGTCCCGGGGTGGCCGACCTCGAGGTCATCGACGGGCACCGGCGCCTCGCCGCGGCGGAGATCGCCGGGCTGCGCCGGGTGCCGGTGATCGTGCGCCCGCGGGTCACCGACGATGACGCGCTGTTCGCGATGCTCGGCGCCGCGTTGAAGGCCGACGTCGAGGACCGGGACAAGGCCAGGGCGGTGACCGTACTGAATGAGGAGTTCGACTACACCTGGACGGAGATCGCCGCCCGCCGACAGCTGCCCCTCGACGCCGTCCTGGCCTGGCGCCAGGACCGCCGCGGCCGCGAGCGGCCAGGCCGCGCCCGACCCGCCAGGGCAACGCAGACACCCGGGCGCCGCGGATCAAGCCCTCCGCCGTGCACGAGATGTGCGCGCGGTTCGACCGCCGCAAGCTCACCGCCGAGCAGGTCGTCGAGCAGCTGCGCGCGGTGCTCGGGGACTGGCAGCCCGCCCTGGCCACCACGGTGCACAACGAGAAGACCACCCCGACCGACACGACCGGCCCGACCAGCACGGAGGCCCAGCCATGACCATCCCGACGACGATCCCCGCGGTCGGGCGGTGGTCCGTGCAGGGCCGTGAGCTGCTCGGTTCTGTCGGGCCGACCTGGCAGGCTGCAGACGATCACCTTCGGGGGGACGTCATGGCGGATCCGGGCCGACCGCAGCCACCGCGCGACCAGCCGCGCCGGCGCACGGTGCGCCCGCCACGCCCGACCAGGCTGATGCAGGCCGCCCTCGACGCCGCCGCCGCCGGGCTCTACGTGTTCCCGGTGTCGCCCAAGGGCAAGCTGCCCGCGATCAAGGAGTGGGAGGACGCCGCCACCCGCGACCCGCAGCTGATCGAGGAGTGGTGGAGCGCGCGGCCATGGAATCTGGGACTCGCGGTGGGCAGGTCGAACGTGCTGGTGGTCGACCTCGACCCGCACCGCGGCGCCGAGCCGCCGGTGGAGTTCCCCGGTGCTCGCGGTGGGGCCGACGTGCTGGCCCGGCTGGCCGCCGAGGCCGGGCAGCCGGACCCAGTCGACACCTACACCGTGACCACCCCGTCCGGAGGGGAGCACCGCTACTTCCTCATGCCCGAGGGGCTGGAGCTGCGCAACACCCAGGGCCGGCTCGGATGGAAGATCGACACCCGCGGGCACGGCGGGTTCGTGGTCGGGGCCGGGTCGGTGCGTGCCGACGGGCTGTACCGGGTGAGCCGGCACGGGGCCGTTGCCCCGCTACCGGGATGGCTCGCCCACGCGCTGACCCCGCCGCCGCCTCCGCCACCGGCGGAGCCGCTGCAGCTGACCCGCCGCCGCGCGGACGCCTACCTGCAGAAGATCCTCGACGACGAGCTCGAGGAGCTGGCCGCGGCTCAGGCCGGTACCCGCCACGACGCCCGACTCAAGGCCGCCCGCACCCTCGGGCGCCTGGTCGCCGGGGGTGAGCTCGATGAGCACAGCGCCCGCGACCTGCTGCTGCAGGCCGCGGCCGGGCACATCGGCGCCGACACCCGCGAGAGCGAGGTGATCCGCGACGTCGAGGACGGACTCGAGTACGGCAAGCGGCTGCCGCGAACGCTGCGCCGCCGCCACGACCACGAGCACCGCGACCAGCAGCAGAAGCCCTGAGCCCGGGCAGGGAGGTGAGCGTGCGGTGGCGTTGATCCACGAGCTGACGCGGGGCGAACTCGGGCGGTGGTTCGCCGCGCGGATGCCCGGTACCGCCCAGGTCGCAGCCGAGATCAGCGCCGCGGCCGCAGCTGAGCGGGCGCCGGTCGTGCGCCCGCGGGCCGGGCAGCCGCTCGGCGCCCGGCACTGGGCCGAAGTGGGCGGGGTGTTCGGGATGCGGATGGCCGCGGTCGTCGAGCAGGCCCCGCCCTACTACGGGCTCTACGGGCTCGCCGCCTCCGGCCTGCTCAGCCCCGATGCGGCCCACCGGATCGCCGCCTCCTACCCGTCGCACCGCGGGCTGCCCCCGGCGGCCGCGGCGCGGGCGCTGGACCTGCGCCCAACCCCGGGCGGCTGGCTGGAGCTGGCCCAGCCCTGGCCCGAACCCGACGGCGAGGGCTGGGCCGACCGGCCCGCCACCGAGCTGACCGAGCGCACCCACCGCTACCACGACCAGCACGCCCCGACCGGCACCATCGGAACCGCCGGGGCCGAACGCGGCCTGGCCCGCGCCTACGCCTGGTGGTCAACCGCGGAAGACATCTACCGCTCCGGGATCATCAGCGACGACCTCGACGATCTGCTCGGCGAGGACCAGCCCACCGCGGACCTGCTGCGCGGGCTCGCCCCGGCCGCGGTGGTCGAGGAGACCGCCCGGCTGGCCGAGCGCCTACGCACCTCAGGCAGCATCGACGCCCTCCACGAGCTCGCCGCGCGACCCCCGTCCGGGGCCCGGTTGGGGCACACCGGCCCGGTGTTCGTGCCGCACTGGGCCGACGGAGACCTGCTGGTGGGAGACACCCTCGTCGACGTCAAGACCGTGCTCCGGGCCGAACCGGCCTCGAAGGTCGGGCCGTGGCTGTGGCAGATCCTGGCCTACGCCTGGCTCGACAGCCCGGCCGATCACTACCGGATCCGGGCCGTCGCGCTGTACCTGTCGCGGCACGGGCTGCTGCTGCGCTGGTCGGTCGACGAGCTCGCCGCCCGACTCCTCACCCACCCGAGCACCGGCGGCACCGGGGTCGCCGCGGTGCGCGAGGAGTTCCTCGCGCTGGCCGCCGCCGCGGCCACCCGCGACGGCGCCACGGTGCCCCTCGAGGTCACCGCACCCTGAGACGGATACCCCGACCAGGGCGACGAGCCAACCGGCCCCAGAGGTACGGCGGTGCGGGTCGGGCGGGTCGGTTCCCGAGCCGGGCGCCGATGAGCCGGTGCGCCGGGTGCAGTCCGGGCGGGTGACCGGTCGGGAGCGGTCCCGCCCGGCGCTCGGATGTCCTCCGGTGGTCGGTACGACTGGACCGCCCAGAGGTCAGCAGGACGGGCCGGGGCGAGCGGGCGATGAACCTGGCCGACCCATCCCGGTGAGACCGCGCTGCGGTTGGTCAGCTCGGCCGCCGGTCGAGCGCAGCGGTCACACCGGGATGGGCCAGCCAGAACCCCCACCCGTCCCCTTCGGGGACCCCGACCCGCCCTGCTGAGGCACGCCGCGTTCCACCCGCACCGACCACCGGAGGACACGATGGCCACCACCCAGAACACCACCACCGACCTCGACATCGCGCAGCTGAGCAGCGCCGAGTTCGACGCGTACCTGGGCTGGCTGTCGCGCGAGGTCTACCGCCACGAGCCGGTCGAGATCACCCTCCCGGCCGACTTTGAGGCCCCGTTCTAGGGGCCCGCGGGGCGGCCCGCCCCGAACGCGGGCCGCCCGACCAGGCACTTCCCTTCCCGCAGCCGAGACAGGAGGCTGACCACGATGCGTTCCCACCCTGACGAGGGCCGCGGAGGCGAGCCCTTCGGTGCACGCGAGGCCCGCGACCTCTACCGCGAGATGACCACGCTCGGGTCCCCGCTGCATCTCGGCGAGGCCGCCGATCTGGTCCGGCGGCGCTGGCACTGGATCGACGTCTACGCCGGGTTCGACGCGCTCAAGGAGCTCTCCCCGACCACGGTCGCGATCCGCGAGGACGAGAACGGTCGCCGCTTCGCCACGATCCACTGACACACGCAGCCGCGAGTCCACCGGGCAGAGCTCGCGGCGGAGCAAAAGGGGCGGCGACCAGCACAGACTGGTCACCGCCCCTTCGTCATGTCCGGCATCGAGCGGGTCGGACCGGGCGCCACCGCCGCGACCGGAACCCCACCACCGACGCCCGACCTGGGCCGGTCAGGCCGCCGTCACCGGCACCTGCCCCTCGGAGGACTCCGCAGGCTCCGACGCCACCGCCGCGTCGCACCCCTGGCCGTGCTGTGCGGGCGGGTTCTCGCTGGTCGCGGCCTGCGCGGCCGGTGCCTGCTCACCGGTCGGGCGTGCCCGTCCGGCCCGAAGCATGGCCCGGACCCGCTTGACCGGGATCCCGAACAGCGCGTGCAGCTCGTCGGCGCTGCGGCCCAGCTCGCTGAGTTCGACCAGCACGGCGGTCTGTCGCCGTTCGAGGTCACCCAGCTTGGCCTCGGCCTCGGCGATCGCGGCCTGACGCGCCCGCTCCGCCTCGGCCAGCGCGGCGTCGCGGATCGCGGCGATCTGTTCGGCCTCCCCGGCCGTGGCCGCATACGCCGCCAGGGCTTCGTCCTCGCGCCGGCGGCGCTCGGCCAAGCGGGCGTCGAGCTGCTCGCGGGCCGCGGTCAGTTCCTCGAGCCGCTGCGCCGCGGCCGCCGAACCCGCCGGAGGTCGGGCGCGGCGGGCCCGCCCCCGGCTGCTGGTGGTTGTCGACATCAGTCCTCCTCCAAAGGATGGTGTTGATCGACTCGGACACCGGGAGCGTAGGCAGCGACCAGCGCAAACACCACTACAGCCGCCGCACAGAACGAGGCCATGTGCCGTGGGGGAAGTCGTCGCGGCAGGTGCTCGCCTCCTGGCCGCCGCCGGGCCGGAACGCCCGAACGGTCAGCACACCCGGGCGGGTCGGACCCGCGATGAACCCGCTCGACGCAGTCCCGGTGACCCCCGCGCAGGCATCGGCCCCAGAAGGCGGGCACGGAGCGGGGCGCAGCGGGACGGGCCAGCACGGAACCCCCGCGGGTCCCTATCGGGACCCCGCACGGTCGCGCTGAGGAGACCGCAGCCCCACCACACCGTCCACCAGGAGGAGAGCCTCATGACCACGCAGCCGATCACCCCGGCACCGATCACCCCCGGCGTGTCCGCGGAGGAGGCGAGCCGGGCGCTCGAGCGCTACCGGCTCAACCAGCACCCCGGTGAGTGGGGCTACACGCGCCAAAGCCCGTCGCCGGGCCACGACGTCCTGGGGGTGGCCAGCCCCAAGCCCTGCGACCGGTACACCGCCCGCATCCGCGGCATGTTCCGGCGCGAGGAGCTGCCGGAACTGATCGCCTTCCTCACCGCGCTCTACGCGGCGAGCGAACCGATCCGACCACCGGCGGGTGAGCCGGCCGGGTTCCCGCACGCGACCGCAGCGGGAACCCGGCTGACGCCCGCCGGCCTGCGACCAGCAGCAACCGACTGACGCCCTGACGCCGTGCGGGCGACATCGCGGCGCCGGTCGGGGCGCGCGGCCGCCGGTGAGCGAGTGCCGCTCACGGCCGCGGCGGGCCGAGAACCACAGATGTCCGCGTACGGGCTCTGATGTCGCTGTAGGTACGAGCTGATCTGTTGTTGGTCCGGCGCGTCGGATCAAGATCGGCTCAGGGAGGGACCACCCTCCGGGCTTGTCAGCGGCCAAGCAGACGAGCCCGGAGGGGGTCACCCGTGATCCTGCCTGTGGAGGCATGGATGGACATCAGGAGGTACGCCCCGCTGCGCGCGGCCGGGGCGTCATGGAAGGACATCGCAGCTCAGGCGGGCTGCGACTGGCGAACGGCGAAGAAGTACCTCTCACCGGACGCCCCGGCGGTCCCGCCCCGGGCCACCTCGCGGGCGGGCACGGTGCCCCGGCTGGTGGATCCGTTCACTGAGATGATCGACGCCTGGCTAGCCGACGACCCGCGGCTGCGGGCCACCGTGATCCATGAGCGGCTGGTGGCCGACTACGGGTTCACCGGCCACTACCAGCGAATCAAGGTCTACTGCGCGGAAGCGCGGCGCCGGATCGAGCTCGAGTCCGACGCCCAGGGCCGCCCGCCCGGGCTGCACCGCCGGTTCGAGGTCGTCGCGGGCGCGCAGGCCCAGGTCGACTGGGGCGACGAGGGCTGTCTGCTGGTCGGGGCCGGAGCGGGCAAGAAGGTCTACTCGTTCCACATGACGCTGTCCTACTCGCGGGACCCGTTCATCTGCTTCACCACCAGCCAGGACCTGGCCACGTTCTTCGACTGCCACCGGCGCGCGTTCGCCCACTTCGGCGGGGTCCCGGCCACGATTGTGGAGCGTCGGGAGAATGACGGTGCCCGAGCGCCACAAGAATGGCAGTGCTGCCGCGACCGGCGGGCGGGAGCGACACACTGGCGTCGTGGCGCTCGCCCTGCGGGATGCCGGGACCGCTCTGGGTGTCGTAGTGCGTCCGGCCGCGACCCGCACGCGCCTGCCGGGCTTGCCGAGCGCGCCCTTCTGCCTGGCGGGTACTGGACCGGGGAACGCGCCGCGGAGGTCCTCACCCTGGCCCGCAAGGCCCGCGCGTTCCGCAGCGTGGACAAGCTCACCCTGACCCACGGCGGACACGGCCTGCTCTACGGCGCCGCGCTCGCGCTGGCCGCCGCGGCCACCGCCTGGGCCCACCACACCGACACCGCCCTCGAGAACCTCACCGCCGCCGTCATCCGCTGATCCGCTACCGTCCGCCCCGTCACACGCACCGCGTTGCGACGGTGCCTGCGGCGGCGTCGGCGCCACCCGGAAGATCAACATTGACACAGAGAGGTGCCAACTTGTTCACTATCCGGCAGGAGATCGGGTCTGCAGCCATGATCTCCCAGGCGCCGATCGGGCCGCTCGGGTTACACCTGTCGCCTCTACGGAGGCTGACTCATTAACGGCCTGCGTCCCGGTCGGCGCCGGGCGTCCCAGGTCCGCCCGGTCACCTCCAGCACCGGGCTGAGCCGGTTGGAGTTGTTCTCGTCCGGGGCGAACACCCGGAAGTTGGTCATGTTGTCGCGCATGACGTCGCGCAGGAAGGTGCCCAGCACCCGGGTCGACTCCACCGCACCGGTGCCGGGCTGCTCGACCGGCACCGTGTAGTCGCGGAAGTCGGGCATCCGCAGATCCCGCAGCAGCAGGCCGCCGTTGGCGTGCGGGTTGGCGCTCATCCGCTGATCACCGGGCGGGTGCAGGTCGCGGATCTCGGGCACCGGGGCGCCGGTGGGGTCGAACAGCTCCTCCGGGCGGTAGCTGCGCAGCCACTGCTCCAGCACCTCGCGGTGGGAGGCGTCGCCGCGGGCGTCGGCGAAGGGCACCTGGTGCGAGCGCCAGGAACCCTCGACCTTCAGCCCGTCGACCTCGTCCGGTCCGGTCCAGCCCTTCGGCGAGCGCAGCACGATCATCGGCCAGCGGGGCCGTTCTGTCACTCCGCCGCGGCGGGCCTTGTGCTGGATGTCGGAGATCTCGTCGAGGCAGCGGTCCAGGGCGGCGGCGAAGTCCTGGTGCATCTGCTCCGGGTCGGAGCCCTCGACCACGTACGGGCCGTAGCCGTAACCGCGCAGCAGCTGATCCAGCTCCTCCGGTTCGATCCGGGCCAGCACAGTCGGGGCGGCGATCTTGTAGCCGTTCAGGTGCAGGATCGGCAGCACCGCGCCGTCCCGACGTGGGTCGACGAATTTGGTGGAGTGCCAGGCGGTGGCCAGCGGGCCGGTCTCGGCCTCCCCGTCGCCCACGACCGCGGCGACGATCACGCCCGGGTTGTCGAACGCCGCGCCGTAGGCGTGCGACAGCGAGTAGCCCAGCTCCCCGCCCTCGTGGATCGATCCCGGCGTCTCCGGGCCACGTGGCTGGGGATCCCGCCGGGGAACGAGAACTGCGTGAACAGCCGCCTCATCCCCACCTCGTCCTGGGACACATCCCCGTAGACCTCGCTGTAGGTCCCCTCCAACCACGCCGCCGCCACCGGCCCCGGCCCCCCGTGACCCGGCCCCATCACATACATCATGTCCAGGTCGCGCTCGACGATGGCGCGGTTGAAGTGGGCGTAGATGGCGCGGTTGAAGTGGGCGTAGACGAAGTTCAGGCCGGGGGTCGTCCCCCAGTGCCCCAGCAGGCGGGGCTTCACGTGCTCCGGCCGCAGCGGCTCCCGCAGCAGCGGGTTGTCCATGAGGTAGATCTGGCCCACCGACAGGTAGTTCGCCGCCCGCCACCACGCGTCGATCCTGCCCAGCCGCTGCGCATCGAGCGGGGCCCCCCTGGTCGCCGTGGCCGTCGTCTGCGTCCCGCCCATGTCCATTCCGAACCTCTCCGTTGTTCCGTCGCTGCCGCTCGATCACCGGTGGGCAACCGGCTCACCCGCCGGGCGTGCCGGCACCGGGGTCGGCGCCGGGGGTTCGGGCAGCCGCAGCCGCTTGAGCAGCAGCGCGTTGACGGCCACGATCAGGCTCGACCCGGACATCGACACCGCGGCGATCTCCGGGCGCAGCACCAGCCCGATCGAAGGCGCGAACACGCCCGCCGCGATGGGCAGGGCCACCGCGTTGTAGCCGATCGCCCACCCCAGGTTCTGCCGCATCTTGCGCAGCGTCCCCTTGCCGATACGCAGCGCGATCGGCACGTCCAACGGGTCCGACCGCATCAGCACCACGTCCGCGGTCTCGATCGCCACGTCGGTGCCGGCGCCGATCGCGATGCCGAGGTCAGCCTGCGCCAGCGCGGGGGCGTCGTTCACCCCGTCGCCGACCATCGCCACTCGCTTTCCGGCCTGCTGCAACTCGGCGACCTTCGCGGCCTTGTCCCGCGGCAGCACCTCGGCGATCACCGTGTCGATGCCCAGCTGCCCGGCGATCCGGCGCGCCGTGGCCTCGTTGTCTCCGCTGAGCATCACCACCTCGGCGCCCAGCTCGTGCAGCGCGGCCACCGCCGCGGCGGACGTTTCCCGGGCTGCGTCGGCCAGCGCGATCACCCCGACCACGCGCGCGTCGACGGCGATTAGCACCGCGGTGCGCCCCGCCGCGGCGAGCTCGTCGCGCCGCGCGACCAGGAACCCGGTGTCGACGCCCTCGCCGATCATCAGCTTGCGGTTGCCCACCAGCACCCGCCGGCCCGCGACCCGAGCGTCCGCGCCGTGGCCCGGCACATTGCGGAACCCGGTCGCGTCGAGCGAGGCGATACCCCGCTGCGCGGCGTAGCGGACGATCGCCGCGGCTAGCGGGTGCTCCGACTCCCGCTCCACCGCCGCGGTCAGCGCCAGCAGGTCCTCCTCGGCCACCCCGTCAACCACGACATCGGTGACCTCCGGCTCGCCCTTGGTCAGGGTTCCGGTCTTGTCCATCACCACGGTGTCGATCCGGGCCGATGTCTCCAGCGCGGTGGCGTTCTTGAACAGCACCCCCCGCGTGGCGCCCAACCCGGTGCCCACCATGATCGCGGTCGGGGTGGCGAGCCCGAGCGCGTCCGGGCAGGTGATCACCACGACGGTGATGGCGAACAGCAGCGCCGCCGTCAGCGGCCATGTGGAGAACAGCGCCCACACCGCGAACGTGGCACCGCCGCCGATCAGCGCGACGAACACCAGCCAGAACGCGGCGCGGTCGGCCAACCGCTGCCCCGGCGCCTTGGAGTTCTGAGCCTCCTGCACCAGCGCCACGATCTGCGCCAGCGCGGTGTCCGCGCCCACCTTGGTGGCCCGCACCCGCAGCGTGCCGGTCGTGTTGATCGACGCCCCGATCACCTCCGACTCCATGGCCTTGGAGACTGGGAGGCTCTCTCCGGTGACCATCGACTCGTCGACCTCGGACTGGCCGTCCTCCACCACCCCGTCCACCGGCACCTTCGCCCCGGGCCGGATCAACAGCAGGTCCCCCACGGCCACCTCGGCGGTGGGCACCTCCACCTCCCGGCCCTCGCGCAGCACCACCGCCATCGGCGGGGCTAGCTCCAGCAGCGTGCGGATGGCGTCGTTGGCCCCGCCGCGGGCGCGCATCTCGAACCAGTGCCCGAGTAGCACGAACGCGGTCAGCACGGTGGCCGCCTCGTAGAACACCTCCCCGCCCCCGGTCACGGTGACGACCACCGAATAGCCCCAACCGGCACCGACCGCCACGGCGACCAGGACCATCATGTCCAGCGTCCGGGCCCGCAGCGCGCGCACCGCGCCGTCGAAGAAGATCCACGCCGAGTAGAAGATCACCGGAAGGCTGAGGATCAGCGAGAACACGTCGTCGCGGAGCCCGAACGGCGCCGGCACCTCGAACCCGAACACGTCCCGGCCGATCGGGGACCACAGCAGGATCGGCACCGACAGCAGTGCCGCCACCAGGAACCGGTTGCGCATCTCGCGAACCATGGCGTCCATCGACATGCCGGCGTGGGCTCCGCCGTGCCCCATCACCTCCTGCGGGGAGCGGCCCGCGGCCGCTTCGTGCTTGGAGTCGTCGACAGCGTGGCCTGCGTGCTCCTGAGCGGCCCCCTGCACCGAAGGTGCGCCGTCGGCCGCCGATGCATCGCGGTGGGCGTCGGGCGGGGTCACCGGTGCCGAGCCGCCCCCATCGGGGTCGGGCGGCGGTTCCTCCATCGGATCGCATATGTGCTCCGGCACCGACAGGCCCTCGCAGTGGTAACCGCAGTCCCGGACCCATCCGGCGAACTCGGGCATGGACGTCCGCGTCGGGTCGTAGGTCACCGTGGCCGTCTGGGCCACCGGGTTCATCTCCACCCCCAGCACGCCCGGCCGGCGAGACAACGTGGCCTCGACAACCGCCTTGGAGGAGGCCCGGTATAGCCGCGAAACTTCCAGCACAGCGGTCGCGGACGTCGAACCCATCACACTCTCCCGTCGGTCGAAATCATCACCAAGGCGGTTCCCACTGCCGCGCGTCATCCCGTAGCGGCCACATCGGGCCGGTCCGCGCGGACGGCGAGCGCGGTGGGGCGCTGGCGCGGGTGGGCGCAGCGAGTTCAGTGCCGAGTGCCACGGGTTCCGCGGCGCGCTCGGCGCGAGGGTGCACATCTGCTGGCCTGCATGCCGGTTTGGTCCGCGGATCGGATCACGTTTTCCTCCGTCGTTGGGCGAGCGAGTGCAGCGGCGGCATCCCTCGTAGCCGGACGGGTCTGGGTGCCCGCCGGACCACGGTTTCGATGGTGGTCACGTGACCGACCTGACGGTAGGGGCGAACTGCGGCTAATCAGAGGGCCTCCGGCACCTGAATGAACAACGTTCGGCTCTGCTGACCCTCTCCAGTGGCGGACGATCCTGGGGTACGGCGCGACGAAATCCGTCGCGGCCGCACAGGGAGATCCACGATGAGCGACATCGGCGCACGCCCCGACCCTGCGAGGGATGAGCGATGACGACGATGCGGACGTACGGGCTCTACGGCCTCCTCGCCGCCGTCGCCTTCGCCGTGGCGCTCTGGGCCGGGGTACCCGTTGAGACTCTGCTCCTGATCGGGTTCGCCCTCGTCATGGTCCTGATGCACGCTGGCCACGGTCACGGCGGCCACGGCGGGGGTCACGGGTCCGGGGGCCATGACCACGGGCAGCGGCGCTCCGGACCCGCGGGCCGCGTTGACGAGTCGCACGATCACACGAGAGATTGAAGCGCGACCGAAGTGGCAGAGATCGCTGAAGGGGCTCGAAGGTCATCGACCGCTCGATAGGTCGTCGCACGCGATTCCCGCTGGGCTGGTTGGGAACTCCGATCCCCGGCCGGGGCCTGCGTCCCTCGCCGCTCCCGGCCGCGGGCGGCGCTGGTGGGGAGCCGACACCTTGAGGAGGCCCGCGTGCCCGCTGCACCCGGATCAACCTCGCCCGCCGGCCCTGTTCGGGCCGCGCGGGCGCGTCCAGGGCGGATGTTGGTCATCGTGCTGGCCTGGGCGTCCTGCTTCGTACTGGTCATGTGGGGGATGCGCGATGCGCCGGTGCTGTGGTTCGCGGCGCTGCGGGCCCTGGTCGCCGGGGTGGCGTTGCTGGCCGCGACGGTGGTCGCCGGGCGCGGCGGCGGGTTGTTCCCGCGCAGTCTCGCAGCGTGGGCGCTGATCGGTGTGCTGGCCGCGACCAACGTGACGGTCGCCTTCGCGGCGATGTTCGGCAGCGTCACCGGGGTCACGACCGGGGTTGCGGCGGTGCTGAGCAACTCCACGCCGTTGCTGCTGGTGCTGCCGGCGTGGTGGCTGTTCGGGGAGCGGCCCCGGTTCGCCGAGATCGCCGGTGTCGCGCTCGGTTTCGGCGGGCTGCTGCTGGTCGCCGCCCCCTCCGGCGGTGGGCGCGGAGCCGGGCTGGCCCTGGCGGCGGCGGTCGGCATCGGCGCCGGGGCCCTGCTGGCCCGCCGGTCCTCCGGAGTCAACCTGCTCGCGCTGGGCGCGGGCCAGTTCCTGCTCGGCGGGGCGGCCCTCGCCGGCGCGGCAGCGCTGGTCGAGGGCCCGCCCACCATCACCTGGAGCGCCCGGTTCGTCACCGCCCTCGCGGTACTGGCGCTGGCCGCAACCGTGCTGCCCTACCTGTTGTGGTTCGGCGAGCTGCGCCGCGCCCCCATCACCTCGGTGACCGTGTGGACCCTGCTGGTCCCCGTGGTCGGGGTGATCCTCGGGGTCGTGGTGCTCGGCGAGCGGGTCACCCTCACCGAAGGCATCGGCGACGCGATCGTGGTCGCCGCCCTCGCGCTGGTGACCTACGCGAACCGGGCGTCCCGCCGCGTCAAGGGTGGCGAACCGAACCTCGATCAGATCCGGAGATACGAGTCGTGCCTGGGCACACGTCGACCCGCCCGCGCAGCCGCTGGAAACACGCCACCGCCGTGCTCGAGATGAGCCTGCAGCGGCGCCGGTGGTCCCGGTGCCCGCCGCCGGCACAGGGCGGCGGTGAGCTCGGTGGCGCTCACCAGCGGAGCGGGAACCCTCGTCCTCCGGCTCGCCCGCGGTCGAACTGGCACAGGCCGGTGCGGACCCCCGGCGGGTGCTCGACGCGGGGTCGCGGGCCATGCTGCGTCAGATCTTCGAGTTCGGCCTGCTCCACGCCGACCCGCATCCGGGCAACCTGCTCGTGCTCCCCGGCGCCAAGGTCGCCTTCCTCGACTTCGGCGTGTCGGCCGGGCCGATCGCCGGCAGCAGCTACGGATGGGCCTGCTGCGGACGCTGGTCGAGGGCGCCCCTGTGGCCGACCCGGTCGAGCAGTGGTACGGCCACCGGGCGCACGACTTCTCGGTGGCCCGGCCGCTGCTGGCCGAACTCGGCGGGGGCGCCGCCTACGGCATCGAGTTCGCCCGTTTCATGTCCCCTCACCCGGGCCCTGGTCACCCTTCAGCTCGGCCAACGCGCGGGCGATCGCCACCTGCGGGGTGTTCTCACGCGGCTCTAGCGCTGCGGCGAGGGCCCTCCGCACCCGCGCATCCAGGACCGCCGCGGTGCCCGGGGCGGGCAGCGCCGCCTCGACCTCGGCCACCAGGCAGACCACGCGGGCCCGGCACGGTGGATCACTCACCCGCGCCCACAGCACCGGATGCTCGTCGCGGCACAGCCGCAACAAGTGGGTGAGCGTGACCAGGGGTTCGGCCTCGGCGGCCACCGCGGCAAGCAGCGCCGCCAGCCGGTCCGCCGGCGCCGACAGATCCGGCACGCACCCCGATTCCGCTGGCGGTGCGCACCCACAGGCATCCCCCGCCACCTGCCCGCCAGCCGCGGGGCCGACCAGTTGCCCGCTCATCTCACCGGCGGCGACCGTGGTCGGGCGCCCCGGCCTGTGCCTGCAGCCAGTTGTACAGCTGCGCGAACGACGTCCGACTATCGTGCCACACCACCGCCTGGCCGCCGCGGGCATCCACCCGGACGTCGAGAACGCCCGGCCTGCCGCGCAGTAGCGCCTTCGCGGCTTCCGGATCCGCCCCCCACGGCAGCCGCCGCAGATCAAGGGTGCTCCGGCAGACCGGTCCGTCCGCGTGGGTCCGTCCCAGTTGGGCCGCGCCGATGAAACGCCGTAACGCGACGAGTGCCATGACTACCACCTCCTCCTCCCCATCCGATGCCCTCCGGCACAGCCGCCCCGTCCGGAGACGAGGCGGCGACCCGTTGCCGAGAGCCCGCCGGGCTGATCGCGGCCACGGCGACCTATCGCTGCTCCGCGATCCGGTCGGGCAGGCTCACCGCCTCACGATCGGCTGGGGCCCGTCCGCGCAGCGTGTCCAGCCGCTGCCGGTAGTCCTGCTCATCGATCTCGCCGCGGGCGAACCGCTGCCCCAGCACCTGCTCGGCAATGGGCTCGGCGGAGGACCCGTCGGTCACCGACCGGTCCGCACGGCCGAGGTAGCGGATCAGGGCGATAACCCCGAAGATGATCAGTCCCCAGAACAGCACCATGCTGACGGTCGTGAGCGCGTAACCCCAGCCGCTCATCCCAGGCCCATACCACCACATCATTTCCGATCACTCCTCAGTCGATCCGAATCCGCCGGGCGATCGGCCTCCCGGCCGCGGTCCTCGTTCCGGTCTCGCGGTGCGCCGTGGCCGCCGTGGCCGTCGTGGCCGCCCCCGCCGTGCATTCCCCGCATCATGAACATCATCATCAGCGGGCACGCCAGCACCACGGCGAGAAGCAACAGGCTCGACAGCGGCAGCCCGAACGCCGCGACCCCGAGGATCACGAACGCCCCGGCCAGGCCGTACAACGCAAGATGCTTTGTCGTCTCCGGCTCCTCTCAACGAGCTCACCACGAACGATGCCCCGGGCCCCGCGATGGCGCACCGGCCAACTGGCCCTGCTCCACAGACCGAAAGGCCCCTGACGACCCGGTCCCACGGACCAGCCCGCCCGACCGATCCAGAGGCCACCCACTACTGGTCGCGGCCAGCCTGCTCGCACCGGCGCCTCTCGGCGGTTGATCACCATGTCATGGTGGGACGCGCTCACCGCATTCATCTGGGCCAGCTGGTCCGCGTCGCGCTGCTGCACCACGTGATGGCGGCGGTGGGTACCGACCCACTCCAGTACGCCACCCTGCATCGACAGGCTGCCGGCGATCGACGGGACTGTCCGATCTTCGGCACCTCTCTGCGTCAATGTTGATCTTCCGGGTGGCTTGTAATGTCTGGCCTTGACCACCGACGCCGGGACGTGCAGAACGAGCATGCCATTGAGCGAGCGACGGTTACGCTTTGTCGCTCGCGGACGGCCTTCTCGTTCTGCGGTCCCGACCGGCGACCGAGATCTCATAGCCGAGGAACCTGGCCCGCTGGGTGCGAGCATGGGTGATCAAGGTTTTGTCCGGTGAGAGTTCCAGCTTGAGATCATCACGCAGGACCTCCGCCAGGCGATGCTTGATCTGTTCGGCTTCGGCCTTGGGTCCGGCGAACCCGAGCAGGGTGTCGTCGGCGTAACGGCAGTAGCGCAGCCTCCGGTAGCCCGGATCATTGGGGTCCTGGCTGGGCAGGCTGTGCAGCCGCCGGTAGAGAGACCGCACCTCGGCGCGATCGCCCCTGCGGCGGGCTTTGACGATCTCCCGTTCCACTGCGCGGTACTCCGGGTTCTTGGCTCGGAGCCTGCCTCGGGTGTATTCAGGGATGATGACCGTTTCGACAAAGGTGTCCAGCTTGTGCAGGTAAATGTTCGAGAGGACCGGCGATGCGATGCCACCCTGCGGAACTCCGCTCAGCGTGGCTCCCCAGTTCCAATCCTCCAGGTATCCGGCTGTCAGCATGTTACGCAGCAGCCGCAGGAACCGGTTGTCGTGGATCTTCTCCGACAGGATTCCGACCATCACCTCATGGTCGAAGGACCCGAAGCAGTCGGCGATGTCTCCCTCGACGAACCAGGTCGTCCCCAGCCAGACGTGGGCCACTTCCCGCAGCGCGGTGTGGCAGCCCCGGCCGGGACGGAACCCGTGGGAGCGGTCGGAGAACGTCGGCTCGTAGTACGCCTCCAGCAGGAGTCGGACGACTTCGCCGACGAGCTTGTCCGACCAGGTCGGCATGCCCAGTGGGCGCGTCTTCCCGTTCTTCTTCGGGATGTGCACTCTGCGGACCGGGCGGAAGCGGTAGCGCTCGTGGCGCATCGCCTCAATGATCCGGTCGATCTTCCGCAGGGACATGCCGTCCACGGTCTCCTGCGTGGTCCCGGGCGTCATCGCTCCCTTGTTGGCGTAGATGCGCCCGTAGGCCAGCAGATACAACTGCGGGTTGAACATCTGTCGATACAGCTCATTCAACGGCAGGCCGCGCCCGCCGCGCTCACGCAGGACACCCAGCACCGTGTCGGCGCTCTGCATTACGCATACCTCGCGATCTCTCGGTGTCCGATCACCTGGCCCCCTTGGCCCATGTGGACGGCTTTCCCGTCTTCCTTGGCCGGGCGTGACTCCGGCGACTACTACGGGGCCTCCGTCGCCCTAGGACTCGCGTCCCGTAGGCGATCCCACGTTCGTCACGGTCGTACGTAACAGCGTGATGTAGGCGTCCCACTCATCTCCTTGAATGCCCTCACTGGGCATCGCTCCTGGCCCCGAAGGTTGCGTCGACCTGATTCCTCTTCGGTCGCAGGGCCGGCACCGGTTTCAGACGTCTTTCCGGCGGATGCGAACTTCCATCTTCTGGAGAATGGGCTTCAACCAATACAGGCTTCGCCATGTCACGCGGGTCCCCCAGAGCACCGTCCCCAACGCCTGGACCCGGCCTCTGGTTAGCTGGCATGCTCTTGTCCCCTAAGCCTTTCGGCATCGGGTAAGCCATCAGACCCAGGAACCTCCCTTCGAGTTCCTCCCGGCTGGGCCGGGGATACGACCATGCGCCTCGTGGCGCACAAGAACCGCTCGATCTTGCCGCGGCCCTGCGGGCGGCCCGGGGTGGAGTGCACCAGCTTGATCCCGAGGCTGGCGCAGGCGCGCAGCAGCCAGGCGTCGACGAACGCCGAGCCGTTGTCGACATAGACCGCCTCCGGGACCCCGCGGCTGGCCAGCGCCGGGCGCAGCGCCGCGGCCAGCCGGACGGTGTCCTCGGCGAAGCCCCACCGGTGCCCGACCAGCAGCCGGGTGTGGTCGTCGAGGAAGGCGAACAGGTAGGTCTTGCGCCCGTCCAGGCGGGGGCCGTGCAGCGCGTCACCGACCCAGAGCTCGTTCGGGCGGTCGGCCTCGAACCGGCCGAACACCGGGTTGCTGACCGCGGTCGCACCCGGGCCGCCGGCGTGCCGCGCACCCAGCTGCGCGGCAACCAGGTGATCGGTGGCGAAGTAGCGCTGCAGGGTGCGTTCACCCGGGGCCCAGCCCAGCTGGGCGTGCAGGATCCGCCGGATCTGGGTCGCGGTGCGGGCCGGGTTCTCCACCTTCAACGCCACCGCGGTCTCGATCACCTCCGCGGGCAGCCGCGGCCCCAGATGCCGCGGGCTGGGCACCAGCGCGTCGAACCCGCCGGCCCGCCAAGCCCTGATCCAGCGATCCAGCGTGTCCCGGGAGACCCGCACCGGGCGCCCGGACGGATCGATGTGCTCGCGCGCGGCGATCTCACGGACCATCCGCCCGCGGTGCTTGGACGAGTGCGCCGGGTCCGCTGCCTCCCGGATGAGCTGATAGCGGAACAACGCCACCGCGCGTGCCCGCGCGGTGCGTGCCGTGTCCTCGTCGGGCCTGACCGCCATGGCCAGCCACCTCCTCGTGTCCGTGTCGCCGAACCGGGAGTGGCCGGCGGACAAGCGGCGAGGATCACCGAGGAAGATCACCCCGGGTCAGGGTCAACTCGTGTTGCTCACCTCTGATCGCCGGGAGCGGGCCAGGACGGGGCCAGCAGCCGCCCCGCGGACAGCGCCACCGCGGCCCGCCAGACCGGCATCGTGCCGAGCCCGAAGCGGGCCGACAGCGCCACCCCGGCGGCCGCCAACGCGGCCAGCGCGTCGGCCCACCCACTGCCGGCCGGGCCGGGTAGCACCGGATTGGCGTGTCTCCCACCTTCCGGACTGCGGACCCCATAGGGTCCGCCCCGGAAAGGACTTGATCATTGGCGAGGAAATACCAGAAGTACAGCCCGGAGTTCCGCGAGCAGGCAGCGCGGCTGGTGGTCGACGGCGGCCGCCCGATCTGCGAAGTGGCGCGCGAGTACGGGCTGGGTGAGACCACGCTCGGGAACTGGGTGAAGAAGTACCGCCACGAGCACGCCACCGAAGAACCGGCGCTGGAACTGTCGGAACGCGCGGAACTGCAGGAACTGCGCCGCCGGACCCGCGAACAGGAGATGGAACTCGCGTTCCTGAAAAAAGCGGCGGCGTACTTCGCGAGGGAGCAGCGGTGAGCGAGAAGTACGAGTTCATCGCCGCCGAGTACGCGCACCACCAGGCCGCAGGCGACCGCGCCGCTCCCACACTGTCGCAAATGTTGTCCTGGCTCGGGGTGTCGAAGTCGGGTTTCTACGAGTGGCGACACCGCCGCCCCAGCGCCGCCGAGCGCCGCCGCTCCCGGCTGCGCACCAAGATCCGTGAGCTGTTCGCGTGGTCGGGTGCGACCTACGGGCACCGCCGTATCCACGCCGAGCTGGTCGCGGCCGGCGAGCTGGTCGGGCCCGAGCTGGTCCGCGCGCTGATGCGCGACCTCAGCCTGGTCCCGGTGCAGCCGCGGCCGTTCCGGACCACCACCGTGCGCGGCGCCGAGGAGCCGGACAGCCCCGACCTGGTGCAGCGGGAGTTCACCGCCGAACGGCCGGGCGCCAAGCTGGTCGGCGACATCACCTACGTTCCGACCTGGCAGGGGTGGGCTGTATCTGGCCACGGTCATCGACTGCTTCAACAAAGAAGTGATCGGATACGCCATGGCCGACCACATGCGCACCGAACTGGTCACCGACGCGCTCGGCATGGCCAACCAGAATCACATTTTCGAGCCGAACTGCATCATGCACTCCGACCGCGGAACCCAATACACCTCGGCCGAGTATTTGGCCGTGCTCGACCAGCTACATCTGCGGCATTCCCTCGGCCGGACAGGGGTCTGTTGGGACAACGCGCTCGCTGAATCGTTCTTTGCCACCCTGAAGACCGAACGCGTGCATCACATGGTGTATCCGACCCGAGAGAAGGCCGCCGCCGACATTGCCCGATACATCGAACTGCACTACAATCGCCGACGTATCCACTCAGCACTCGGCTACCGGACACCCCACGCGGTCCGCAACGAATACCTGAACCAGCAGGCCGCAGCATAGAAAGCACGAATACAGCGGTCCGGAATTTGCGGGGCAGCCCAGATCCGGCGCGAGCGCCCGGCACCAGCGGGTGAACACCGCCCGCGCCGGCTCCAACCGCGCCCCGAAGCAGCGCAGCCAGCCGCGCACCGTCTCCGCGGGACGGCACAGTTCCGCCGCGATCGCGCGGTGGCCCCGCCCGGCCGCCTTGGCGCACAGCGCCGCGAGGATCACCGCCGCCGCGTCGGCCCGACGGACCAGCACCAGCAGCGGCAACAGCACATGCGTGGCCCCGCAGCCGACACAGCGGGTCCGTCGCGGCGTCAGCGTCTGGATACCTCGTTCGTCGCGCACCGACCGGGTCCGCGCCCGTCCCCAGCCGCTCAGCCGGTCTCCGCAACCCGGACACGCCAGCTCCCCCGAACGGAGCTCGTGCTCGACCCGTCCCGCATCCATCCCTACCGTGAGCACCGCGCCTCCAGAGCGCACACGGCCCTTCCGCACGACTGCTGGCCAGGCGGATCAGCGGGAGGGCCGTGGCATGCCTCGACCCATGAAGGTCGTCACGATGGCGGCGCCGACCAAGCCGATCAACACGACACACCAACGGCGACGTTCGTCCGCATCCTCAATGGCGGACTACAACCAGCCCGTCGTCATCCTGGGTGGCGGCTGACACGCGGCCGGCGGGCGGGAGCGGCACACTGGCGTCGCGGCGCTCGCCCTGCGGGATGCCGGGATCGCTCTGGGTGTCGTAGTGCGCTGCGCGCGGATCTACTCAGCGATTGCGAGTCTTGGTCATGCCAGTGAGTCGAGGGCGGTGCGCAGGCTACTCAGCGATTGCGAGTCTTGGTCATGCCAGTGAGTCGAGGGCGGTGCGCAGGCGTTTGCCGGCATCGGCGGCGGTGTCGGCGAGTTCGGCTTGGTCGCCGGCGGCGATGCCGAGCAGGGTGCCGGGGTCGACGGCTTGGATGAGGGTGCGGCCCTCGGCGCGGCGGACGGTGACGTTGCAGGGCAGTAGCAGGCCGACCTCCGGGCTGGCGGAGAGTGCGGCGTGGGCGAGGCGGGGGTTGCAGGCGCCGAGGATGGTGTAGTCGTCGATCTGTTCGCCGAGCTTCGCGGCGAGGGTGGCCTTGATGTCGATGGTCGTCAGCACGCCGAAGCCCTGCTCGGCGAGGGCGGCGGTGACGGCGTCGATGGCCTGTTGGTGGTCGAGATCGACCTCGACGGTGTGGGCGATCTGCATCGCTGCTGGCTCCTTTCGTGTGCGGCTGCGGGGCCGGGTGGCCTATTCGGGTGGCCGGGGTCACGACGCTACCGGAATACCCCCGGGGGTACGGTCGGTTGTGCGGAGGGCGAGCCTACGGACCCACCGCGGGGATGCCCGGGAACGGAGACGGCCATGCAGGTTCAGGTCCATGAGCTCACTGATGTGGTGAGCCGGCTGCGCCGCGTGGAGGGCCAGATCAGCGGGATCATCCGCATGATCGAGGACGGGCGGGAGTGCAAGGACGTGGTCACCCAGCTCGCCGCCGCCGCCCGGGCGCTGGACAAGGCCGGCTTCAAGATCATCGCGACTGGTCTGCGGCACTGCATGACCGAGAACGACGAGGGGGAGCGCGCGGTCGACGTGGCCGAGATGGAGCGCCTGTTCCTGTCCCTGGCCTGACCGCGCGCCGATCCGGCCGGCTCTCGAGGGGGTTGGCGTCGGGAACGGGGCCGGCATGCCGCCACAACCGCTGACAACGACGATCGAGCAAACGGTGGGGATACCCTACCGGGTAGGGAACTTAATGATCGACATTCAGACGATCGCGACGTCCGGGCTGGGCGACCGCAGCTACCTGGTCACCGACGGTGAGGTGGCGGTGGTGATCGACCCGCAGCGCGATATCGACCGGGTCCTGGATCTGGCCGCCGACCTGGGCGTGACGGTCGCCCTCGTCGCCGAGACCCACATTCACAACGACTACGTGACCGGCGGGCTCGACCTGGCGCAGCGCACCGGCGCGGCGTATCTGGTCAGTGCCGCGGACGAGGTCGGCTTCGACCGCACCCCGGTCGCCGACGGCGACGAGGTCACGGCCGGGGCGATGCGGCTGCGGGCGATCGCCACCCCGGGGCACACCCACCATCACCTGTCCTACGCCCTGCTCGACACCACCGCGGACGCAGGCGGCGACACTGGCGGCGAGGTGGTGGCGGTGTTCACCGGCGGGTCGATGCTCTACGGCACCACCGGGCGTACCGACCTGGTCTCGCCGGAGGACACCGTCGCGTTGACCCACGCCCAGTTCCACTCGGTGCGTCGGCTGGTTGACGAGCTGCCCGCGAAAGCCGCGGTCTATCCGACCCACGGGTTCGGCAGCTTCTGCGCCGGCACCCCGGCTAGCGGTGCCGACGGTTCCACCGTCGGGCAGGAGGCCAGCAGCAACCCGGCATTGACCCAGGACGAGCAGGACTACGTCGACGCGCTGATCGCCGGCCTGGGGGCGTTCCCGACCTACTACGCCCGCATGGGCCCGGCGAACACGGCCGGGCCCGACCCGGTCGACCTGTCGACCCCGGAGCCGGTCGACCCCGCCGAGCTGCGGCGCCGCCTGGAGGCCGGCCAGTGGGTGGTCGACCTGCGCGCGCGCACCGCGTTCGCCGCCGGTCACCTGCCCGGCTCGCTGGGCTACGAGCTGTCGACACCGTTCGTCACCTACTTCGGGTGGACGTTCGACTTCGACGCCGAGCTGACCCTGATCGGCGACGACGCGCAGCAGGTCGCCGACGCCCAACGTGAACTGGTCCGGATCGGCGTCGACCGCCTCGCCGGCGCCGCTACCGGCCCGATCGAGTCCCTTGCCGCCGGGCAGGGTCTGCGGTCCTACCCGGTCTCGGACTTCGTCGGCCTGGCCGCGGCCCGCGCCCAGCGCGGCCAGGGCGGGTTGTTCGTTGTCGATGCCCGCCGCGACGAGGAGCGCGCCGCCGGTGGGGTCGAGGGCTCGGTGCACATCCCGCTGCACGAGCTGCCGGCCCGCCGCGGCGAGGTCCCCGATGGCGAGGTGTGGGTCTACTGCGGCTCGGGCTATCGCGCCTCGATCGCCGCCTCGATGCTCGACCGCCCCGGCCGCGACCTGGTCCTGATCAACGACGACTGGCCCCGCGCCGCCGACGCCGGCCTGCCGATGACCGACCATCACGCCAGCACCGGCAGCTGACCCCCGGGGCCGGACACTCAGCACCGGCGCCGGCCGACCACCGGCGCAGCTCCATGGGGCGAATCGCCTCGCCGCAGACCGAGAGGATTTCTTCTCCGCATGACCACGACCTCCACACTCGAGACTTCCCCCATCGGGCGGACCGTCGATGCCGCGACCGTCCTCGCGTGGCACAACGCCGCCGAGAGCGACGGGGCGGGGGCACCGATGGTCGTCGATGTCCGCAGCGCGGCCGAATACCAGGCGTCTCACATCCGCGGCTCGTATCACGTGCCGCTGGGCACGCTGGCCGAGCACACCAGGGAGCTCGCCGCGCACATCGAGGGCCCGGTGGTGCTGGTGTGTCAGTCCGGGGTACGCGCCGAGCGGGCCCGCCGCCACCTCGCCGCGACGGGGCTGGACCGCGCCCACGTTCTCGACGGCGGACTGCCCGCCTACACCGCCGCCGGCGGTGACGTCGTCCGCGGACCCCAGGGTTGGGCGCTGGAGCGCCAGGTCCGTCTCGTCGCCGGTGTGCTCGTGCTCGCCGGGCTGGCCGCGGGGCGGTTCTGCTCGCCGAAGGGCCGACTGCTGGCCGTCGGGATCGGCGCCGGGCTCACCTTCTCCGCGCTGAGCAACACCTGCGCCCTGGGCGCCGCCCTGGCCCGGCTCCCCCACAACCGCGACGTCGCCGAGCCCGAGGCCGGCCAGACCCTCGCCGCGCTGCGGACCGGGCCGCACGGTCGAGCACCGGACAGGGAGCGGTGATCGTCCTCGCGGCCGGGTTCGGGCTGCTGATCGGCGCCCTGCTCGGCCTGGTCGGCGGCGGTGGCGGCATCCTGGCCGTGCCCGCCCTGGTCTACGGGCTCGGGCTGCCGCTGGGCGAGGCGGTCCCGGCATCGCTGGTGGTGATCGGGCTGGCCTCCGCGGTCGCGGTCGCCCCCCGCGCCCGCCGCGAGGTCAACTGGGGCCCTCGCCGCGGTCATCGGCGCCGCGGGCATCCCCACCTCGGTCGCCGGTGGGATCGTCAACCAGCGGCTCGACGGCCGGTGGCTGATGCTGGTGTTCGCCGTGCTCATGGTCGCCGCCGGGCTGCGGATGCTGCGCGGCAGCGACGAGGCCGGCGGGGTGTGCGAGCTGCCCGGCGGCGGTGTCGCCTGGCGCCGCTGCCTGCCCCGCGCCGTCGCGACCGGGCTGCTGGTCGGGTTCCTGACCGGGCTGCTCGGCGTCGGTGGCGGGTTCCTGCTCGTGCCCGCCCTCGTCGTCGCCCTCGGGCTGTCGACGCCGAGCGCGGTGGCCACCTCACTGGTGGTCATCGTCGTCAACTCGATCGCCGGGCTGGGGCCCTACCTCACCACCGGCAGTCCTGCCGCCTCCGCAGGCGGGCTGGGCTGGTCCATCATCGTCGCGTTCGCCGCCGCCGCGATCCTCGCCTCGCTCCCGGCCGGCCGCCTCGCGCGTCGGTTGCCCGCGAGCACGCTGAGCCGCGGGTTCGCCACGCTGGTCCTGCTCGTCGCCGCCGGCGTCGCCACCCAGACCGTCATCGCCCTCACCGCCACCTGACCTTGCAACGAAACTGACACGAAGGAGCGCCAACCATGACCGTCCGTGAGATCTCCGTCGACGACCTCGCCGCCGCCAGTAACAGCGGCGAGGTGACCGTGATCGACGTCCGCAACCCCGACGAGTACGCCGCGGGCCACATCCCCGGCGCCCACCTGATCCCGCTGCCCGAACTCGGCGACCGCCTCGCCGAGGTCCCCACCGACCGCCTGGTGCACGTGGTGTGCCAGTCCGGCGGGCGCAGCGCCCAAGGCGCCGAACTGCTGACCGGGGCCGGCATCGATGCGGTGTCGGTCGACGGCGGCACCCAGGGCTGGACCGCCTCCGGGCGGCCCACCACCACCGGATAGCACACCAGCCGGCCGGGTAACCGAGCCGCATTCCTGCACTGCACGAGATCGGGACACCCGACGTCCCCTCGCCGAGGACAGTGTCGGATCGAAGGAGGTCACAACCATGATGGACGGATCGATGATGGGCTGGGCCTGGGTATGGCCGGTCCTTCTGTTGATCGGGCTCGCCCTGCTGGGCTATCTCGTGTTCCGGCTCGCCCAAAGCCGCGGCAGTGCCGGCGCGGCACCGGGCGGGGGGACCCGGTCGGAGGGATCGCCGGGGACGCGCTCGTCGGCGCAACAGATCCTGGACGAGCGCTACGCCCGCGGCGAGATCGACGAGGCCGAGTACCGCCGCCGTCGCGACGAGCTGGCATGAACCCGGCCCCGATCAGCCGGCGCCGCGCGCTGGGGCTGGGCGGGCTCGGCGCCGCCGCAGTTGCGGCCGGCGCCACCGGCTGGCTCGGCGGATTCTCCGGCACCGGGACCGGCCGGCTCCGGCCCCCCGTCGGCGAGCCGTTGCGGGACCCAGCCGTACTGGCCAGCCGCGGCGGGCGACTCGCGGTGGAACTTACCGCCGCCCCGGGGGCCAGGTTGGGCGGGCAGGACACCGCCGCGCTCGGCTACAACGGCTCCGCACCCGGCCCGACGCTGCGAGTACGCCCCGGCGACGAGCTCGCCGTGCGGCTGACCAACCAGCTCGACCAGCCCACCAACCTGCACACCCACGGCCTGCGGGTCTCCCCGCAGGCCCACAGCGACAACCCGTTCGTGCGGGTCGACCCCGGCACCTCGTTCGACTACCTGTACCGAATCCCGCCCGACCACCCCACGGGGACGTTCTGGTATCACCCACATCACCACGGCATGGTCGCCGACCAGATCTTCGGCGGGCTCGCCGGTGCGCTGCTGGTCGCCCCACCCGGCCCCGACCTTTCCGTCGTCGAGGACCGGGTACTGCTGATCACCGACACCACCCTCGACGGCGACGGCGAGCTCGTCGAGGTCAGCGCGATGGACCGGGCGATGGGTCGGCAGGGCGAACTGGTCCTGGTCAACGGCCAGCACCAGCCCATCATCCCCGCCGCCCCCGGCGCGACGCAGCGCTGGCGGATCATCAACGGCTGCGTATCGCGGGTGCTCCCGATCCGCCTCGACGAGCACGACCTGATCCAGGTCGCCCAAGACGGCACCTTCTTGACCGCGCCGGCAACGAAGGACCGCGTACTGCTCGCCCCGGGTAACCGCGCCGACGTGATCGTGCGCCCCACCGGAACCGGCCGTTACCCGCTCCTCGCCGAGGCTGCCGACCGCGGCGGCATGGACGGGATGATGGGCGGCGGCACCACCGCCAGCGGGCCGGTCACCCTGGCCACCCTGGTCACCGAGGGACTGTCGGTCACCTCCCCGGCGCTGCCGGCCACCCTTCCCGTCGAGACGGTTGCCGCCGGGCCCGTGACCGGGCGG
This sequence comes from Pseudonocardia oceanicola, assembly GCF_047200735.1. Lineage (NCBI taxonomy): Bacteria > Bacillati > Actinomycetota > Actinomycetes > Pseudonocardiales > Pseudonocardiaceae > Pseudonocardia > Pseudonocardia oceanicola. The sequence continues at coordinate 287,254 of NZ_JBJZON010000005.1, forward strand.
CGACAGATCACCTTCCAGATGGGCATGAGCGGCATGAGCGGCAGCGGGATGGACGGGATGGCCTTCACCATCGACGGCCGCACCTTCGACCCCGCCCGCGACGACCAGACCACCACCCTCGGCGCGGTCGAGGAATGGACCGTCACCAACCCCAGTCCGCTCGCGCACCCGTTTCACCTGCACGTCTGGTCGTTCATGGTGCTCGCCCGCAGCGACGGCGCCCCGCTAGTCGGGGTGCCCCAGGACGTGGTCCTCGTCCCGGCCCGCGGCTGGGTCCGGATCCGCATCCCATTCACGACGTACTCCGGACGCAGCGTGTATCACTGCCACATCCTCGACCACGAAGACGCCGGCATGATGGCCACGATCAACGTCCGCAACTGAGGACCTCGGCGCCGGAGCGGCGTTCCCGGTGATCGGCATCGGTGCCGGTACCCGCCCGAACTGGTCCTTCTCGTGATCGGTGCCGTTTCTGACCTGGCCCGGCTGCTTCGAGGGCTCGGCAACACGCGTCGGGTACCAGTCATCCGCGCCGGTCGGGTGGGTCGAGCAGTTCGGTGGCGGTGGTGACCGCGGCGAGGCCGGGGCGGGTGTAGCGGGCGGCGGTGCGCAGCGACTGCCAGTGCCCTTTGGCCATGATCACGGTGGCGTCGGCGCCGGCGTCGCCGAGGTGGGTGGCCGCGGAGTGCCGGAGTTGGTGCAGCTCGAGTCCGGTGTGGGTCTTGATCAGGGTGCGGGCGCGGTCGTAGCCGAGCCGCGCCCGGCCGGTCTCCGGGCACAGGTCCCGCGCCGGAGTGGTGGCCCGCCGGACCGGTCCGGGGCGGCGTTCGGAGCAGAACAGCGGCCCGTGGCTGCGGCCCCTCAGGTAGCGGGGCAGGAGCAGGGCGGTGCCGCGGCCCCAGACGATCCAGCCGGTGTCGCCGCCCTTGACGGTGACGGCGGCGCGGCGGTTCTCGAGGTCGCAGTCCTCGACGTTCAGCCCGAGGACCGCGGAGGCGCGGGAGGCGGTCTCGTAGAGCACCCGCCACAGCAGCCGCTCGCGCAGCGGGACGTCGCGGCGGGTGCAGATCCGGTCGATGGTCGCCCGGTCGACGGCGCGGGTGTGGTCGCGGGGTTCGTGGCGGCGTTCGCAGGTGCCGGGCAACCCGGGGGCGGTCCAGCGGGCCTTGGCCGTGCACCAGGTCAGCCAGGCCGATACGGCGGCGCGGTTGCGGTTCCAGGTGGCCGGCGCCCTCGTGCCCCAGAGGATCGTGAGCGTGTCGGCGACGTCGTCGCCGTCCACGCTGGCGAGTTCGCGGTCCGGACCCAGCTCGGCGGCGACGCGGTGGAGGACGTCGGTGTAGGCGCGGCGGGTGTGCGGAGAGCTGCTACCGCGGGGAACGGCCAGGAAGGCGTCGATGGCGTCCTGCACGGTCACCGGGCCGCGCGGGCGGCCGCCGGTGACCGGGTGCAGGTGCGGGACGGGCTGGGCGGTCACGGGGTCCTCTCGGGCATGTACCGGATAACACGCGGTCCTCGCGCGCGTTGTGGTTCGGGTTGGTGCTGGTGGCGGCGGCGTGTTGGCGATCGATGTATGGGATAAGGGTGCACTATCGCACCAGGCCAACCGCGCGGCGGAGGGAACCGCATGACGACCGGCAAGCCGAGCCAGCAGATGACGCCAACCGGGACGTCGTACCGCGCCGCCGTGCCGACGCGTTGTGCCGGGTGCGGGCAGGCACCGACGAACCCGATGGCGCGCGCGGAGGTGGCGATGACCTGGCTGCTGCCGAGCCCGACCGGGAACCCGGCGGTGCAGCTGGCGCACTTCTGCCGCGGCTGTGTCCCGGCCGGGCCAGCGACGAGGTGATCTGCGTGCGCTGCGGGGACGGGCCGCTGCTCGGTGGGGACCTCGCCGCCGGCGACCACTCGGCCACCGCGGTGGTGCGGGACTGGCTGGTCGGGGCGGGGTGGCGGTTGTCCGGGCCGGTCTGTCCGGACTGTGTCGGCGAGCTGGCGCGGTGAAGCATGTCGATCCCGCGACCCGGGCGGTGCTGGTGGCGCGGCTGCGGGAGAAGCGGGCCGCGGGTGGGTCGATCAGCGCGGAGGTACGGCGGGCCGCGGACGGCTTGCTGGTGTCGACCAGCACCGTGTGGCGGTGGTTGGCCACCGACCCCGAGGACGATTCGACCCCGGGGCCCGACGCGGCGAGCGCACGGACGCGGTACGTGCTGAACCAGGCCGACCGGGACGGGTACGCCGACTGGGGCGGCAACGTCGCCGCGCTGTGGCGGGACCGCGTGGCGCGGGGTGTCCCGGTGCCACCGCTGCGCACGCTGCAGCGTGCGTTTGCCCGCGAGCTCCGGCCCGGGGAGCGGGCCGCGGCCACCGACGGGGTGGCCGGTCGGCGGCGCCACGAGGTGTATCTGCGGTGGGAGCCGGTGTGCCGCAACGCCCGCTGGGAGGCCGACCACAAGGAGCTGCCGGTACTGGTGACCCCGCCGCGCGGGGCGCGGCCGATGAAGCCGTGGATGACCGCGTTCCTGGACTGCTACTCGCGGCTGATCATGGGGTGGGCGTTGTCGCTGCGCCCGGACGCGGCGACCGTGCTGGCCGCGCTGCGCCGCGGGCTGGTGGTCGACGCGGCGCGAGGCCCGTTCGGTGGGGTGCCACGGGTGCTGGTCCCGGACAACGGGCTGGAGTTCGCCACGACCGCCCTGGAGCGAGTGTGCGCCACCCTGGGGACGACGTTCGACCCGACCGACGGCTACGCCCCGCACCAGAAGGGCAAGATCGAGCGGGCGAACCTGACCGTGGACCAGGAGTTCCTGTCCGGGTTGCCGTTCAACACCGAGGGCCCGCGCGCCGCGGACGGGCGGCTCTACGGGCCGGACGTGGCGCCGATGACGCTCGCGGCATTCGTGGACCGGTTCGACCAGTGGGTGACCGACTACAACACGGTGCGGGCGCACTCGGCGCTGGACGGGCAGACCCCGCTGCAGCGCTGGCAGTCCGACCCGACTCCGATCCAGGAGATCCCCGGCGAGCAGCTGCGGTGGCTGCTGCTCGCCGACTGCGAGCGCACGATCCAACGCGACGGCGTGCACTTCCACGGCCACACGTTCATCGCCGGCGAGCTCAACGGCCGGGTCGGCGAGCAGGTGCAGGTCCGCTACACCCCGCACGACTACCGGCAGATCGAGATCTTCCGCGCCGACATCTGGCTGTGCACCGCCTACCCACAGGGTGCGCTGACCGACGAGCAGCGCGAGCAGGTCCTCGCCCGCCGCCGCGCCGATGCCGCCGAGCTCGGGCGCCGCCAGCGCCGCACCAGCCGCCGGGCCCGGACCCGGCTGGCGCCGATGACCGCGCCCGGCGAGCCCGAAGAGGTCACGGTGATCGACGCGGACGAGGCCCGCAGCGAGCGGCGCGGCCGGGACGGCGGCGAGCGCGACATCGACGCGCGGGACCGGGATCTGCAGCGGCTGGCCCGCACCGACCTGCTGAATCTGCACCGCGATTTCGACTACTGGAACCCGCCCGAACCCGCCGACCCGGCGGCTTCGGCCACCACCCCCGAGGGAGACCACCGGTGAGCGTGCGTCACTTCCTGGACATCGACGGCGCGGCCACGCTGCCGACCGAGCAGCTCGCGCTGGTGGATCAGGCGGTGGCCGACCTGGTGGGCACCCGCGCGATGGGCGCGGTGCACGGGCCGGCCGGGCTGGGCAAGACCTTCGCCGTCGAACAGGCCCTGGACCGGCGCACCGACGAGGCGAGCGCGTGCTGGGTATCGTTCCCGAGCCGGCCGACGATGCGGCTGGTGGCCGCCACCCTCTACGGCGAGCTGTGCGGCGCCTCGCCGGGCCGACGGGACCGGTTCGCGCTCACCGCCGAGCTGCTTGAGCAGCTGGCCGATCACCGCGGCCGCGACGGCCGGGAACGCCTGGTCGTGGTCGATGAGGCGCAGCAGCTCAACCGGGAGTGCATCGAGTTCCTGCGCTACCTGCACGATCACCGGCTGACCCGGTTCGGGCTGTTGCTGGTCGGCGGGGACGGTGCCTGGCGGGTCCTGGCCCGCGAACCGATGTTGCGCTCGCGGATCTACCGCCGGGTGGTGTGCACCCCGCTGTCCGGCGAGCAGGTGTGCGCGCTGCTGCCGCGCTACCACCGGATCTACGCCGACCTGGCCCCGGAGCTGCTGCTGTTCGTCGATGACCATTTCGCGCACGGCTACTTGCGCGATTGGGCCGCGTTCACCGCGACCGCGGTCGAGCTGTGCCAGGCCAGCGGCGCCGATCGGCTCGATGAGCAGATAGCGCGCAACGCGTTCGCCCTGCAGGGCGGCGTGCGCTCCCGGCCGGCCGCGACCAGCGCCCGGTGAACGCGCCGCCGGCTATCGCTACGGTCGAGCGCCCGGGAGCCGGTCTCGGCACGGCCGCACTGGAGGAGGATGCGCCGCGGGTCACGGTGGTCACCGATCCCGACGACGCGCCGGCCTGTCTGGCCGAGGTGCAGGCGTGTCACGCGCTGGACCGGGGTGTGGTGGTGTGCCTACCCCCGCCCGGCAGTGTGTCGCGGTCGCAGCTGGCCGCGAACCTGCTGGTCGCGCTGGGTAAGTCGCCCGGTGCGCCAGCGGCGCAGCGACCCACCGGGCTGGCCTGGGACCTGGCCGGGCGCTGGCTGGCGGCCGAGCGGGTCACGGACCTCGTGGTGCTGGGCGCTCACCGGCTCCCGCCCGCCCGCTGGGCCGACCTGGCCATCCTGGCCGCCACGACCGGGAGTCGGCTGTGGTTGGTCGTGCACGGCACCGACCCCACCCGCGAGCAGCGAGCTGCTCTCACCACGGCCCACGCGGGTCGTGTTCTTGCGGTCTGGCCGTGGCCGGCCGGGTTGAGCGCGCTGCCGCACGCCGACGCCGAGCAGGACGGCGGGTTCCCCGCGGTACCGGACGTGGAGTTCTCCCGGTTCCGGGCCGCCGCCCGCCGGGTGCTGGCGGTGGGGGCGTTCACGCGGGTCGACGCCGTCTACCGGGACACGTTCGCCCACGCCCGAGCGCACGCCGACGACCTCCGGCTGAGCCTTCTCAGCCGGGTCAGCCGCGCGGACCTGATCGATGCTGTACTCCAGCAGCTCACGATCGACGCGACCAGCACCGACGAGGTCCTCACCCGGGTCCGGGCCGCGCAAGCCGGCCTGTTCGCCGAGGGCCTGTTCGTCGACCTGCGCCCGCAGCTCGCCCCTACCCGGAGGGACTCGGCCGTTCGCCTCGAGCCGCGCCTGGACCCGGCCACCGTGGCCCGGCTCCGCTGCCTAGCCGACCCGGCCACGGCCGCCGCCGTCCTGCTCTCCTGCGCCACCGGCCTGCCCCCGGCGGCGCTGTGTCGCCTCCACGCCGGCGCCCTGACCGAGCACCGCGGCGGCCTCCACATACGCCTGAGCAGCATGCTCGGCTACCGCATCCCGGCCCGCGCAGCCGGTCTCCTGCGAGCAGTCCTGCCACCCGACCAGGCACCGGCCGCGGTCGACCCGACCGGGACCGGCGACACTGCTATCCCGATCGGTGCGAGCTGGCTGTTCGCGCATGACGACGGCGCCCTGCTCGACGAGCGCGCGCTGACCCAGTTGCGCGATCAGGGCGTCGCTTACGCTGGCGTGACCCTGCTGTCCGGGTCGTTCCGGACCGGATCGGTCATCGACCTGCGCGGGTTGCCCGGGGTGGGCCGGTGACCGGCCGGGCACGGCGACCGGCCCGCCGGCTGGTGATCGACTGGTCGCTGGTCGAGCAACGTCGCGTCGCGGCCGGGATGACCCACGCCCAACTCGCCGTCCGCGTCGGGGCCGGGGCGGCCACGGGCCCGGCCCGGCTCTGGACCGACAACGACCACGACACCGTCCCGCTGGGCATCCTCGAACGCCTGTGCCACGTACTTGATCTCCACCCCGCCGAACTGTTCCGGGACCTCACTTCGGGCACGCGGCGGTGCACCCGGCCAGTTCCGTCCGGCCCGGCTGACGTGGCCGTCATCGCGGCGGCCCTGGCCACGCTGACCAGCCCACCCGGCCGACCCGGGCCATCGGTGAGCTCAGCCCGGCTGGCCGAGGCACTGGGCTGGACCCTCGACCGGCTCGGCGACGCCCTGAGCGCCCTCGACGAGCAACTCGCCGACACCGGAGTACGCATCGACCACGACCCGGCACCGACGACCCCGGTCCCGGTTCGCGGCCTGCGCAGCCGCGACCGCCACCTCACCGAAGCTCAACGCACCGCCCTGCATCAGCTGCACGAGCCCGACCCGGAACTCGACGTCGAGACCGCCCGCGTCCTGGCCACCATCGCCCACGCGCCCCGGACGGTCACCGAGCGAATGACGTCCCTCGACCCGACTGCGATCGTCGCCCTCCAACAACGCGGACTCATCCGCCGCCACCCCGGCGGCGGCTACCTCGAACTCACCGAGGACGCGGAGTTCTCACTCCGACCCGACCGCTGACATCCACGACCTATCGTCCACGGGCCGCGCGCCACACTCTCATTCTGCTGGCGCCGTCACTCTCGTTCCCGTGGCGCCGCCACTCTCAGTTCGACGTCGTTCCACAACGATCGTCTACGACCGCACCAAGACCGTGGTCCGCCGCCACGTCGCGCCCGGGCGGGCGGTGCCGCTGCACCCGCAGGCGGCGGCATTCGCCGAGCACTACGGGTTCACCATCGACGTGCTCGCCGCCCACCGCCCCACCGGGAAGGGCCGGGTCGAGCGGCAGGTGCAGATCGGGCGTGACCACGTCCTGTCCGGCCGCAGGTTCAGCAGCCTCGCCGAGCTGGACGCGGCGTTCGCTGCCTGGGTGCCGATCCGGCGCGGGCAGGTCCACCGCACCCACGGCGAGGTGATCGGCGTTCGCGCCGTGCGCGATCATGCCGCGCTGGGGCCGGTGCCGCAGTTCGGCTACGCGGTCACCGAGACCCATCTACGCCGGGTCGGACGAGATGCGTTGATCTCCTTCGCCGGGTCCTCCTACTCCGTCGCCGCGAGAGCCGCCGACGGGCGCGTGACGAAGGCCGGGCAGCGGGTCGAGGTCCGGGTCGGGGTCGAGCACCTGGAGATCTGGCGGCTGCCCGTCGACAGCCCCGACCGGACCCCGATGCTCCTGGGGAGGCATCCGCTCGCGGCCGTCCGCGGTCAGATGATCGTCGACCCCGCGCACTGGGCCGAGCTCCCCGACGGCCACACCCGCTCCACCACCCTTGACATCACAGGTCATGAACCCGTTGCCGCCCAACAAGTCCAGGGTGCCTCGGCGTCCTCTTCGGTGTCGGGGTCGATGGTGTTCGGTGAGTCCCAGGCAGCGCTCGACGTCATGGTCGTCCGGCGTCCGCTGGCCTACTACGACCGACTCGCCGGGCTGGCCGCACCACCTGACCCCGCCGCTGCGGCCGGCGCCGAGAGCGAGTCGTTGGTGGGTGCGGCATGACTGAGCTGATCTCCAGCCGGATCACCGCGCACGCCACCCGGCTCGGGCTGCCGCACCTGGCTGAGAACCTCGAGCTGCTCGTCGAGCGGGCCGAGGCCGACTCCATGGGCTATCGCGAGTTCATCGACACCGTCCAGGGTGAGGAGCTCGGGCTGCGCGAGGGGCGCCGATTCCGCACCGCCCTGAAGCTGTCCGGATTGCCGCACCACAAGACCCTCGACGAGTTCGACTTCGCCTTCCAACCTGACCTCGACGTCCGCAAGATCCGTGACCTCGCCGCGCTGGCGTTCGTCGAGGCCCGCGGCAACATCGCCCTGCTCGGACCGCCCGGGACTGGGAAGACCCACATCGCCGTCGCGCTCGCCGTCGCCGCCTGCCAGGCCGGGCACTCGATCTACTTCACCAGCCTGGACGACTGCGTCCGCCAGCTCCGCGCCGCCGAGGCCGCCGGCCGGTTCGCCAAGAAGCTGCAGACCTACCTGCGGCCCTCCGTGCTCGTCCTGGACGAGGTGGGCTACCTGCCCTGCGACCGGGCCGCGGCGAACATGGTGTTCCAGCTGATCAGCCGCCGCTACGAACGAGGCTCGATCATCATCACCTCGAACAAGACGTTCTCCGAGTGGGGCCAGGTGTTCACCGACGAGGTCATCGCCACCGCCATCCTCGACCGGCTCCTGCACCACTGCGACGTCATCGCCATCAACGGACCCAGCTACCGGCTCAAGGACAGAGCACTGTCCGCCGTCCCCGCAGCTGTGTCATGATCCCGCCCGGGCCAACGACACATCAGGTCGTCCACCGACCGACACCACAGCCCGTCCCCGGACAACAGATGGACCCGCCTTCGGCGGGGCAGTGGGCCTGCCGGCCCTAGAGCTTGAGCCCGGCCTCCCTCCACGTAAAGGGCGCTCCGCTGACGCTCCGCGTCGCCTGCGGCGACAGCCCTCCGGGCTGCCCTTGACGTCGAGCCTCCGAGGCCGAGCGACCGCCGCTTCGCGGTGGCGGGGCAAACGCCCGCCACCCAGGACGGGCCGACAGACCCACCGCCACATGCCCCGCGACCAGCGACGAAAGGTCACCTCCGATGAGCATCACCACCGAGCCCAGCACCGGCGCCGACGGCGTGGCCGACCGGCTGCGCGAGGTCGCCGAGCTCGTCGAGCGCGGCGCGCTGCGCCAGGCTCGCCGCCGCACCGAGCGGATCCTCGCCGACGCCGACGAGGCGACCCAGCAGCTGCTCACCCGGTGCCTGCAAGCCCTGGAGCGCCATCCGAGCGTGCGGGTCGCCCAGCTGCGCTACCTGTGGAAGGTCAGCGACGACGCGGGCCGCGCCCTGGTCGAGGCCTGCCTGCCGCGAGGTGACCAGCTCACCGCCCCGCTGCCCCGACCCCGGGGCGCAACCACGAGCCGGGACGGCGCCCGGTGGGCCCCGCGGGACCTGCCCACCCGCTGGACGACCCCGAAGCCGCGGCCGAACCAGCGAGCGGTGGACGCCGGCACGGCCGCCGGGCGGTACTTCGCCGAGCGTGTGGAGCCCGAGCGCGACCGCGACGAGCGCGATGACTCCCGTCCGCTGGACTACGACCTGGCAGCCCTGCCGCCGCTGCGCGGCCTGCCGTGCGTGGTCTGCCGCACTGAGCGATCCTCGCGCGACCGGCACCGCCGCACCGACGACGGGCTCTGCGAGGACTGCCGCGAGAGCGGGCGCCCGGGTGTCACGGCCCCGGCGGCCCCGGCGTCACGCGAGGCATGGATCGTCGCCCGCTGCAGCTACGTCGCTGCGACCTCGGCAACGCCCGCCGAGTGCCGAGCGCGGCTGCGCGCGGACTGGCGCCACCTCGAACGAGCCGACCGCGCCACCGTGACCCAGTGGGTCGCCGCGCAGGCCACCTGAACCGACCACCTCACGAAGGGCCCCGCCGAAGGGCGGGGCCCTTTTCCGCGTCTCGAGCGCACGCCTGTAGTCACCCAAGGTGAGCGCCCAGGCATCCAGATGCTGTCCCGGCTATCGAAGGACCAAGCCGTTCGAGCCTCGCCCTTCGAGCGCAGCCGCCCAGCCTAGGCAATACCCCGCCGAGCTCGCCGAGCCCGTCGCCAGCACCCCCCACTCGCGCCCCTGTCTCCCCCAGCCTCTCCTACCCCTTCTCCTCCACACCGCTGCCCGCCTGCCCCTCCTCTGCACCTCCTCGTCATCAGCCACTCCCACCCGCACCTGCCTCCGCCTCACCGCCTGCCCTCCCACCATCTCCTCCTGCCGCACTTCTTCCACCTCACACAGACCTATGCATTAACTTAATGATCTTGGTAGGATGATCTCGTGGCCTTCCTCGGGATCACCGCCGTCTCGGCTGGCGCGGTGGACTACCTGCTGCGGGGAAGCGGCTGCGCGGAGCACGAGCACCAGCCCTCACCGGCCGAAGTGCGCGACCTCGACCGGGAAGGCCTCTCCCCCACTGCTGGTGGCACCGGGGCGCAGCCGGCCGGCGCCCAGTACCTGTTGGCCGCTGCGGAGAAGGAGCCGCCGGGGGTGTGGTTCGGGTCGGCCACGCAGCAGATGCTCGGGATCGCACCAGGGACTGCGGCTACGGAGCGTGACGTTCGACTGGTCTTCGGGAAGCTGCTGCACCCGTCCTCGACCGCCGACGAGCCACGGTTCCTGGGGCGGCCGCCGCGGAAGTTCAAGAGCACCGCGGAGCGCGTCAGGGCCGCGTTGGCGAAGGAGCCGGACGCCGGCGAGGAGCGGCGCCGGGAGATCGAGGCGGCCGCGGCGGCGTCCGGGCGTAAGGCAGTCGCGTACTACGACCTGACGTTCAGCCCGCAGAAGAGCGTGTCAATCCTGCACGCGGGTCTGCGGTCGGAGGGGCGCCTGGCCGACGCGCAGGCGGTCGTCGACGCGCACCGGGCGGCGCTGGCCGAGGCGATGGAGTTCGTCGAGCGGGAGGCCGCCTACACCCGCTCCGGCTACCACGGTCGGACCGCGGGCGGGCAGTCCGTCGGCCGGTTCGACGAGGCGACCGGGCTCGTCTGGACCCGCTGGGACCACTCGACGAACCGCAACCAGGAGCCCCAGTTGCACACCCACGTGGCGGTGCTCAACCGGGTCATCAACAAGCAGACCGGCGGCATCCAGGCGCTGGACGGCAAAGGTTTCAAGGCGATCAAGTTCGGGGCCGTCGCGGTCTACGACCGGGCGCTGGAGAAGGGCCTGTCTGACCGGCTCGGGGTCGTGATGGCGCTGCGCCCGGACGGGAAGTCGCGAGAGATCCTGGGGGTAGACCAGCAGCTTTGCGACGCCGCCTCATCGCGGGCGCGGCAGGTCGAGGCAAACCTCGACCGGCGGCTGGCGGAGTTCCGCGAGCAGTACGGGCGCGAGCCCTCCCCGGCCGAGCGCAAGAACATGTGGGGCCTGTCGAAGCTGGAGGACCGGGCGCACAAGACCGGCGCGATCGCGCCCGGTGAGCAGCTGGACAACTGGTCCGCCCCGCGTCGCACCGAGCTGGCAAACATGCTCGCCGCCGTGGGCGCGCAGGCCGACCAGGTGCGCCGTCATGGGCACCCCGACCAGCGCGGCTACGCCGCCCGCACGCGGGAGGAGGCCCTGCAGGCGGCTGTGGACGCGGTGCAGGCCGGCCACGCCACCTGGGACTACGGGCTCCTGGTGAACGCCATCGAGACCGAGCAGGCCCGCACCCCGTCGGTGGACGGAAAGGCCGAGGAGCTGGCCTATGAAGTGCTGCGGGACGCGGGCCGATACGGGGTCGTCACGGTGTCCATGCCAGACCCCGGCGAGGTACCGGCCGAGCTACAGCGCGCCGACGGGAAGAGTGTCTACCGGGCGCACCAGCACGAGCGGTACGCCACGTTCGGGCAGCTGGCCACCGAGACCGCGCTCGTCGCGGCGGCCCGCCAGGCGGGCGCTCCGGCGCTGGCCGGACCGGAGCTGGAGCTCGCGCGCGTCGAGCTCGTTGCCGCTGGTCTCGGCCCAGATCAGCTCGATGCGGCGCTGGGGATCCTGTCCTCGGGACGAGCCGGAGACGTGCTGTTGGGCCCGGCCGGGGCCGGGAAGTCCCACACCGTGGGAGCACTGGGGCGCACCTGGGAACGCGGCATTGGCGGGCGGGTGATCGGCGTCGCGACCTCGCAGCGGGCCGCACAGGTTCTCGAGGACGACGGGCTGTTCGCGCTGAACACCGCCCGTTTCCTCCACCGCTTCGCCCCCGACACGCAGGGCCGCTCCTACGATCGGCTTCGCGCCGGGGACCTGGTGGTGGTGGACGAGGCCGGCATGTCGGCCACCGGGGAGCTGGACGCGATTGCGCGGCTCGTGCGGGAGGCCGGGGGCAAGCTGCTCTACACCGGAGACCCGGAACAGCTGGTCGCAGTGGGTGCCGGCGGCATGTTGGACCTGCTCGTGCGGGACAACGGCGCCTACGAGCTGAGCGAGATCCGCCGCTTCCACGAGCCGTGGGAGCGGGCGGCATCGCTGCAGCTGCGGGCACGCGACGCGGGCGTGCTGCGGCTGTATGAAGACTCCGGGCGGCTGCATGGCGGCACCCGCGAGGAGATGATCGACGAGGCCGTACGCGGGTATCTCGCCGATACTGTGCGCGGCAAGGAGTCGCTGCTGGTCGTGCCGGACAACGCTGCTGCGGCGGAGCTGTCCGGGATGATTCGTGCGGAGCTGGTCGCCCGCGGCTACGTCGAGCCCGAGGTGCTCGGCACGCTGCGCGACGGCAATCACGTCGGGGTCGGCGACCTCGTCCAGGCCCGCCGCAACGACTACAGCATCCGCGTCGAGGGCAACGGCGCGGTCACCAACCGCGTCGCCTACCGGGTCACCGGACGCAACCCCCAGGACGGCACGCTGCGCGTGGTCGCGGCAAACGGCCTGGTCGCGCACCTGCCCGCCGAGTACGTCGAGCAGCACGTCACGCTCGCCTACGCCTCCACCATCCACGCCGCCCAGGGCCGCACGGTCGACGTCGCGCGGGCAGTGGTCGACAGCCAACTCGACGCACACGCCCTCTACGTGGCGATGACCCGTGGGCGGGAGACCAACATCGCCCACGTCGAGACCAGCCGCGAGCCCGACGCGCACGACCAGACCGGGCTCGACACCACCCCGCGCGGGGCGCTGGCCGACATCCTTGGCCGCGACCGCGACGTCGAGGCCTCCTCGGCGGAGATGACCCGGCGGTTCAATGAGGAGGAGGGTCGCTCGCTCGCGTTCGTCGGCACCCAGCTCGACCGGCTCGCGGACGAGTACGGCCGCAGCCGCTACGACCAGATGCTCGGCGAGATCATCGGCGAGCAGCAGGTGACGATGATGCGCGGAGAGGACGGCTACGGGCGCCTGCACCGCACCCTGCGCGAGGCCGAGCTCGCCGGCCACGACGTCGCCGCGGTTCTCACCGAGGCCTTCGATATGCGCCGGCTCGGCGACGCCGCGTCGGTGTCGGATGTACTGCGCTGGCGCATCCGCGAGCACGTCCTCGACACCCGCGCACCTGAGCACGACCCGACCGATGTGCTCGGCGTGAACGCCCCAGCGAGCTGGGCCGACTTGGCCGCCCGGCTCGAGGGGCCCGCCGGGGAGTACGGCGAGATCCTCGCGAACGCGTGCCAAGCGCGGGAGCGCGAGCTGGCCGAGGAGGTCGCGGAGACCCAGCCGCGCTGGGCGGTCGAGCACCTCGGTCCGCTGCCCGACAGCGGGCCGGACCGCGACGAGTGGATCCGCCGGGCCGGGATCGCCGCGGCCTACCGGGACCTGCGCTCGGTTCCCGAGACCAGCACCGCCCTCGGCGAGGCGCCGTCGCGGGAGCAGACTTTCCACCGGGCGCTGTGGCAGCGTGCCTACGCCGCGCTCGGCGAGCCGACCGACGCGCTGGACTACGCCGCGGCATCGGAGACCGAGCTGCGCCAGATCCGCGACGCCGCGGCCCGGGAGCGCACCTTCGCCCCCCACTACGTCGCCGATGAGCTGCGCGACACCCGCCTGGCCGCCCAGCAGTACCGCAACGACCAGGCGTTGTACTGGGCCGAGACCGGGATCCTGCCGCTCGGTTCGCCCGAGCGGGAACGCGCCGAGGCCGAGATGCACACCGCCGCCGGACTCGCCGCCGAGCTGGAGGCCCGCGCCGAGCACCTCGCCGTCATCCACGCGGTGCGCGACGCCTGGGCCATAGGCGCCGCCCGCGCCGAGCAGCGCGCCCAGCTTGCCGGTGACGAACTGGAGAAGCGCGGACTGCCTCGCGACCCCGCCCCGACGGCGGCCGGGGAGCAGACCGCACTGTTCGCCGTACTCAGCCCAGTGGAGGCGGCAGAGCTGGAGCCCGACCGGGCTCTCGCCGACCCCGCACAGCTCACCCTCGACGTCACCGACGAGGCTCAGCCGCCGTACCTGGTCTCCGAGCCCGCCGGGGAGGCCGCGGCCGCCGAACCGACCATCGCCGAGGAGGACGCGATCAGCATCGACCCCGCCCAGGAGGTGATCTTCGAGGCCACCCCGGCCGCGGCCGATGTAGCTGCAGCCAGACCGCTGCGCGACCCTAGGCCCGAGCAGCAGCCCGACCGGGACGCGGTCACCGTGCGCAAGGCTCGCCGCCAGGCCGAGATCCTCACCGGCCTCAACGCGCACCGCGCGCAGATCCTCCGCCGCGACCCCATCGCCGAGTGGCAGCGCGGGCGCGCGCAGCAGGCGGAGACCCTCGAGCAGGACCGCGAGCGTCGCGACCAGGGCCTCGACCGTAAGGTCAGCGCCGAGCGCGAGCGCATCCAGGAACGCGAACACCTTGTCGAAGCCGGACCGGAGCTCGGACTCGACCTCGACTAG